>JAYVIO010000453.1:0-6602 GCA_043770175.1 Verrucomicrobiales bacterium | reverse complement strand
TGAGCTGGAGCACAAAGGTCTGCTGCGCGGGGCTGCGGGCCTTCATCTGGATGCCCCAGTCGAGATACAGCTCAAAGGTGTTCGTGGTGATGGCGATGACGCGGTCGTGCGCAGAGAGTGGAACTGATGTGGTGATGAGCACGAGGATGAGCCGGACGTTCTTGGGAGGCAACAAAGCCCGCGTCCTGTCCTCAGCCAGCCCTTTTGCGGTCGTCCTCAATGCCGATTGAACCCGGCAGGGCGCAAACATTCAGCATTAGCGCCATGAAAACCTGCTGCCGGTGAAAATCCTGGCACATCAGGCAAGAAAGAAATGCTCACGAGTGTTAAAAAAGCCGTGAGGTCACCCAACTCTCCCCCAGAGCCCATGCACTGCATCACTTTCGTTTCGCTCATCGCTTGTTTCATCCTTTCGACGGTGGCTTCGGCCAGGGAGGATGCGGCCGCGCGCATTGATGCCCTCGTCGAGGCGAAACTGGCCAAAACCGGCCTCAAACCGAATCCTCCCATAGACGACACCACCTTTCTGCGCCGTGCTTGGCTTGGCATTGCCGGACGTGTGCCGACGCTGGATGAGGCGTCTGAGTTTCAGGCTTCGACTTACCCGGACAAGCGCGCGCGGCTCATTGCGGAGCTGCTCGGCAGCGAGGCGCACGTCAGTCATTTTTTCCATTTTTGGGCGGACATTCTGCGCCTCCAGGAAGACGATGCTGGCAGCCGGAATGCCAGCGTGGCGTATCAGTTGTGGGTGAAAAAGGCGCTGCGTGAAAACATGCCGTATGACCGCTTCGTCGCCGCGTTGGTTTCCGCCCGCGGCAAATATTGGGAGAATGGCGCGGTCGGTTACTACCATCGGGATCGCGGCATGCCGCTGGACAATCTTGCCAACACCGCCCGCATCTTCCTCGGGGTCCGCCTGGAGTGCGCTCAATGCCACAACCACCCGTTCGACAAGTGGACCCAGATGGATTTCTACAAAATGGCGGCCTTCAGCCACAACATGGACGCCACGGCGATCTATGCGTTCCAACAAAACCGCCTGGTGGCTGACAAGGTATTCAAAGCAAGGGTGAGCGAGGCTTATTTGAAGGGTGCCGGTCATGGCCCCAGTTTTCCCAGGCCCGGGCTGGACCGTGTGGAGGAACACATCGCAAGACACTCCAAAAACCCCAATGACCCGTGGCTCGGTGTAGAAAAAAATGCCATCGGCGTGGATGCCTTCCGCAAGAGCGTGCAGGCCGGCTGGGCCGCTGCCAAGGGTGCCGAGGAAATGAACAAAGGCGCCTACTGGGCTGGCGTCGAACTTTACTACCCGCTGCTGAACCTCGGCGTCGCGGAGAACAACGCTGGCCTCAAGCTGCCGCATGATTACCAGTATGCCGATGCCAAACCGGGCGATGTCGTGGCCCCGGCAGTGCTGTTTGGAGCCACCGCCGACCTCAAGGTGGAGAAGGACGTGTCGCTGGCTGACACCTATGCCAAATGGCTGACCGCGCCGGACAATCCCCATTTCACCCGCGTCATCGCCAACCGCCTGTGGCGGCGCGCCTTCGGCCACGGCATCATCGAGCCCGTGGATGATCTCAATGCCGCTGTCCAGCCCAGCAATCCCCAGTTGATGACTTACCTCGAAGGCCTCATGCGCGAGCTGAAGTATGATCTGCGCGCCTTCCTCGGAGTTCTTTACAACACCAAGACCTGGCAGCGCGCGGCCAGCACCGGGGAACTCCAGCTCGGCGAGGTGTATCATTTCCCCGGGCCGCTGCTGCGCCGCCTCACGGCGGAGCAATTGTGGGACTCCGTCGTCGGCCTCACCATCAAGGACGCCGACCATCACCGGCCCTTGCTGCGCGGCCAGCTGGCCGCCACGGAGCGCGACCGCCTGATGTGGACCAGCCTGGAAGGCCGCAGCGGCGAGGAATACGTGGCGCTGATGGAAAAAATCGGACCCATCATCAACAAGCGCAATCTCGACAAAACGAAAATCCCAGAGCTCATGCTGGCCGCCAAAAAGAAGGGTGATGAAGTCGAGCTGAAACGCCTCAAAGAAGAAGGCTACCGCGCCATTGAGGAGCCCCTCAACAAGGCCAAGAAGGAGCTGGCCTATGACAAGCTCCAAGGCTTTGACCCCGGCAAAGCCCAACCTGCCGACATGATGATGTCTGCCGGCATGACCCCGCCGCCGGACAATGCGGTGAAGCCCGAACTCAAGCTGCCCGAGCCGCCAGCGGAGATCAAAGCCAAGGCTGGCGCGCTCGCCGCCTGGCGCAAAAACCGTGAAGATGAGATGCGAGCCTACTGGCAGATGTGGCCGGCGATGGCACGCGCCTCGGAACTGCAAACCCCGGCACCTCGCGGCCACTTTCTCCGCGACTTTGGCCAGAGCGACCGTGAAGCCATCGAGAACGCCTCCGACAATGCTTCCATCACCCAGGCGCTCAATCTGCTCAACGGTCCGCTCATCAACGCGCTGAGCAATCCCTTCACCGTCATCGGCTCACGCATCAACGCTGCGCCGAGTGCGGAAGAGCGGGTGCGGATCATTTTCCAAAGCATGCTCACCCGCGAGCCAACGCCGAGGGAACTGGAACTCGCTAAAGCTCACATGGCAGCCGAAGGCGACACCACGGGCACGAGCATCCTGTGGACGCTCCTCAACACCCGGCAGTTCCTGTTTGTGCGCTGAGCCTCGGAACGTCAGGGCTTGTCCGCTGGAAACAAGGCCTGCACCGCACGCACGGTCTGATCGACGATGGTCTGGCCTATCGGGAATCGAACTCAAGTCGTCGAAAAAGCATGGCCCTGCTCCTGCCGATCGGCCTCCTCGCGGAAGAAAAACCCTTTTGCGTCGCGATCTTTGACGGCGATGGCGTGAGTGCCTTGCCGTTGATCGCTGCCATTGAGAAAGCAAAGGATCATTCAGAGGTTGGCAATCCCGAGGCACTGTGCAACCATCCGAGGTGCCAAAAAACCGCGAAATTATCGATCTCTTCCGAGCTATAGGCTCCCACGACCTGCTCAAGGCAGCGGAGATTTCGCGACGCATGGCTACAGCCGAGGGGGGGCGTGGTCATCATCGTATAGAGCGTGATCTTCTGAGCGCATTAAATGGAGCGGCGAAGTTTGCCCCGGCCTCAAGTCCGAGCCACTCACTTACCGCTTGGAGTGTCGAAGCCACTTTAATGCCGCTCTCGCCGCCGATTAGCATGGAGTCGCTCGAACTGCCTAAAGCTCTCCGTGCAGATCTCAGCGAACTCGTCCTGGAGTGGAAAGCCAGAACTCGTCTGGCTGAGCATGGCCTGCCGCGACGTTCACGACTGCTTTTCCATGGGCCATCAGGTTGCGGCAAAACTGCAACCGCTGCAGCCCTCGCGATGGAAACAGGGCTTCCTTGCTACCTGGTTCGTTTTGACTCTTTGATCGGAGCATATCTGGGGCAGACAGCGCTCCGACTTCGTGAGCTTTTCGCTTATGCGGCGCATACACCGTGTGTGCTGTTGTTCGACGAAGTTGATGCTTTGGCAAAACGGCGTGGCAGTCCGATGGATGTGGGCGAACTCGACCGAATCGTGATCGCTTTCATGCATGAATTGGAACACTCGCATGGTGAGGGATTCATCGTGGCCACCTCCAATCTGCCAAACGCTTTGGACGAGGCTTTGTGGAGGCGCTTTGATCTCAAACTGGCATTTCCAAAGCCAACTGCCATCCAGCTTGCTGTATTCGCCAAAAAACTCTGCACTGCCCGCAAGATCAAACTGCACAGTGGCATGCTAAAGAAGATCGAGAAAGCGCCTTCCTTTGCAGATGCAGAGCAGCTTGTAATCGCCGAGGCACGCCGGAGCCTGCTAACAAAATGACTCCCACATGCCACCGCCCGTTAACAGGCCTCAGAACTACTTCCTGAACGAAACCCACGAATTATCCGTGGAGGCCAAAGATGGCGGTGGGCCGCCAGCGCAGTATCCAGACATTGATTGGAACACGAAATCCAAAACGCTGCATCAATCCCTGCAGAGAGTGGCACGGCGGGCGGCGCAATCGCGAGACCCGCTGAGCACTCGAAAATTTTATATCATTGCCGACCCTGCACAGGGACTCGAAAAGTTCTCCAAAGCGCAAGATGCCGTGAATCAGCGAAAGGCGGCTCCGGTTGTGTTTAGTGGCGAGCAGTCGAAGCTTTTTGAGCGTGCGGGACTCGACTTGATCGAGGTTCATCCATCCGGCGCAGCCACCGTGCATGCATCTGCTGAACGTATGGCGCAGCTACTCGCCCGCACGGAGCAACTAAGCCAGCTGGGTGCGCGTCAGCAGTCACGCTTCGTGGCATTTGAAGACTTCGACTGGTTGGAGGGCAAGCTCAAGTATGATCAGGAATGGTTGGATGAACTTGGACGAAACGCCGGTGAAGGATTGATTCAGCTCCAGCCACTCATAACTGAAGTTGAGGCTGATTTGGTCTTCCGTGCGCTGACACAGATGTTTCAGGGGCATCTCAAAGACCGACTGCGAGGCAAGGGGCGAAGCTATATGGGACGCTATCATTTGCGTGCCTCGCTAACCCCAGAAATGATCCAGAAGATTGCCGATGAGTTCACGTCGGTGCAGTCAATTCACGCTCCCATTATTGCCCTGGCTTCTGCCTTGCCTCCTGAGATAGCCGGGGCTGGCAGAGCCTTGGCGCTTGCACCCGTCGTCATTTCACGTCTGCCCTGCGTGGGCATCCTGGATACTGCCGTCCCTACTGACCACGAATGGCTGGCTTCATATCGTCGGGGAGGACCTATGCTGGGAACCAATTGTGCTAACGAGCCTACCGACTCTCATGGGTCAGTCGTTGCGACCAGAGTTGTCTATGGCGATGTGGACCTCAGCTCAGATGCGGACCTGCCATCGCCCTCCTGCCGTTTCATGGAGATTCGGCTTGGCAATGGGCAACCGAATCGGATTCGCTCTGAGAGTGCAGTTACAGCATTGGCTGCCGCTCTAATCGCTGCGCCAGATGTTCGTGTGTTCAACATCAGTTTCGACTCGGACATTAGGCTGGACGACATGCCCACGACCAAGCGCAAGGAGACGCTCAAGCTGATTGAAGAGATCGACAACCTCGCCTTTGACCGGGATGTATTGATCGTTATTGCGGCGGGCAACTCGCCGCCGGGACTTTCACCAGCAAAGCCTTATCCCCAACACTATGACGATCCTGCCTGGGAACTGTTGAGCTATCCACGTGCCTTTAATGCTCTCACGTGTGGTGGTATCGCTCGCAAAGTGGCTGCTGGCGGAGTGGCTTCCGAACTGGATATGGATGCCCCGAGTCCTTTCACACGTATTGGCCCTGGTTTTGCCAAAAGCCCAAAGCCCGACTTTTGCGAATCTGCGGGTGATAGCGGAAAGGACTATAGACCCGTCGAGGGCGGCGGAGTCTGGGGGCTGGATCATCTCATTTCTGCAAAGGAGACAAACGGCACATCCTACGCTGCGCCTCTACTTGCGAGAGAGGCCGCTTTTGTATTGCAAGCACTGCAATCAAAGTGTGTGGGCGATACACGGCCATTCGCCTGCACCGCCAAAGCAGTTCTCGCCATCTCAGCAACAGATGTCATCAGCGGATTGCAGCCGTCGCTGCACAAGCTGGCGAAAAGGACGCTCGGCCAAGGGCTGGCCCGAAGTGAGCAATTCATCACAGCACCACAGGATCGGGCGCGTTTTGTATGGCAGGGCATCATTGAGCATGAAGACGACATTGTTCGTGTGCTGGTGCCAGTTCCGCGTGCCTGGCTCAATGACGCGCGTGCGCCGATGATGTGCATGTGCGTTGCCTGGGATACGCCAGTCAATGCTGCTGCTGAACTCGAATGGGGTTGCCGCGATGTGGAGGTAAAGCTTTTCATCGATCCCGAAGCAGAAAAGGGACTGAAGGGTTCCAATCGCTCGGCGGCAGGTTATCCGCTGTTCACCAAAAGCTGGGATCTTGCACAGATTCGCGAAAATGGAGAACCCACCAGTGATCTGTGGGTCGTAGAGTTGTGTTACAAACAACAAGCAGCTTACTCAGCTGGTCCAATCCCCCCATCATCCCAGCGTGTTGCTTTCGTGGCAGAACTTTGGGATGAAGATGAGAACCCCGTGGCTCCTCACAGCTATGTTCAAGGATTGCCGATTGCCTCATCCCTGAGCAGACTCAGCAACACATCGGTATGGTTGGGGCAACCATCTGCTATTGCATCAGAGTTTTGAGCAGGCCGTGCCAACCACAACGCTTGGTTCGTCTAGTTCGCGAAGAACTGAAGCATGAAACAATGCCCGAAAAATGCCAAGTATTTAGTGGCCACGCGGTTCAAAAGAGTCAGGGCTTTGTTGCTGGAAAGAGCGCATGCATCGCACGCACGGTTTGATCGACGAGGATCTGTCCGCCTTCGGGGCCGACTTTGTTGACGTGCGGCAGGCCGCTGTAGCTGCCGCCTTCGATGGCGAGCGTGGTGGGCAGATACATGCCGCAACCATTCGTGAGCTGGAGCACAAAGGTCTGCTGCGCGGGGCTGCGGGCCTTCATCTGGATGCCCCAGTCGAGATACAGCTCAAAGGTGTTCGTGGTGATG
>JAYVIO010000452.1:0-6636 GCA_043770175.1 Verrucomicrobiales bacterium | reverse complement strand
CGGCGGCAGGCAGATACATCCGCTTGAAGGGAGAGTTGAGGTACACCTTGCCGTTGGCGACGGAGTTCATCGCGCAACCGCCGGAGAGGGCGAGATTGGTGCAGCGATACTTCGCATGCAGCGATTGCAGCAGCGCAAAAAAGACTTCTTCATACATGGCCTGGGCACTGCGGGCGAGATCGCGGTGTTTTTGCTCCAACGCGGCCCCTTTCTCACGCTGCGGGCCAAACAGGGCCTCCATCGGCTCCTTTTTATAGAGCGTGCCGACTTCGGGAGTACAGTTGTCCCAGGTGTAGTGCACGTCATCGGTGTGATGGCGGAAGTATTTCAAGTTCAGCTTGAACGTGCCGTCCGACTGCACCTGCACGAGTTCGCGCATCTCCTTGAGGTACTTCGGTTCGCCATAGGGGGCGAGACCCATCACTTTGTACTCGTCGCCGAAATAAGGGAACCCGATGAACTGCGTGATGACGGAGTAAAAAATGCCGAGCGAGTGAGGAAAATAGACACGGCCGTCAATCTGGATGTCATTCCCCTGCCCCATGCCCCAGGCAGAACTGGCGAAGTCGCCAAAGCCATCGACTGAAAGACACACCGCATCATCAAAGTCAGAAACCAGAAAGCTCGAGGCCAGATGCGCGAGGTGATGCTCGATGCGATGCACCTGCGCCCGCAGTTTTTCGCCGGGAAACGCGGCCTGCACGGCATCCTCGAAGCTGCCCGCACGTTTGATGTTGCCCAGGCGTTTGAGGATGAGGCTCAGGCTCGGACGCTGGCGCAGGACGTAGAGTGCACGGCGCAGATTGTTGACCTTGGGATTGCGGTTGATGGCGATGTGATCGACGTCGCCGAGTTTGAGGCCCGCATCGGCAAGGCACCACTGCATGGCCTCGGTGGGCAGACCGGACCAGTGCTTGGTGCGGCGGAAGCGCTCTTCCTCAGCGGCAGCGATGAGCCTGCCATCTTTGACGAGGGCGGCGGCAGAATCACCGTGGTAGGCATTGAGTCCGAGGACGATCATGCTTTAAAATGAACGCGGACACGCTACCGCCATTGGTCGCTCAGCGGGCGGCCAGAATGGATTGCCGGGATTGGGACGGCATTTTTTCAAAAAGGAGCGCGACTCTATCACTCTCATTTCCAGCGCAAAGGATAAACTTCCGCCACGTGTTAACAGTTTGACACCCTTCTTTGCTGGAATTTGCAAAAAGCCTTCGGACAGTCAGGCCAGCGCCTGCCGTCGGGCGTTTTTTTTGGATGAACTCGATGCCATTTCCCTCTATCAGGTGCACCATGCGTCCTTTTAAGCCAAGCCAAGCCGCCCTTTTGTTCTGTTTGTCTGCGTGCTTCACCGCCAGCGCACAGAACGTTCCCCCGGCTGGTGGCGATGATCTGACCAAACCACATGTCAGCACCCTGGGCACGCGCTTCGTGAGTGTGCCGGGCACCACTGTGCAGATCGCGACGCGCGAAACGCGGCTTTCCGAATGGAACGAGTTTCTGCGGCAGAAGAAGCATCCATGGTCCTACCAGACGCACTTTCAGCAGACTCTGGAGCATCCGGTGGTGGGCGTGAATCTGCAGGATGCCGTGGCCTTCTGCAACTGGCTGACCGAAACCGAACGTGAAAAGCAACTGATCAACAGCGCCCAGGCCTACCGGCTGCCGACCCCTGACGAATGGGACGCCGCCGTGGGTCTGGCTCGTGGCCGCAAAAAAATCGGTCTCACCGCTGAAGATCGCATGCTGGACGACCGCATCTACCCCTGGGGCCAGGAGTGGCCGCCGCCCGCGAAGACCGCCAACTTCGCCGATGGCGAGATCCCGGGCTATACCGATGGCTATCCCTACACCGCTCCGGTGGGCAGTTTTGCCCCTTCGGCAGAAGGTGTTTACGACCTCGCCGGCAACGTCTGGGAGTGGACCCAGCCCATGGAAATTCGCGCCCAGCCGACCGGTATTCTGCGTGGCGGTTCCTGGGCTTATTTTCGTGCCGAGTGTCTGACCTCCAGCTACCAGTATGCTGTGCCGGTGGATCTGCGCGCACCCACCACCGGCTTCCGCTGCGTGTTTGAAGACAAGCGTCGCACCGCCAGCCTGCTCGCCGCGTCCGATGCGGAGAAGAAGCAGGCCATTGAAGAACGCATGAAAATGATGGCTGATAGCCGCAAGGTGGACACCGCCGCCGTTGAAGAGTTGCGCAAGAAAATGCAGGGCAAAGGCGGTGATGACGCCCTGCCCGATCCTGCCAGCCTGAAACCGGCGGTGGCTGATGGCAGCACCTTCCTCAATGCCCTCGGCATGCGGTTTGTGCCGCTTCAGGAAAACGGCGCCCCCCTCATCTGCGCCACCGAGACCCGTGTGCGCGATTATGAAATCTGGCTGCGCGACACGGGAGGCACTTGGAGCAAAAAACCTTCCTTCCTCCTTGGTGGCAATCACCCTGCCGCCGGAGTTTCCTGGGAGGACGCCACCGCCTTCTGCGCCTGGCTGACAGAGCGTGACCGCGCCAGCAAGCTCATCCCAGCCACCGCCAGTTACCGCCTGCCACGCGACCTCGAATGGAGCCTGGCCACCGGTTTGAAAAATGAAGGGGGCGCCGACCCGGCTGCACGTCATCTTGGTGACAAAACCCACTATCCATGGACGCCCAAGCCGGATGACTGGAAGCCGCCAACACTCGCAGCGAACCTGGATGCAACGAAGATTCCGGGCACCGCCGACAGCTATTCGTACACCGCCCCCGTGGACAGCGCGAGACCCAACGCCCTTGGCATCTTCGAGCTGGGCGGCAACGTCTCTGAATGGTGCGATGACGCCTGGCCCGGAGCGCCCGAAGAACGCGTGATTCGTGGTGGCAGTTGGCTGGCATACGATAAGGACGCGCTCCTCACCTCCGCCCGCAGTCACGCGCTAAAAAATACCGCCCGTGCCGATCTGGGCTTCCGTTGCGTCCTCGACCTCACGGTGCCATGATCTGCCTGTCACGGTCATGAGTACGCCTCCCACTAGCAATGTGGCTCCACAGCCTTCCAGTGGCGGCTCTGCGAGCGCACGGCGGGAACAGCGCACACTGCTCCTGTTTGTTGCCGCCATGCTGGTCTTCGGCGTGGGCTGCTGGCTCGCCTTTCCGCATGTCACCCAGCTCACCAAACAGTGGCTGGGCAGACGCCATCTGCCGGAGCTACGGCAGCACATCAAGGAGGAAAACTGGCAGGCGGCCGCAGCGGCCATGCGCGAGGCCAAACGCTGGGCTCCCAATGATCCCGCAGTCAACCGGGCCTGCCTGGAATTCATCACCAGCATCAACGGTGACCCACGCGCCACCATCGGCCTTATCCGGCAATTGCAGGAGGTCGGAGCCGCCACGCCCGATGACCTGGCACTGCTGGGGAAAATGCATGCCAGGCTCGGCGAGACGGCCAAAGCCAGAGCGGTGTATGATCGCCTTCCCTTGGATGCACGCGAGCAACCCCATGGCCTGGAGCTTCAGGCAGAGCTTCTCAAAGCCGACGGGCACTACGAACGCGCCAGTGAAGTACAACGCGAAGCATTCAAGAGCAGCCCGGCTGATGCGGACAGCCTGCGGCAACTGGCCATCATCGATCTCTCCAGCAGTGATCCCTCGCGCCGTAGTGCCATGCGCACCCGGCTGTGGCAGGTCGCACGCTCCGACAGTCCCTTGTTTCTCACCGCCATCGAACTGCTGGCCCGCACCAAGGAGCTTACCGTGCCGCAAGTCGCTGAACTGTTCCAAATCGTCGAGGCATCGACCATCGCCAGCGCCAGACGTGAAACTGCCAGGTTCGTCCTGCTTTCCGCCCGGATGCGCCTCAGCCCGCAGTTGCGCGCCGACACCATCGACCAGGAAGTCGCGCGTTGGAAAAATCGGCCGCCGGCACAAACCACGCCGCTCGTGGCATGGCTGGCGGAGGAACATGAAAACACCCGCATTCTGCGCATGGTTTCAGCCCAGGCCGCCGCACGCTACACCGATCTCCTGCCTCACTACGTCGATGCCCTGCGGGGCGAAAGAAAATGGCAGGAACTCAACACCCTCCTCACCAAAGGCGGCATTGATGCCGCCTATCCAGCCCAGAAAATCCGTCTCTGGCAGGTCGAAGCACAAGCACATCTGCATGCCGATCCCACCCGCGCACGTCAGACTCTGGTGCGCATCTTTGAAGAAGCCGGACGCGGTGATGACCTCGCCACGACGCTGCAAGCCGGAAACCTCGCCGAAGAGCTCAACCAGTGGGATCTGGCGCAAAATTGTTACCAGGCCATCGCCAGCAAGCACACGCGCACCCAGCCGGCCATGCTCGCCAAAGTCTATCAAATGGCCGAATATCAGCATGACGGCCCCACCATGCTCAAGACCTGCACCCGTCTGCTGGCCTTGCAGCCAGAAAGCACCCTTCACCTGACTCAAAAATTATACCTTCAGTTGCTGCTGGGTATTGATCTTGAGATGGCCCAGCAGGAATTGCCTGGCGTTTCCACGCCCGACGACGCTTCGCAAACTGACCGTCTTCACCTGCTGCGTGCCCTCGCCGCTTACCGCCAGGGTCAGCTTGACCTGGTTCGCACCTCTCTCCCTGGAGTCGTCAAACCGGCAGCTCTCACCGCAGGAGAACGCACCGTGTATGCCGCC
Organism: Verrucomicrobiales bacterium; assembly: GCA_043770175.1. Classification (GTDB taxonomy): domain Bacteria; phylum Verrucomicrobiota; class Verrucomicrobiia; order Verrucomicrobiales; family Verrucomicrobiaceae; genus Prosthecobacter. The sequence goes on along the minus strand of JAYVIO010000452.1, from coordinate 1,982 downwards.
CTTTTGAAACAGACCGGTGGCGATGCCGGCACCGTCTTCCGCCTCGTCGAACGCATCCCACCCCTTGTGCTGCTGCCTGAGGAAAAAGTCTTCCTGCAACGGGCGCTTTGATTCTGCGCTCTCAACCCAGCGCCGCGATCACCTCGATCTCGATCAGCGCTCCCAGCGGCAACCCGGCCACCGCCACGGTCGAACGTGCTGGTTTGTGGCCTTCAAACGCTGCTTCATAAAGCGGATTCACCTTCGGAAAGTCCGCCATGCTTTGCAGAAACACCGTTGCCTTCACCACATCGCTCATCTTTCGGCCCTGCGACTCCAGCAGCGCACGGATGTTCGCCAGCACCTGCTTCGCCTGCCCTTCCACATCCAGCGCCACGATCTTTCCCACGGCTGGATCAATCGGGATCTGGCCTGAGCAAAACAGGAAGAAGCCCTGCTTCACCGCCTGAGAGTAAGGACCGACCGCTGCTGGCACGTTGGAGATATTGTTGATGAGTTCCATGCGCATTTCATAGCGCATGGTCATCATCACGCAACACGCCATCAAGGCTGCGCCGGCTTCACACTCCGCGCCTTGTCGATGAGCTGCAAAAACTCACCGCGATAGCCGAGCCGGTCACTACCCTTGCCGTCGATGGCAAGTTTGCGCACGGTTTCCCAGCTCAAATTGCCTTTGTAGCTCGAATCACGCAGCAACAGGCCAAAACCGGCCACGGCGGCGCTGAATTTGAATTCCTCGCTGCTCGCGGTGAGCGTTTTGCCTTCGTCCTTCACCGGCACTTCAAGCAGACGGCTCGTCATGCCCTCAGGTTCCTTGTAGCGCAGCTTCACGGTCATCACTTCGCCGTTCTTCGCCGCATCGGCGAGTTTCACGGGCGCAGCATTGGCGGTTTGATACTTCAATCCATCCACAAGTGGCCGTGGTTCGGCTCCAGGCGGCAGATTCGCAGGCACCACTTCATAAAGGGCCACCACGCTGTGCCCTGCTCCGATTTCACCCGCATCCTTGGCGTCGTTGTAAAAATCTTCCTTCGCCAGCAGCCGGTTTTCATAGCCAATGAGCCGATAACTCCGCACCGCCGCCGGATTGAACTCGACCTGAATTTTGACGTCCTTCGCGATGGTGATGAGCGTGCCGCTCATCTGTTCCACGAGCACTTTGCGCGCCTCGCTGAGGCTGTCGATGTAGGCGTAGTTGCCGTTGCCCTTGTCGGCCAGCGTTTCCATCGTGCGATCCTTCAAGTTGCCGCTGCCAAAGCCCAGCACGCTGAGGAAAACGCCGCTCTTGGCCTTCTGCGTGATGAGTTTCTCCAGTTCCTTCGGCGAACTGACACCGACATTGAAATCACCGTCCGTGCAAAGGATCACACGATTCACGCCACCCTTGATGAAACAGCTCACGGCCTGCTCATAGGCTAGTTGGATGCCAGCGCTGCCATGCGTGCTGCCGCCGGCCTTCAGCCGGTCGATGGCGGCGATGATTTCGCCTTTCTTCTCGCCGCTCGTCGGTGGCAGCACGAGACCGCTGCTGCCCGCATAGGCCACCATCGTCACACGGTCCCCTTCCCCGAGCTGTTCCGTGAGCATGCGCAGCGACTGCTGCACCAGCGGCAGTTTCAGCGGCTCATCCATCGAACCCGAAACATCCACGAGGAACACCAGATTGCTGGCCTTGCGGTCCTTGTCCATCTCACGGCCTTTGATCGCGATGCGCGTCAGCCGATGCTCCGGCTGCCACGGGCACGGTGCCATCTCCACCCGCACGCCGAACGGTTCCTTCGCCTCCGCCGTCGGCCCTTCCTCCGAAGTGGGGAAATAATTGACCAGCTCCTCGATCCGCACCGCATCCGGCGGCGGTGCCATGTTCTGGTTCAAGAACCGCCGCACGTTCGCATACGACGCCGTATCGACATCAATCGACAACGTCGAAAGCGGCTCCCGCGCCACGTCCTTGAGTTCGTTCTCGATGATGCGCGTGTAGG
>JAYVIO010000451.1:0-19859 GCA_043770175.1 Verrucomicrobiales bacterium | reverse complement strand
GCAGCCTGTTGAAAAACCCGCGCACTTCGTCGATCAGAGACTCCCTGCATGTTTGAGCAACGCCAAGCCAAGGAACAGCAGCAGGAAATCTGGATCGTAGCCGGGGAGCTGCCCGCCGCGACACCCGACGCCTTCTACCAGCGGGTCAACCGCACCCTCGAGCAAATGGACTTCGCCCCGCAGGTCTGGGCCATCTGCAAACCCGCCTATGCCGAGGCCGCCAAAGGCGGCCGCCCCGGCATCGACCCGGTGGTGTATCTCAAAATGCTCATGGTCGGCTTCTTCGAGAACATCGGCAGCGAGCGCGGCATCGCCAGCCGCTGCGCCGACAGCCTGTCCATTAGCAGCTTCCTCGGCTACAGCCTCACCGAAGGCACGCCGGATCACTCATCGCTGAGCGTCATCCGCGAGCGCCTCAGCCTTGAGCAGATGCAGGCGATGCACCGCGTGCTGTTGAGCGCCCTGCACCAGCACGGCCTGCTCAAAGGGCGCAAGACCGGCATCGACAGCAGCATCATCGAAGCCAACGCCAGCCTGCGCGGCCTGGAGCACCGCAACACCGAGGAGAGCTACTGGGAATATGTGAAGCGCCTGGCCGCCGCAGCAGGCATCGACCCGCAAGACACCAAAGCCGTGCGCCGCTTTGACAAAAAGCGCACGGGACGCAAAACCAGCACGACCCCGTGGCCAAAGTGGGGCGCACCAAGCACGGCGCGTGCGACATGGTGTACAAACCCGAACACATCAGCGACTTGGAAAGCGGCGCGATCATCCACGCCGAAGTGCGCCCCGGCGACGCCGCCGACAACGACGCCACACTCAAAGAGCGCCTCATGGCAGCACGCGCCACACTCAAGCAAGTGCTGCCCAAAGCCCGGCGCAGCAAAGCCGGCGCAAGAAAGACAGACAAAGCCGCAGGCAGAAACGCGCGCTGCAGCGGGCCAGGCGAGCGGTGAGCAGCGCCAGCGGCAAAGCACTCTTGCGGAAACGCGGCGAGCACCTGGAGCGCGGCTTCTGTCATGTGCTCGACCACGGCGGGCTGCGGCGAGCGACGTTGCGCGGCACCGAGAAGCTCAGCAAGCGACTGATCATCGCGGCGCTGACACACAACCTGAGCCTGCTGCTGCGTCAGCAGAACGGGATCGGAACGGCGAAACAAGCCCTGGCAGCCGCCGCGGGGTTCATTTGGGGCCTGTTGGCGGCCTTCTTGGCAGCGTGGAGCCGCTGTTGGTCGAGAATATGTGCCGTCATGCAAACGGGCACCCACGCCATCCGTGCCGGGGGGGGAACTTGCTCTCACGCTTTGTCACTCTCGACTCTTGTTTTTCAACAGTCTGCTAACACCTCGGCGCGTTGTTTCACCCACTCCGGGTTCGGCGTCGCGCGCCAGAACTTCGGGTTCTTGATCGACGCCGTCTTCATGCCTTTTCCCGCGATCGTGAAGCCGAGCATGTTCTTCGTTGGATGGCCGATCCCCAAGGACTTCTAATACGCCACCGGCTTGCCATCGACGACGAATAGCAGCTCATCTCCCGCCACCTGCACCTTGTTTTGCATGATCGAGACGCGCAGGATGTGTCCGGCCTGCGATCCTTTGAAGCCCATCTCGCGCATGTTGAGCACCAGATCACTCGCACCGTTCATCTTGAAATCGTATTCCGCGATTACTTCCTTGTAAGTCGTGTTGGGATTGATGAACGCATACGCCCCGTGACGATCCTCCGGCTTCTCCGCTGCTGTGGCCACACCATCTTTGATCTCCCACAAGCCGAGACCGACATTCCACTTCGGTTTCAACTCAGGCCTCGTGAAGTCGTCTTCAAACAAGAGCGCGCCGCGCGTGGTCATCAGCGTCTGCTCTTGCGCGATGACAACGGAGGGAAGGAGAAACAAGCAGATCGTGAGACCGGTGAGCAGGTTCATGCTCAAATGTGGTAAAGCTGAGACCTTTCGTGGCCGAATCGTCTATCTGGCCTTCTTCGCCGGAGCAGGATGCGCGGTGAGACTGGCCGTTGCTTGCTTGAGTTTCTCTTGTTCAGCAGCGTCCGCAGGCAACGGCTCTGATTTGAATGCGGGCAGGAGTTTGCTCCAGACGAGATCCAGCTCGGTTTGCATCTGGCCCGTCTGCGCGGTGATGGCGATCACGGCATCCTGCTTCGGCATCACGAGACAAATCTGGCCATCGCGGCCATCGCCACGGAAGCAGTTGTTTTGGCAGCGCCAGAACTGGAAGCCGTAGCCTTGCTGCCAGTCGGAAGTTCTGCCGCTTGGTGCCTTGCTGTTGTCCACCAGCTTCGAGGTTGCCTCTTCGACCCATTTAGCTGGGAGCAGTTGCCTGCCGTTCCACTGGCCCTTTTGCAAATAGAGCTGGCCAAACTTGGCGATGTCCTCGGTGCAGATGAAGAGGCCGTAACCACCAATGCTGTAGCCTTCGGCAGTGGCGTCCCATCGTGGGTTCTCGATGCCGAGCGGATCAAAGAGACGCGGCTTGAGAAAGTCGAGCGAAGTCTGGCCAGTGACCTTCGTCACGATGGCAGAGAGCATATAGCTGCCCGGCGTGTTATAGCGGAAGTAAGTGCCCGGCTGGTGTGCAACAGGATGCGCGAGGAAGTCCTTCACCGAAGGGCCTTGATCGATCGGGAACTTCGGCTCCACCTCATGCCCGCCGCTCATGCTGAGAAGATCACGCACGCGCATGGCTTTCAGGTTGTCCGACGGATCGGCAGGCGCTTCCTTCGGGAAGAACTTCAACACCGGGTCTTCGAGACTGAGCTTCCCTGCTTCGGCGGCGATGCCCACAGCGGTAGCATTGAAGCTCTTGCTCAGCGACCACATGACATGCTTTTTGTCCTCCGATTCCGGCCCCCACCAAGCCTCCGCGATCACCTGCCCATGCCGCACGAGCATGAAGCTGTGCAGCGTGTTGATCTCCTTATCCGCCGCCTCGATGTAAGCACGCACCGCAGCCGATGAGATGCCCTGTGCTTCCGGTGTGCTGCGTGGCAGTGGATGGGCTGCGAGAATGCGAGCAGCCGACGCGAAGAGAAGGAAAGCGAATAGAGAATGCAGAAGTAATAATGAGTGTTTCATGAGCCCTCGGAAACAACGTCAGTTGCAGCGTAAATCTCCCAGAAACAAACCTGCGCTGCGGCCCTTCGTCACGCTGCCATCGCCAAACCACGCACCCCAGCGGATCACTCCGACGATGAGTCGTCCTATGCTTGCAGCACCGGAACTATTTTAACACCTGCGGCGAAGCACTGTGGGTTTCCGATCCCTGCGTTGCGGATGGAGTTGATGATGTTCATGCCTTGCTTCGTGCTGTCGCAAATAACTGCGGAGCACACAGAAGGCTTGGCTCCGGCTTCACTGCGAAAGCAACCCGATACTTTTTACTGCGCTTTCATCACGCGCAAATCCTGCTCCGCTTGGTTGTTGTCAAAGAGCAGGTCGATCTCGCACAGAAACCCGAGTCTCCTAAGCCGCCAACATCAAAGCAAGATGCCACGCGCAGAGCGTGAGGATGCGTGGGAAGGTTTGCATTCAGTGAAATGACGTAAAATCGGGCTCAGCTGCGTTCAAGGGACAACGATAGAGACACCGCTGAAAGTCAGCGCGGCGATACCGTTTTTTCCGATGAGCAAGTTTGCCTGACTCCAGCGCGCGCTGTCGAGGTAGCTGATGGTTTTGGCAGACGACGGTGCCGTGAGTTTGAGCATGAGGACATTTCCAGCGATGCTGCCGGAGGCGATCTGGCCTTTTTCACGGTCGAGGTAAAACTCGCTAATAAGTGCGTTGTCCCACTGCACGGGTTGATCAAATTCAAGCGTGATTTGGTCCTTTTTTTCGTTCACAAAAGCTGCGCGGAGGAGATTTGGCGGCGTGATGGGCTTGTCGAACTTCACGCCATAGTGCTCACGCTCGATGATTGGCTGCGTGAGACGGGCGATTTCGCTGTAACCAGCAGGTGGATAGTGGCAGCCGCCGGGAGGTTGAATTCCAAGCGTGGACATGATGGTCATGTTCGAGAAGGCGGTGGGCAGCGTGCGCTGCACCTCACGCAGACGATTATCAGAGCCGTCGATGCCCATGGCACAAGCCTTGGGCCAGATTTGGAAGATGTGGTAGTGCTGGATGTTCGGGTAGTCTTCCTTCCACGAAGACGCGAGGTCGATGAAGAGCTGGCGATACGTTTCCCAGCCGTAGCCACCCGTGGGGCCATCAGCGCCTTGATCGTTCTCGCCTTGATGCCAGAGCACGCCGCGGATGCCATGCGTAAGCCGTGCCTCACGCACGCGCCAGAGCAGACGACCGTAAATGGATGTCATGTCGGTGGAATCGTCAGGCGTGCGCTGATGCTGATCGATGCGTGTGCCGCCGACGGCCCCGTTGATGATGCAAATGGGCATCTTCTGGCTCTCAACGAGCCGTTTGGCCAGCTCCATGGCCCAGTAGCCGATCTGCAATCGTCCATCGCGTGCGCGATACGTCGCCTCGCCCCAGAGATGCACGCCTTTGGGATTGCCGTTGCTGTGACCAAAGGTGCGAATCCACTCGCTGTGAAACGTCGGCGGCTCTTCTTTGCCCCAATCTGTCGCCACGGTGTTGGATTGGCCGTTGAGGAGAAAAGCATCACCACAAACGATGTCCTTGGCGCTGTGCACGACTTTGCCATCCGCACTGAGTTCCATGCGATACTTGATGAGCCCCGGCTTCAGCTTCACGGCAAAAGCGTAGTCGCCGCCCGAACTGGTCTCGGTCTTGAACGGCTTCTCGTCGGCAAAGACGCTCAGCGTCACCTTCGATGCTGCCGTTCCATTGCAATTCAGCATGCCTTCGCTTTTATCGTCGCGAGCAATGAACTGGCCGTCTTCGGGCTTTTCGTCCTTTTCGGGCTTACGCACGACCCAGGCATCGCTTGCAGGTGGTTTCACGTGGATGGTCACGCTTTGCTTCGTGGGCTTGCCACCATTGCTGAGGATCGCCGTTACCTTGAGCGCGCCACTGTTCTCAGCGCGTTTGAGATAGAGCTTGGACGCGGCCTCAGTCTTCGTCACGGCGATGGGGCCAACTTCCCACTGATAGTCGAGATTGGTGCCGCGCATCGCTTGGACGTTTGTCACCTGTGGGACGATTTCGATGGTGGATCGGCCATCCCAGTTGGCGGGTGCAGCAAGTGTGTAAACAGGCTCGGCAATCGCTTCTTGGATGGTGATGGCGATGTCTTTGGTCTTCAGGCCATCAGCATAAACGGCCTTGAAACGCAAGGTTGCCTGCGAGTCTCCTGTTACACGTCCAGCGCCGTAGTTGAACGCAAAACGATCTGTCGCGACCACGTTTTCACCGCCATCGCGCAGCAGCGACCATGATACCTTTTGCGCACCGCCCGCTTTTGCCCGGATCGTCACGCTCTCACCTTCCGCGACGGTAATTTTTTCCTGCGAAACCGAGAACTCGCTCCCAGGCTGCACCAACGGCCCTACAAGCGTCTGCTGCGGCTTTTGATTCTCATACTGTAAACGCACCCAATCCGCCGAGCGTGCCACATTCGAGACGCGCACTTCATCGAGATCGCCGACGTAGTCATAGCGGTTATACCAGCCACCGATCCACAGCCTCGCCGGGCTCTTGATCGCCAACGGCGGGCCTTTCGTGTTCGTGCCATCGAGTACGCCATTCACATAGAGCTTCGATTCACCTTCACGAAAGGTGTGCAGGACATGCAGCCATTCATTCATCGGCAATTTGGAATCGCCGCTGACATTGCCGCCGGAGAAATAGCAATCCATCGAGATGTGCGGTGGACTCTTGAAGTGCATGACCACCTTGCCCTGCGCCGCTTCATTCCCCCAAGCAATGACACGACCATTCACCTGCTCTGCACGAATCCATGCCTCAGAGCTATGCGCGCTGGACCCGGTGGGCAAATGCGTGAGCTGATCGCCCGCAAAAATGCCGTGTTCGCCATCAAAGTGCCGCGCCGCGCCGATGACTCCGTCCGTGTAGGTCGTGCCCGTATCCTTCGCCATGCCCCACACGCCATCCATATGCCACACATTCACGTAACCATTGCTGGCATCAAACACCGCACTCGCATTCGATTCGCTCGCCGCATTGGCATCGCCCCACGACATGCGAATCGTCTGCCGCGCATTGCCTTCGATGCGTGGGATGCGCACCCAGATGCTCGCTGTGCCCGCTGCTGCATCCCAGGCCTCGATTTGATAAGGCAACTTCACGCCACTGCTCGAAGCAAAACGAACATCCTCACCCTGCGGCTTGGCTTGCTTGAAATCGAACCAGTCTTTGTGCAGTCGCACGAGCAACGGAAAGCCTTCAACAACCGCCGATGCAGGCAGATTGGCTCCATCGGGTGTGGTGAGAATGGTAAGATCAGATGGTGACTTTGGCATCTCAGCCAAGGCCATGCTGGTGATCGCAAATAGGAGGCATGTAAGGCGGAAGGTCATTGGGAGCAGCTTACTTGGTGAACAGGAGTTGGAAGCGCTTGCTGAGCGAGTCGTCATATTTGGCGATGACGGCCTCGTAGGTTTCGCCGCCGAAGGCGAGCGTGGCTTGGCGGAAGATGGACATGAACTCGGATTCGTGCTTGTCTTTGATCTGCGGCAGCGGCCAGGGCTTCGGCGGTACGTCGGCGTAGGGCAGCATGTAGTCGATGGCTTTGCGGATGCTGCGACCATCTTCGGTGGTGAAGTGCCAGAGATCGACTCCGGCGTGTTCGCCGAGCGTTGCTAGCTCCGTGAGGGCGAAGAGGTTAAAACGCGAGTAACTGAAGGAAGTGGTGCGGTCGAGTTCCAGTGGCTGTTTGCCTTCGGAATCGATCTGCACGGCGATGCGGCGTTGTTTGGCTTCTTCGAGCATGCGCTTGGCGGAATCGTCACGACCGAGCACCAATGCGATGCGCACGGCTTGCACATCGTAGAACGTACCGTGGTTGTTTTTGGCGTTGTGCTCATCTTTGCCGGGATCACTATTGATAAGCCAATCGTGGTAGGTGCGGAGCCATTCTTTGAGGGCTTTTTGATCGTCCTTGGGCCAAGCTTCGGAGTCGGCGAGTAAACCCAAGGCATCCACGGCGACAGAGAGGTTCAGAGCTTCGAGGATGCCAGTGCCGCGTCCGTCATTCACGCCCATGATGGCTTGCGCATACTTCAGATGCGGGTTCATGCGCGTGGCAGGATCGAGGAACCATGTGCGGGCCACTTTGGCAGCGCCTTGAGCATAGGTTTCGTTACCGGTGAAATAATAGGCGAGCGCGAGGGTCTCGACGTTGTCGCCCATGATCTTGATGCCGGGGCTGTCGTTGTATTTTGGATCGCGACTTTCGGGGTTCACCTTGCCGTCGTGACGTACATAAGGCAGACCGTCCTTGCTGTCGGGATTCGGCCAGAAATACGGCGCGATGCTCATGTAGTCATGCTTGTCGCCACTGGGCGGCAGCTTATCCTTATTCGTCACCGCAGGCGGTGCTTCGGCCAACGCCTTGTCTGCATCGGTAACCAGCTTTTTAAGCGCTTTGGCAAGGTGTTTGTCACCGGCAGCCAGTTGCGTCTTCGCTTTGGTCAGTGATCCCGGTTTGGCACTGAAATACTTCGGTTCCTCGCCGCTGGCTGACAGACAAACGAAACCAAAGGTGAGCGCGAAGATGGTAAATCTCATGACAGGCTGATGCTCGTTAACCACCGCAATTCTTGCAAGGCGTTCCGTCCGTGGATTTGCAGAGTTTCTTGGGATTGAAGTTTTCGCAGGTGGAGTTGTGGCGGGTGCCGGGCTTGCTGATGCTCCAGCGCAGGGCGTTGGGATCTTTGGCGGCGGCGGCTTCTGCGGCGGCGACGGCGGCTGGGGACATGTCTTTGCGAGTCTCACGAACGACGCGGACCATGACGATGGTTTTGTGCAGCGTTTTGGCCAGATCGGCTTCGTCGGTGCCGGTGGGGCTGCGGTCGGCGGTGACTTTGGGCACGGTCTTGAGGTAGGGCATGAGCGCCTCGGTGCGCAGGGCGGTGGTGAGCAGGTTTTCAGGCACAGGTTCACGCGTGATGACGCCGTCTTTGCTGGTGCCGCGCTTGATGATGTTTTTTTGCGTCATGAGGCCGATCACATCGCCTTTGTCGCTGAGAACGAGCCCGCCCACGGCGTCGGGGTCACGCGGTGCGTTGTGTTCGAAATAGAGCGGGCCATTGGCAGCGCTGAGATTGGTGATGGTGCCTTGTGTGACGATGGCGTCTTCGAGTGACTTGGCATACTCGCCGTGTTTGAGGCTCAGGAGCTTCACGGGCTGGCCGAGTTCGAGCGGTTTGCGCGGAGCGAGGCGCATGGCAGTGGTAGCGGACTTCGCCGCGATGATGGCGATGCCGAGATCGCTGTTGTTGGCGACGACGGTGGCATTTTCGAGATCCTTGCCGAGGTCCACAACAAGGGAGTTGATGCTGACGAGCAGTTTGCTGTCCACGAGGATGAGTCCGCTGTCGCTGATGGGATAACCCAGGCCGCGCACTTCGATTTGCTCGATCATCGGCTCATAAATGTCTGGCGGGCTGCTGGAGGCGGCCAGAGCCTGATCGGCGGTGAGCGCAAAGCTGCGCACAGGAAAAGCATCGCCCTGGAGCGGATGCAGCGTGCGATTGCCCGCTGAGAAGAGGAGCTGGTCTTTGAGTTGGGAACCCTTTTTAGCGGCGGCGGCTTCGCCGACAAGGAAGAACTGCTCGCCTGCAAACATGAGCGGATCCGTGGCCTTCAGGCGTGTGAGTGGGAAGCGGCAGAGTGATCCGCCGCCGTAGTTCAGCGCCACCTCGAAGGCCTGCGGACCCAGTTTCACCGCGCCTTCGTTCAATGCCTGCGCGGCTTGCGCATAACTTTGATCTTCGGCGCTGAGAATCTTCAGCGGCACCGTCACCGGCTGTCCATTGGCGGATTTGACGGTCAAGGTTTCGCCCGTGAGTTTGACAAATTCACCGGGCAGCGTGCGACCATCCGTGCTGTGCCAGTCACGAGCTGCAACGAGGCCGATCGCGGCGAGGAATGCGACAAGAGAGAGTGCGGATTTCATGGCTCACGGAAAGCTGTAGGATTACGAGTTTGTGTTCAACGTTCAGTCTGCATACTTCCTCCCGACAAAACCATTGGCCAGATGGCCAATCCAAGCCGTCGAAACGATCTCTCTGAGTACGGCTCTTCAACACCACGCCGTCGCTGATCAGGCAATGGATTTGATCAGATGCGGGTGCCGGAAACGAGATGCTTCGGCAGATCATCAACGCGCTCGCACCCCACCTGCTCCATCACCTGTTTGAGCTGACGTTTGAGCATCGTCATCGTGTGATCACCGCCATCCTTGCCGAGCGCGGCGACGCCATACATGAAGGAACGGCCCATGAAGGCGAACTTCGCACCGCTGGCGAGCGCGCATGCGACATCGGAACCGGAGCGGACGCCGCTGTCGATCATCACCGAGGTGCGATGGCCGAATTTTTTCGCCAGTTCGGTGAGCGGTTTGATGGTGGACTGCCCAGCATCGAGCTGACGCCCGCCGTGATTCGACACGATGAAGCCGTCCACACCGAGTCCGAGCGCGGTTTCCGCATCCTCTTCCGTGACGACGCCTTTGACCACGAGTTTGCCCTTCCACCGCTCGCGAATGGCCGATATCTTGGCCGGATTCAGTCGGCCAGAGAACGTCCTGTTCATGAACAGGCCGAGGTGTTTCATGTTCAGCCCCTTCGGCAGGTAGGGTTTCATCGTCTTGAACTCGGGCGCACCTGCTGCGAGCTGCCCGAACGACCAGGTGGGATGCATCGTCATCTGCAGGATGTTGCGCAGGGTCATGCGTGGCGGAATGGACAGGCCGTTGCGGATTTCCTTCGGCCGGTAGGCAAAGGTGGGCGTATCCGCGAGAATGACGAGCACCGGAAGTCCTGCGGCGGCCACGCGATCAAGGAGCTTGTCGCGCAGCGCATCTTCCGTTGGGTGGTAGAGCTGGAACCAGGCCTTCCCCTCGGTCAGTTCGGCCACGGTCTCAATGTTGGCCGTCGCGACGGTACTGAGAGTGAAGGGGAGGTTGTGCTGATGCGCGGCTTTCGCGAGAATCTCCGTCGCGCGGGGCCAGATGAGCCCCTGCAGCCCGATGGGCGAGACGCCAAAGGGGGCATCGTAGGTGGTGCCGAAGAGTTGGGTCTGCAGATTCGACCCGGGATAATCCCGCAGATACCAAGGCCGCAACTGCACCTGCCGGATCTCATCCGTATTACGCTGAAGATTGATGTTAGAGAAGCAGCCGCCTTCCAGATACTCGAAGGCGAAGCGCGGCACCCGTTCCCGGGCGCGTTCGCGGAGATGCTCGATGGATGGGTAGTTGGAGTTGAAGACTTCGGACATGGGGAAAGGACGACAGTTAACGTGCGTGTTCTGCCGTCTTCATCGTGCGGATGCGAAGAAGTTTCAACTCGTCAACGCAAACGGGGTCCTAGCCGAAATGCACATCATCGCACATGGTTGGAATCCGCGCTCCTGGAGTTGCCAACTGGATGAAGAATGGCCGATTTAGTTCTTCCCGAACGACTCGCTGAGCACCACGGCGCGAATGAGATCCTTGAATCCACCATTCTTGGCCGAGAGGTTTTTCATGATGCCGTCGATCACGGCGCGGTCGGTGAACTCGGGGCTGCGGGCGAGGGCGTAGGTCAGGAGCTTCTCCGTGAGGGAGCGGGTGAATTGCTCGTGACGGGCGATGAGCAGGGAGCGGAAGTCGGTGACGCCTTGGAACTTCTCGCCGGTGGGCAAGTCGCCGCTGGGGTCGATCTTGTGATCACCGGAGTAATTTTCGCGCCAGCCGCCGATGGCATTGAAGTTTTCCAAGGCGAAGCCGAAGGGATCGATCTTTTGATGGCAGGAGGCGCAGGTGGCGTTCTCGCGGTGCATGGCGAGTTGCTCGCGGATGGTTTTGGCTCCGCTAGCGTCGGGTTCGATCAGCGGAACGTCGGGCGGAGGTGGCGGCGGCGTGTAGCCGAGCAGTTTCTCCTGCACATAGACGCCGCGCACCACGGGCGAGGTGTCCACGCCGTTGGCCGAGGCGGTGAGGAATGACGCATGAGTGAGCAGTCCGCCGCGCACCCCCTTCGGGAGCGACACTTGGCGAAGCTGCACTCCTTCCAACGGCGGCAGGCCGTAGTGCAGTGCTAGTTCGCGATTCAGAAAAGAGTAGTTGGCGGAGAGGAATTCGCGCGGTGGCAGATTCTTGTCGAGGATGTGGCGGAAGAACATCTCGGTCTCGGCACGCATGGCGGCGTCGATGTTGTCGCGGAAGAAGCTGACGAAGTCGGTGGAAACGGGCATCTCGCCGATGTGGTCGAGGTTGAGCCAGAGACGGATGAAGTTCTGCACGAAGCGCTGCGACTTCGGGTCGGCGAGCATGCGATCTACTTGAGCGCTGAGCGTGGCGGGCTCATGCAGTTTGCCTGCTGAGGCGAGCTGGATCAGCGTTTGGTCGGGCATGGAGGACCAGAAGAAATAGGACAGGCGTGATGCGAGTGCGAAGTCGTTCAGCTTGCCGGTGCCTTCATGCACATGGAGGAAGGCAGGCGAGCAGAGGATGGTTTGGAAGCCAAGTTGCAGCGCATCCAGCGGCTTCATTCCGGCATCGAGCTTGGCATTGATGAGCTTGCCGATGGGTGACAGCTCTCCTTGCGCCAAAGGCCGACGGAAGGCTGCCTCGGCGAAGACTTGCAAACGCTCGGGGATGTTGGCGCGGCTGAATTGATCCAGCGTGAGATTGCCATAAAGCAAGGTGTGACCCGCTGTCGGCAATTGATCGAGTTGCGGACCTGCGACCTGCATTTCCCAAATGCGCAGCTTCGGCCCGCGGTAGGCTTTGAGCATCGCCAAGGCGAGCTCGCCCTTGCTCAGCTTTCCAATCGCTTCCAGTTCGGGATGACCTTTTGCGAATCTGTTCAACTTGAACGCCAGCGACTTGGCCTTCTCCGTGCCATTGCGGAAGCGCACCTCCGGCTCTTCGCCGCGTTCGAGATCGACGGTCCACTCGAACCATTGTGGTTTATCGCTGGTGATTTCCACCAAGGCGAGCGTGCGTTGCGTGGTAACGTTGCCCGTGCTCTCGACACTGCCTCCACGAGTCACGGCGGCGATTTCCATCACGATCGGATCGCCGCTGCGGATATCCTTCAGGAAATCATACGGATTCTCGCGATCAATCGCAGCGGCCTGCACACGGATGGTATAGCGCCCGCTCTGCGGTGCGCCTCCGTGCCCCAGTGGCTCGAATCCAATGTGCCCACCGCGATAATACCGCGCGACGAGATCATCGTAGCCCTTGTCCGATACCCAACGGTAGCGGTCGGTCTGGAAGATCTTCGGCAAGTCGCCAGCTTTCCGTTTCTCGAAGTAAAACGGCGACTTCTGAGCGTAGGTCTTCATCTCCGGTTTCGCGCCAAACGCCGTTGCTCGCTGGATGGCCTCCTCAGCGGCGGCAAAGTAATGATCGAGCAAGATGCCGGAGGTTACTTGCGACGCGCTGTTGTTGTCGAAGCCATCAGCACGGACCTCGGCAGGAAAGTCCGCGCTGGGGTTCCATCCCGCGACGTTCAATCCTAGCAGGTCGCCGATGGTGTTTCGATACTCGAAGCTGTTGAGCCGACGCAGCACCGTGTGCGCTCCCGTGCCTTTGAAGCGCTGCGTGGCATCGGCGATGGATTGCGTGATCGCATCGACCGCCGCGAGCAGCTCTGCCTTCTGCGGCTGCTTCTCGTCCTCTGGCGGCATGTCGCCCTGATTGAGCTGATCAAGAATCTCCTGCCAGAGTAGGGCGTCGTCTGGGGTTTTGATCTCTGACGTGAGTGCATCAAAACGACGATCTCCTTTTTGTTTCTCCGCGCCGTGGCAGTTGATGCAGTAGTTCTTGAGGAACTCGGGGGAGGGGCCGGCAAAAAGATGGGCGGTAAAAGATAAGAGAATCAGAAGTCCCCATTTTTTACCGCACATTTTTTTGCCGAATAAGGAGTTAGCGGATGGTAGTGAAGGTAACATGGCTGTGAGTGATATTGGCCCAATGAATGGCTTTTAATGATGTGTGCTGAATGAGGCGGCGGGCATGCACCTCGAAAGCATCAAGTCGATCAGGGAAAGCGGTGAGCTTGAAAGCGACATCAGGTGCCAGGAGGCGCATCTTTTGATCGTGCAGATGTCCTTTCGCTCCCATCACTGGCACAGGCAGTAGAACCCGCTCCTCGCCACCCAGGAAGTGAGTCAGCGCGTCTTCGTAAAGCCCCGTCTCAAGGCCGGAACCCCAGTCTTTGATCACGCTCATCAGGTGGTCATGGAACAAAGCTGACCCGGAAGCTGCAGACTCAAAATCGGTCGTGTCCACAGATGGATTTCGCAACGCATCCAACCGCAAGTGGCAGTTCACAAACTCATCGCCGACTCGCTCGGGACGAACGTTGATGATCTTGCCGTGCGGGAGATCAAAGAGGAGCAGGTAGTTGATGGTCTGGCCGCGATGACGGGAGACAATGCTCTCGGCGGCCTTGAACTCGAAAATCCCTCGCTTGTGAGCCAGAACGTCGAGCTTGTAGAGCTTCGAGAAAGTTCCGTGAGTGACGGTGACAGGGAGTTCCAGCTCCATGCCTGGCATCCTGTCGGCGAGTTCGCGTTTATAGACGGCTTCATCAAAGAAGCGACCGAACTCGTTGTGGATTTCATACACGCAGTTCATCACGTCGTAGGCGATCTGGCCGAACTCGGATTGAGTCGGGCGGATGGTTTCGGTGGTGCGGGTGATTGGCATGGGGGATGGTTTTATCGGCAAAAAAATGTGCGGTAAAAGATGAATGCAGATGTCCTATTTTTTACCGCCCATCTTTTTGCCGGCCTCACCCAATCTTCATCGGCGAAAACGTCCCCGTGCTGCGCCCGAAGCGCTCACGCTCGACGCCAAACCATTGGAGCGTGGAGAGCCAGAGGTTGGACAACTGAATGCGCTTGTGATCCTCTTCGGGGCAGACCAGATGGCCCTGATGTTTGATGCCGCCACCGGCGAGCAGCACGGGCAAATCACTCGTCGAATGATTCGAGGCATTGCCCATGCCGCTGCCAATCACCACGAGCGTGCTATCCATCAGTCCGGCTTCCTTCAGCTTGCCGAGCAAGTGCGCGAACTGCGTCATCAGATACTTCTCCACCGTCTGGAGCTGGGTGAGCAAGCCCTCCTGCTTGCTGTGGTGCGACAGACCGTGGTAGCTGCCGACATCGAGATCATTGGTGTGGAATCCGAGCGGAACTTCAAAAGTCGCCACGCGTGTTGAGTCCGTTTGCAGTGCCAGCGTCATCAAGTCCATGAACAGCGGGATTTCTTCGATCTGCATCCGCTCTTCATCCGTGATCGCATCGATGGGCGACTTCGGTTTCGGTTTGTCCAACCACGCATCGGACATCTGCAACCGACGCTCCACATCACGCACCGAGGTCAAATATTGATCGAGCTTGCTGCGGTCCGCCGCATCCAGATTGCCCGCCATGAGCTTCGCTGAATCGCGCAGCGCATCGAGCACACTGGCCCGATTCGACAAGCGTCCGCGCTCCGATGCCTTCTCATCCGCATTCGCTTCAACAAACAACGCCTCAAACAGCCGCGCTGGATTGTTCACCGGCGGAAGATGCACACCCGCGCGGTTCCAGCACATGTCTGTGCCTTCACCGATCCCCGCTGTGATTGAAGGATACCTCGTCGCTGCCCCCACATGCTCCGCGGCCACCTGATCAATCGAAATGTTCTTCTCCGCAAAACCAGGAGACTCATCCTTCTTCACTCCCGTGAGAAACGCGTGCACCGCGCCATGCCCACCCTTCACGCCGTGATCGAGGTGCGAAAAGACCGTGAAGTCTGAACGATACTCCTGCAACGGAGCCAGCGTCTGACTGAGAGCGTAGTCGCGCCCCTCCGCCGTCGGAAAGAAGCCGCCCGGCCAGAAGCCGAGATGATTGCCGATGCAAATCAGGCGTCGCGGATCAGTCTTCGGAGCCGCAGCCGCGAAGCCGACGTTGAGGCTATCAAAAGCCGGAAGCGCGAGCGAAACGCCAAGTCCACGAAGAAAATGACGACGATCAATGACGGGGGTGGAGTGTGATTTCATAGGATTGATGGAGTTGGTTTAGTGTTTGCCTTTCTTGGCACCAGGCCCTTCGGTGGGCTTCACTGGAAGTGGGAGGAAGTCGCGCTGGAGAATCATTCACTCTTGCATGGCGGGCTTGAGTTCGCGTTCGTAGCTCACAGGGAGTTCCCGCATTTCTGACTATTCGGTGCCCTTTTTCTTGCCGGCTTTGCGCATGGCTTTTTTGTCATCCTTGTTGGTGGGTGAGTCCGGCTCGTTGTGTGCAGGCAGGAGTGCTTTGAACTTGGCCATGATTTCCTTGGATTCGGGATTCGCGGCCAGATTCTTGTGCTCCAGCGGGTCGGTGCTGTGGTCGTAGAGTTCCTCGGCACCATTCGCTTTGCCGCCATACCAGGTGTAGCGGTAACGGCCATCGGTGAAGGAATGATTGCTGAACTGGTAGGTGGTCAGGGTGGGGTGATTCCACGCCATTTTCGGGTCCTTCAGCAAGGGCACAAAGCTGCGTCCTTCGTTCTCGGCATTTCGCGGGAGGCCGCACAGTTCGACCAACGTGGGATACATATCGAGCAGGTTGACGACGCCATCACATTTGACGTCGGTGGGAGTCATGCCGGGCACGCGGACGATGAAGGGCACGCGGTCAGACTCTTCCCAGAGGTCGGTTTTGCCGTATTTCGTCTTCTCGCCCAGATGCCAGCCGTGATCGCCCCACAACATGAGGACGGTGTTGTCGGCATGCTGGCTCTTCTTCAACGCATCGAACAGCACACCCAGGCAGTGGTCCACGTAACTAATGTTTGCGAGGTAGGCGCGTTGCGCTTGCTTGTGCATGTTGGCTTTGTCGATCGCGTCAAACGAGCCAATCGAAGACTTGAACAGGCGTTTTCCATTCGCGTCCACGATGTCGTTGAGATCGTCGCGGAAGATTTCGACGGGTTTGATCTGCTCCAGTGGATAGAGGTCAAAAAACTGCTGGGGGACGATCCACGGCAGATGCGGTTTGGAGATGCCCAGGGCCATGAAGAACGGCTTGCCGTCGAAATCGCGCCTGAGCTGATCGGCGGCCCATTGGCAGGCGACATAATCTTTGGTTTCTTCGACCGGTGCCTTGCAGGCCCCCCAGCGCGCCACTTCCTTTTCCTCCCCTTTTCCCTGGGATTTGTCCTGGCCTTTGTCTTCGGCTTTCTCGCCTAAAGCGGATGAAGGAGATTCCTCCCAGAGCATGCCTTTGTTGCCACCTCCGCCTTCAGCGAACTCTTGGAACGCCCATTGGCCCTCATCCATCCCCTCAGACGTCGGATGTTTGTGGAAGATCTTTCCCGTGGAAAGCGTGTGGTAGCCGTTCTTGGCGAAGTATTGAGGAAGGGTGACGACATCCTTGGCTTTGGGGGCCTTCTTCAGGTCTTGCGTATTGCCGTAAATGCCCGTCGTGGATGGGCGTTTGCCGGTCAGGATGGCTGAGCGGCTCGGGCAGCAGACCGTGGACGCGCAATAGGCCTTGTTCATTACCATGGCCTGCTCTTTGGCGAGCCGGTCAAGGTTGGGCGTGATCGCCTGCGAGTTGCCGCCGAAACATCCGATCCAGTCGTTCAGGTCGTCAACGGCGATGAACAAGACATTGTAGGGCTTGGTGGCTTGGTCAGGTTTGTTGGGGCTCGTTTGGGCGAACGCTGCTGACGACAGCGAGAGAGTGGCGAGGAAGAGTATTGTTTTCATGAGTCGTCGTTACTTAGATTGTTGGAAGAAAGGGTCACATCAGTCAGCGGCCTGAAATCACGCGACCTCAAGGCCGCTGCTCACCACGGTGTCGGGTTTGTCTTTGCCGGCTTTGATGGTGTATTTACCCGGAGCATAGACGCGGGGTTTGAAGGACTCGGTTTGCGAGCGCACGGTGTAGAGGATCTCACCCGTGGACTCGGCGATGACTTGGACGACGGGTTTGGTTACGCCATCGAGTTTCACCTCGGGGAGTTCGACGTGGACTTTGCGCCCGTCGTTGTCTTCCATGGCGACGGTGATGGGCCAGCCGGGGAACTGGGCTTTTTCGCCCTCGAAGAAGCGAGGCCAGCATTCGAAGGTGATCTGGCGGGTTTTCTTGTCGAAGCGGGCGATGCCGTAGCCGTCGGCACGCTGGCGTTCGTCCTTGATGTCGGGCGGATTGGCGTAGGCCATCATGGAGAGCTTGTTGCCGAAACCGTCTTTGAAATCGCCGGTCCATGGCAACTGGCTGTTGGGCACGGGATTGGGGCCGGGCTTCTCATCGAGCGGATGCCACCAGCGGCCATAGGTCGTATTCACCAAGGCGGGACTGGTGAAGGAATAGGGTCCATCGCCATGTTCGGCAATGCCCTGTTTGGTCATGACAGCGAGATGTTGGTCACCGCAAAGATGCACCGCCCAGGCGCGCCGGATTTCTTCGAGCGCACGGTTGCGCGGCGTCTGCGGCCAGCCGTTGCAATCGAGGTCGGCGAGCAGGCGGTTGTCGGCCTTGCCATGCATGTGAACGGCACCGCAAAACGAGGTCGCGGAAAGCACGGCCTTCATCTCGCTGCCGGTCCAGTCCTGGGTCCAGTCCCGCAGGAATTTTTCCTGGCGCACGCCAAGCAATTGCAGACCAGGAAGGTCAACCGTCTTCGGGTCGTAGGCGGGGTCGTTGATGTGATCCGGGCGCGGCCCCATCACGGGAATCTTGCCAAACGGGCCGGACTTGAATTTGCGATCTTCGAGAATGGCAAAGTCCACGCCACCCACTCGCAGCCGGGTAAAATAGACGGTGATGCCGCGTTCGACGGGCGCTGGATCGACCGGATCGGGCAGATTCCAGGCCTGCTGGCGTTGCACTTGGTTCACATACTCCGCTGGATAGAGGAAGCCGCCGTCGGTGCCGTCTTCGCGGAGACATTGCTTGCCATTTTCACCCCAGAGATTCGGCTGGCCCACGTCATGATCATCGGGGATGCAAATCGTCGGACGGTCGCGCATGACATCACGGAACTGAAGCCCGAACTCGATCCAGCCCGCGGTGTGTTCGGTGTGACGATACGTCTGGTCGCCGGCGAAGAACAGCAGGTCGGGATCTTGCGCCCGCAGATGCTCGACGATCTCGGGCCGAAGTCCGCCGGTGCGGCTGGAATTGCAGGACATGCTGGCGATGACGATCTCGTTTTTATCGGTGGGATCACGTCGGATCAGGCCCTCAAACATCGCCTTGTCGCCATGACGCACGCGATAGGCGACGTTCTGCGTGGCGTCCCATTTCTCGATGCGAAAATGCGCACTCCAGCCGGGATAGAGGATCGCTTCCGTGGCGACCTCGATCCATGCGCCATCGCGTTGAAACTCCAGCCGCGCCGTGCGTGCCTCATCGGGCTTCAGCGGAAAAAACTGTGCAGTCAGCTTCAACACGCCGTGGTCATGCGTGTAGAGCGCAAAGGCGACGACCTCATCGCGCGGCACGTCCATCGCCGGTGGCAGCGAGGCCTTCTTTGTTGTCGGCTGTTCGGCCTTCCACCACTCGCCTACCGCGAGGGAATCGAGCTGTGGGTAGGTGGTGCCGAATGGGAGCGCTGCTGCGGTATCGGCAGCAGCGAGCGATGATGTTGAACCACGCCAAAACAGGAGTGGCGTGAGCTTGAGTAGAAAGCGGCGGGTGATGTTCATGGATTGGTTGCAGGTTACCTGACTGCTCGGTGCAGTTGCTTTCCTCGTGAGTCAAAGTGCTCGAAGACGAGTTCATCCCCGGCGGTGATTTGCAGGAAGCCGCCATTGGGTGTTGGCGAGGTGTATTCCTGCTTGATCAGAGCCTGCGGGTCTGAACCCTTTTTGTCGCCCGGAGCGACGCCCATGCGGGAGTTCTCATCGTTCAGGGCACCGCAGGCAAACTCTTCGATGCCGGAGGGATGAATGCTGTGATATTGCCAGTGACGGTCTCCACAGATGAGTTTGAGGTTGTCGATCTTGTTTTCCTTCAGCCAGACGAAGAATGCGTCGGCTTCATGGCGGAAGCCGCTGAGATCGGCGTGATTGTCGATCTTCTTCAAATCATCGGGGCCGACCATCGGCGTGGGCGAGATGAGGATTTTCCATTTCGCATCACTCGCTTTCAGGGTCGTCTTCAACCACTCGCGCTGCTCCGCACCCCACAGCGATTTTTGAGGGCCGTCGGCCATCTCATTGGGGGAGCGATAGTCGCGCCCCTCGGTGAGCCAGATCTGCAGATCTTTGCTGACACGATGCGTGCGGTAGGTCGGCTTCTCGCTGTCAGCGGCCAGCATGGGCAATTGCTCGCGGAACATGTCGATGCCCGTTTTTGGCAGCGGCAGATCGTCGGTGGAGTTGTCGGACTCGTTGTAGCGGAAGTCGTGGTCGTCCTTGGACCAATAGGTCGGCACGCGGCGGAAGAACTCGATCATGCGTGGAAACCGAAACTGCTCGTGCCAGCATTGACGCAGTTGCGGGACCGTTTTGGCTACACGCAGTGGGTGGTCGTAATAAACGATGTCGCCCGTGCCCACAAAGAAGTCCGGCCGCAGTTTCAGCATCGAGTCAAAGGATGGATAGCCGAGGCGTTTGTCCTCGTCCGTGGCTGTCTCGGGGCCGCTGGCTTTGCCCTTTTTGCCGAGCATGAATTTGTTGTAGTTCATGCAACTGCCCACAATGAAACGCACCGGCGTGTCGCTGGCACCACCGGCCAAGGTCTTGAACGAACAACTCGGT
>JAYVIO010000450.1:0-2515 GCA_043770175.1 Verrucomicrobiales bacterium | reverse complement strand
GCCGGCAAAACCACCCTTGCCCGCGCCCTGGCTGACGGTCTGCGCACCCTGGGCAGGACGGTGTGCATTCTCGATGGCGACGAGATGCGCTCCGGCGTGAATGCAGATCTCGGTTTCTCGGACGAAGACAGGCTCGAGAATCTCCGCCGCGCCGCGCACATGGCGAAGCTGCTGGCCGGCCAGGGTCAGACGATCATCGCGGCCTTTGTGACTCCAAAGGAGGCGAACCGCGCGCTGGTGCGGGGCATCCTCGATACGACAGGGCTGCGGCTCGTGCACGTGGACTGCCCGCTCGATGTCTGCGTGGGCCGCGATGTGAAGGGCCTTTACGCCAAGGCGAGCCGCAAGCAGATGCAGGGCATGACGGGCACGCAGGATCCCTTTGAGCAGCCGCAGGATGTTGATCTGACGATCCGGACAAATGCCATGAACATCGCGGATGCCACGGCGCAGTTGCTCGATCTCTGGAAGGAGTAGGCGTTATTGGGCGAGCGGAGCCGCAGGGCCGTCAGCCGCCATGGAGGCGGTGGTCTGTTTCTCCACATCCAGCGCCAGCCACCACGGTGAAACGAATTTTTCGATCTTCACGCAGCGGTCTGACTGTGCGTTCTCCGGGAAGGCGAGGTTGACGGTGATGGGAAGATGCCCGGAAGCCTGGGGCCGCAGTCCATTCCGGCTCGGTATCGCCGACTGCGAATTGGAATGGTCTCCCAGGAGCTCGACGAGTTTCTTTCCGTCCGCGCTGTCTCGCGGGCAATAGCCATGCAGGTAGTCCGCACCGCTGGGGCTGTAGAGACGCAGGCAAAGGTACTTTTTGGAATCGGTGAACTCGAAATTGTAATAGTCGTCCGACAACGCGAGGACGCGAAACACCGTCGGCTGCGTGCTGCGGGCCGCACGAAACGCGCCCATGCCCTTCCCGGAGAAGCCCACAAACGATTCCCAGTCGAGAAGCAGACCGGCGGTGGTCCGCCAAAAGCTGGCATGCACGACGCGGTCAAGTCGATCCCCCGACATAAACGACAGCGTCAGCACATTACGGGTGCCAACTTTGATGTCGGTCGCGCTGATCTTCCCCCCCAAAACTGGATCGGCGAGTCCCTGGGAGCCGTAGAACTCCTCCATCAGGGGCCGGGCCTGAGCGGACTGGTAAACAAGAGGGAGCTTTCCCTGCCACGACTTCGCCGCCAGATATTGCTTCAGCAAATCAGCCGCTTTGCGCGCCTCAGCCGACTGCGAGTCGATCTGCTGTCCATCGACGTCGAACTGGGCCACTGGACGGGGTTCGACCTTTTTCTCAGGCGGTTTGGCGGGTTTCGGTGCCGTTCCATCGTCCGGCGTGATGTTGCGCAACTTTGCCAGGGCGGACTGCGTCTGTGGGTCGGCAACGATGGTGACGGAGGTTCTTCGAGCCGGATCCCCGGGCGTCGCTGGCCGAACAACGGGCAACATCGAACGCGGCTGCGAGTCCTTCGGAGGATTCGCGGCGACCGGCTCGGACCGTTGATCGCTCTTCACGACCATCCATAAAGCACCAGCAACCCCGCTTCCGAAAAGAATCATCGCCACAAGGAGGCCCAGCTCAGCTTTTCCTGACTGATTGCGATTGGATGGGCGCGAGTTCACGGGAAGGGCGGTAAGAATGCCACGGAATGCCCGATCAAACAAGTTCTCAAAACCGCGTCGTCGCGAAAGCGGGATGACGGCGCGCTTTAATTCCTGCCGGATCGGTTCCGCCAGACTCTATCTCGCGGCGATGTCCTGTTTCCACGCGGCAGGAGCACCATCCAGGGTCTCGGCGAGGATTTTTTGGATGTTCTTTTTCTCCGACGCTGTGAGATACGCGTAGCGACCGTCCGGATCCTTGCCGCCGCGCACGCTCCACAGATTTGTCAGCACGGTCTCCTTCAGTTGCGGCATGAGATTCTTGAATGTCAGCGAATAGACCATGTAGCTGCAGCGGTATTTGAAGAGCCGGTTGAGCAATTGGAAGTCCTTCAGCGAGCGGCCGTCCTTTGTCTGCGGCGAATTCTTGGTGAACACCTGCTGGAATGCGGGATCTCCCTCGATGCCGCCTTCCGGCAGCACCGCCTCATCTTTGAACAGGAGCGCATCCACCACGTCCTCGGCACAGTGGTCGATGATCCTCCGCGCGGTGCCGGTGGGCTGCTTCTCGACCTTCTCACCCAGCTCGCGCTGCAGGCTTTGCTGCATGAACATGGCGCGCAGGGAGGCCTGGTTTGCCTTGGTGAGGACATTTTGCGTGGAGGTCTGGTGCTCCAGCACCATGAGCGCCACGATGTCGCTGACCTTGCGGGGGTAAGGCGAAGTATCGAAGAACTTTTCCAGCGACCTGGCGTTTGCCCCGGCCTGGAAGTTGATCGTCACATTTTCACCTTCTTCTTTCGCGGTCACATTGCCGCGATGCAGAGCGGTGCCGTGCTTGCCCGTCACATACCAGCCGCCCCAGCGGTCTGAGAATGGCGTGGTCGTATCCACCACGGTGCTGCCCTGG
>JAYVIO010000449.1:0-6695 GCA_043770175.1 Verrucomicrobiales bacterium | reverse complement strand
GCGTGACCGCCGAGGAAGCGCGGCAGGTGCTCAAGGAAAAGGGCAAACTGAGCAGCGGGGAACTCGTGCGGCTGCGGGTGCGTTACTTCAGCGATGGGTTGGTGCTGGGAAGCAGGGAGTTTGTGGAAAACATCTTCGCAGCGCATCGGGACGAGTTTGGACCGAAGCGCAGAGATGGGGCGCGAAAAGTCAGCGAAAGCGCCGGGGAGATGTTTTCACTGCGACGATTGCGCAAAGCGGCGGTGGGATGAATAAAAGCTATCAGCCGACCATCGTATTTCCGATACCCATCGCATGGTCACCGAGATCGAACGCAAGTTTCTCATCCAATGCAACGGCTGGCTCACGATGGCCGCCGACTTCATCGCCAGCCATTCCTGTGACAACGTTGTGCGCCGCATCAGATGATCCGCCAGCAGCAGCTTGCGCGGGGGTCTCACGCGTGGGTTCATTTTGAAGCAGAAATAGCGGGATTTTGTGTCTGGGAACGCACGCGGCACTTGACGTGGTGTGACTCTGTCCGCGAAGGTACCGTTGCAACCCCCGACCGCTCCTTTTGCGATCATGCCCGGAAATTCGTCCCAATCTTCAGCAGCCTCTTCTGATTCTGTCATCCCAGCCGCCCGTGCGGTGGTGGAGTCACAGAGTGCGGCGGTGAAGGAGTATCCGGGCAAGGCACCGGCGCTGGTGCGCGCCTTGCAGGCGCTGGGAGATGCGCAGCGTGAGGCGGGGGACATCGCGGGTGCGGAGGCGACGTATCTTGAGGCGCTGGAGGCGGGGGCAAAGCTGGAACTGCCGGCGGATGTGATCGCGAATGTGCGCACGAATTTGGCGACACTGTTGGACTTCAACGGGCGGGAGACGGAGTCGCTGCCTTACTATGAGGAGGCGATCAGCAATCATGAGGCGCTGGGCGGTGAGAATCTCGAGGTGGCGGCGCAACTGCGCAACAATCTGGCGATGACGTACAAGTGTCTGGGCAAGTATGCGCTGGCGGAGCAGCACTACCTGCGGGCGCTGGAGACGTTGGAGAACAAGCGCGGCCGCAATTCGGAGTCCGTGGCCTGTGTGTACAATAATCTGGGCAGTCTGTATTACGCCGCTGGTTTCCCGGATCAGGCGAAGGAGATGTTCGAGGACGGGCTGAAGATCCGCACTGAAGTGCTGGGAGCGAAGCACCGTGATGTGGCGCAGTCGTACTGCAATCTGGCCACGGCGTGTCATGAGCTGGCGGAGAATGCGGCGGCGCAGCAGCATTTTGAAACAAGCCTGGGCATCCTGGAAGCACAACTGCCGGCGGAGGCGTCGAGTTATGAGGCCATCGGGCAGGATTACATCGCGATGCTGGAGATCATCGGCGAGGATGGGAAGGCAACGGCCTTCCAAAAGCGCCAGGAAAAGGCGCTGGCGGCGGTTTGATGCATGGTGGCGTTTGCCAAACGCCCGCTCCGCATGAAAGGTGGGTGCGGATGACGCGACCGCCTGCTCTCAAAGAAAAAATCTGGACCGGCACCCCTGTTTCAACGGGTGTGGCGCATGCCGTGGTGCATGTGCTGAAGGATCATTTTGATGAACCGGACGCGGACAGCATCGCGCCGGGGATGGTGGAGAGCGAGATGGCTCGGCTCCATGCAGCGCTGGCGGTGACGGGCAAGGAGATCGAGGAACTGCAACGGGTGATGGCCGGTGAACAGGGCAGTTCCGAGAGTGAGATCTTTGAAACGCATCTGCTGATCCTGCTGGACTCGACGATTCTGAAGCAGACGGAGAAGACGGTGCGCGAGAAGCTGGTGTGCGTGGACTGGGCCTACTACAAGCTGATGTGCCAGCACATGGATGCGCTGCGCGGGCTTTCGGACGCGTATCTGCGCGAGCGTTTTCTGGACATCAAGGATGTGACCCAGCGCGTGATGCGCCACCTGCGTGGCGAGCTGATGCAGCACCCGATGTTTGACGAGCCGGTGATCGTGGTGGCACATGATCTGACGCCGTCGGACACGGTGCAGCTTGATCGCACCAAGGTGCTGGGCTTTGCAGTGGAGACGGGCAGCGCGGTGTCGCATGCGGCGATCATCGCTCGCTCGCTGGCACTGCCAGCCGTGGTGAAACTGCATGGCATCTGCGAAGCGCTGCACAGCGGCGACACGGTGCTGCTGGACGGTGAGGGCGGGCAGTTGATCCTGAATCCCACGGCGGAGACGCTGGCGCGTTACCGCCTGCGTGAAGAGCAGGCGGAGCGGCGTGAGGATGTCTTTCAAGAGGACCGCCACAAGCCTTCGACCACAGTTTGCGGCCGCATGATCTGCGTGGGAGCCAATGCGGAGTTCGTCGAGGAAGTGGACATCGTGCAGGACAGCGGCGCGGAGGAGGTGGGGCTGTTCCGCACAGAATTTTTGCATCTGGAGAATCCAGACGCCACGGAAGATGAACTCACGGCGGCTTACAGCCGCGTGGTGAAGTCGCTTGCACCAAAGCGTGTGGTGTTTCGCACACTGGATCTCGGCGGTGACAAGATTGACGAACGTCTCGCGGTGGAGCCGGAGCCGAATCCATTCCTTGGCTGGCGTGGCATCCGGCTGTCGCTGGGCCGGCTGGATTTGTTCAAGCGTCAGCTTCGCGCCCTGCTGCGTGCGGCGGCGCATGGCCGTGTGGGCATCATGTTCCCGATGGTGTCCGGCGTGCAGGAGGTGGTGGATGCGAAGGCGGTGCTCAGCAATTGCGCGGATGAACTCGCCGCCGAAGGCATTGACGTGCCTGAGGAAGTCGAGGTCGGGGCGATGATCGAGATTCCCAGCGCGGCGCTGTCGGCGGACTTGATCGCGGCGGAAGTCGATTTCCTGAGCCTCGGAACGAATGATTTGATTCAATACACGATTGCCGTGGACCGGTTGAATGATCGCGTGGCGGGGCTTTACCAGCCCACGCATCCGGCTGTGCTGCGGTTGATCGGCATGTCGGTTGAAGCGGCGCACAGCGCAGGCATCCGCATCGGCATGTGCGGAGAGATGGCGTCGGACCTGCGGCTCACGCCACTGATGATCGGCTTGGGTTTGAATGAACTGAGCGTGGCGACGACGCAGATCGCCCGCGTGAAGCATGCGGTGCGGCGTCTCTCCGTGCTGGAATGCACCGAATTGGCACGCGCCGCCCAGAAATGCACCAGCCCGACTGAGATTTTGACACTCAGCCGGGCTGTGGCGGGGCGGTGCTATCCCGAATTGTTCGAGTAGCCCGTGGTTTTGGGGTTAAGCGGCGAGCTTGGCCTTCGCTTTGCGAGCGGGCTTGGCAGGCTTGGGGGCCATCGTGGGACGGAAGGCATCGCCAAAGAGATACTGGCGTGCGCTGTCCACCTGGCCCATGACGCGGCGGTGCCATTTGGTGTATTCCTTGCCCAGGCGTTCTTCGACGTCGTGTTGCTGGAGCGCGTTATCGAGGCTCATGCGTTCGTTGCTCAGTTCCAATTGGAAGGTGATCTCCGGGATGTGCAGTTCGACGGCCTCAAACATGTCCATCACGCGGGCGGCGTAGCTGGTGTCCCAGACTTTGTCGTCCTCGTCGTAGCAGCTCGTGACGAGGTGGGCGATGAGGTATTCCGCATTGTCGGAGAAGACTTCTGCTGCCTCGATCACCGCATCAAAGCTCTCACGGTCCGCCGTGACGGGCAGCACCACGGAAACCGCGATTCCAGCTTCGCTGAGGATCAGATCCAATTCGTTGCCTTGGTAGAATTTGTTGAAAAACTCACCCAGGCCGGTTCCCACGTCCAAAATGGTCAGCGGGATGGCATCAATGGCAGCAAGGAACTCTCTCGGTGTCAGCGTGCTGGCGTCGAGAGCCGTGGAACCCGGCATAGCGGGGATGCCCTCTTCGGTAAGGGAGAGGAGTTGATGGGCGGCACCATAATGCTGGAGGTAGCGTTGGAAGCAGAGAGCCAGGGTGCTCTTGCCGGTGCCGGGATAGTCGTTCTGGATAAGGATGAGCTTCTTCATAGTATTTTTTGCAGATTGCATGGATATTCTGCAAATTATGGAAAACATTGCAAGAATAAATATTTTATATTTCCATAATTTCAATGATTTAGTGTTGCGCGAATTCGCCTAATCCAAGCAAAATCAAGGCCGGGACGGTCACTCCGCCTTCTGCTCCGCTACATCAAAAAAATCCTTCTAGATCCGTTTCGGGCTCAGTTTGAACATTGAAAGTGCGTCTGGCAGCGTCAGGCCGCCTGCTAAATTCACGCCGAAGCCGCTCTTGCGCCGCCAAAAGGAGACGCTAGTATCCGCGCCTCAATTGAGCACCCACTGCCTCGTGGTGTAATGGTAACACAGGAGATTTTGATTCTCTCGTTCAAGGTTCGAATCCTTGCGAGGCAACCACTCGGGAAACAATCCAAAGCTGGTCTGAAGTCTGCAGGATTGGAGTGAAGCTGCCGACTCAGCGTGCGGCGGTGGCGGACTCAGGACCCGTGAAGGTTTCGTCCGTCAGGGTCTTGAGAAAGGCCACCAGATCGGCCTTTTCCTGTGCGGTGAGCTGCATTCCCGCTTCGGGATGCTTGGCGAGATTGGGATCGAGCGTGACCGACCGGCGTACGCCGCTGTTATAGTGCTCAACGACCTCCTCCAGCGTGGCAAAACGACCGTCGTGCATGTAGGGCGCAGTGCGGGCGATGTTGCGCAGGCTTGGCGTCTTGAACTTGCCATGATCCGCCGCGTTTTTCGTCACCGCCATGCGGCCGATGTCATCGGCAGCGAGTTCGAGGCCGTTGTTGGCGAAGGTTTGGCTCATGAACAGCGTGCCGCCGTGGCAATGGAAGCAATCCGCGCCGCGCAGGCCGCGTTTGGGGTCAAACTCGGTCACAAAGAGCTGCAAACCACGTTTCTCGCTCTCCGTGAGTTCCGCCACCTTGCGTGCCGCACGGTCAAAGCGCGACTCCTGCGAGATCAAGGTGAGCAGAAACTGCTCAAGCGCCTTAGCGATGCGCTCCGGAGTGATTTCGGCCGATCCGAAGGCGCGGTGAAACGCGGCGGTGCTGCCAGCATCAGCGCTGAGTTTCGTGATGACGTTTTCCAGTGTCTCGTTCATCTCGTTCGTGTCCTGGATCGGCATGAGCACCTGCTCGCGCAGCGTGGCTGCACGTCCGTCCCAGAAAAAGCCCTGCTGCCAGGCCAGGTTGAACAAGGGCATGGCGTTGCGTTTGCCCACCTGCTGCAGCGCGCCGAGGCTGAAACGCCGCGCATCGGCGAAAGCATGTGTTTGCTCGTGGCAGGAGGCGCAGGATTGTGTGCCGTTGCTCGACAGTCGTGTGTCATGGAAAAGCTGTCGTCCCAGCGCCACGCCTTCCTGCGTCAGCGGATTGTCGGCTGGCAGTTTTACTTGGGGGAAACGCTGCGTCATCGCCGGTGTCAGTGGATGTGTGTTGGCAGGGCAGGTAACGGGCTTTTCAGCAAACACCGGGGTTTGATAGACATCGTAGTTCACGCTGCGCACGCGGAAGGCCTGTTCGATGTTGGTCTTGAGTTTTGCTGCCAGCGCATCGCCTTCGCGTGAGTGCGTCGCGGTGCCGTCTCTGCTGAATTCGATGTCCTTCAGGATGTGTGGCACATCCAGTTCCAGCGTGAGTGTGAGCGGACGCGCGCCGCGAAACTCCACCGGCAACTCCACCGTCATCAACTGGGGTGCGTTCGCAATGTGATAGGAGAAGCCGTCGTCCTTGCCGCCATTTGGAAAGCGGCCTTCGAGCGCCAGAAAGATATAGCCTCCCAGCCAGCCCCAGTGCAGGCCGTTGACCCGTGGATTGAGCGCGTGATCTGGTGCGTAACGGTGCGGGTCCGCCTTGTTCACCGGCTCGTCCACGCCGATGCGGAATCGGATGGCCGTGTACTCGCCCTCTGGAATGCCAGTGCCCTTGGCGGTCATGGTTCCTGCAGATGCACTCAAATAGGCAAACCAGTCCTGCGATTCCAGCCAGGTGCCGTCTTTCTTTTTCAATGCCAGCCCAGAGAGCAGAAAATCCAGTCGTGTGATGCGCGCTGACGCCAGTTCCGCCAACGCTTGGTTCAAGCGCAACTCGCCTTCCTTTGCCATGGGATGCACCGCCAGTCGCAGTTCCTGGCCATGGACCAGCAGATGGAGCAGCAGCATTCCCACGAGCACGACAGTGCTGACCCAAGGCGTCGAAGACATCCTCGTCAGGCTCGTGGCATGGCCTTGCGCGCTCATTGCTATCTCACCGGCAGCGCGCGTGGAATGTCCTCCAGGGCAGGGCTGCCAAACTGCATGGCTTCGTCAAACAGGTCGGTGCGGCCGGCTTCGATGCGGTTGGGGCCGTCGTGCCGATCACTGGACTTGATGATGTGCGGCTGGATGAAAATAAGCAGTTCCTCACGCTTGGTTTCTTTGTTGGTGGTGCCAAAAAGATGCTTCAAGATCGGAATGCGGCGCAGGAAGATGGCCCCGCGCTCGGTGTTGCTGACACGCTCGGTGATCAGTCCGCCCAGAACGACCGTGGCGCCATTTTTGATGGCTACTTCCGTCACCAGTTCCTGCGTGCCGATGGTGGGCACCGTGTTGCCGGAGATGGTCTGGGTGCCGACGATGTTGTCATTGATCTGTGCGATCTTGAGCGTGACTTTGTCATCAGAGTTGATGAGCGGGACGACTTCGAGTTTCAACAGCACGTCGCGGTATTCCACGCT
>JAYVIO010000448.1:0-20001 GCA_043770175.1 Verrucomicrobiales bacterium | reverse complement strand
GCGAGCGGCCGGATTCGCGGTCCATCACCACGCGGGCGCTGGAAACATTGCCAAAGGCGGCGAACTCGCGCTGGAGTTCCTCATCCGTCATGGTGTAGGTGAGATTGCTGACGTACAGGTTCATCGGAATCAATCGTTGAAGTGGGCCATGGCGCACTGTCAGAAAGAGGTCATGGCGTGAACCCGATTTTCCGTGTCTGCCGCCGTTTGAGGATGCACACGGGCGCGAGCGTAGGCGCAGGGCGGAAAGGTGTCAATCCGCGCTTGCAGGGTGGAATCTGGCCCCCGGCCGCCC
This sequence comes from Verrucomicrobiales bacterium, assembly GCA_043770175.1. Lineage (GTDB taxonomy): Bacteria > Verrucomicrobiota > Verrucomicrobiia > Verrucomicrobiales > Verrucomicrobiaceae > Prosthecobacter. The sequence continues at coordinate 19,706 of JAYVIO010000448.1, read as the reverse complement.
GGGGCCGAAAAGTTTTCAGTTGCAGAAAAGGCCCTGAATTCGTATTCCAGTCCCTCGTTTAACTTCCCCAATACATCATGAAACACATCCTCACCCTCCTTGCTGCCATCAGCCTGCTGGCAGGCATCGCTCCCGCCGCCGAGCCGCTGAACACCGTCTGCCCCATCTCCGGCAAACCCGCGAACCCGGCCATCAGCAGCACCTACACCAAGACCGTCGCGCTCTGCTGCAACAAGTGCAAAGCCCAGTTCACCGCCACGCCGAAGGCCTACCTCAACAACATCGTCGGTGCCGTCTCCGGCCAGTGTCCGTTGAGCAAAAAGAAGGCGGATCCCGCCATCACCGTCAGCTACTCCCGTCAGGTCGCCTTCGCCGACGCCGCCAGCAAGGCCGCCTTCGACGCCGCTCCTGACAAGCACATCAAGGAAGTGCGCCAGTAGTCTGTTTTGATTGAAACCCTTTCATCCGGCGGAGTTGCTGCATGCGGCTCCGCCTTTTTCATGCCCGCATGATTCAGCGTGTCATCAAAAGGCGTTGTTGTTAGCCTCTCACTCGTGAAAGCCACCCCAACATCGCCCGTCGATGCCCTGCGCGATCTATTTGATGTGCTGCCTGACGTGCAGGCATGGATCAAAGACGAAAAGCGTCGCTATCTCTGGGTGAACCGCACTTTTTTGCTCAACTATGGCATGCATCAACTCACCGAGGTTCTCGGCAAAACCGACGACGATCTCTCGCCCGAACATCTCGCCACGTATTTTCGTGAAGGTGACGAAGCCGTGCTCGCCGGACACACTGTGCAAGGACGCCTCGAACTCGTGGGCCGCTTTGATCACACCGCGTCCTGGTGTTTCACCACCAAACGGCCCGTGCGCGACGCGAGAGGCCGTATCACCGGCACCGCCGGCATCACGCGAGCGCTCGACGCCACCCAGATTGATCAACGAAGCGACATCCGTCTCGGTGTCGTCATCGCGCTCATGACGCGCCGCCTCGGCAAGTCCGTCACCAATGCCGACATGGCACGCACCGCTGGCATGTCCACCCGCGCCTTTGAGCGCAGCTTCGTCCAAGAATATGGACTGCCACCGCAGCAGTATTTGAAACGCCTCCGCATCCAGACCGCCTGCCGTCTGCTCGTCGATACGCGCGAAGCCATCGCCGCCATCGCGCAGCGCTGCTGTTTTGCCGATCAGAGTCATCTCACCCGCGAATTCCGCCGTGTCGCCGGCCTCACACCCGGTGCTTACCGCGAAACCTATGCCGCCGCGAATATTCCAAGCCCTGCCGTTTCTGTTCTATCCTCGAAACGACGAACCAGATAGCCTCTGCGGACCATGAAACTCCAATCTGGCATCACCGTCGTCACAAACGGCCAGCTCGTCGATGGCACGGGCAAATCCGCCGTCCCCAACGCCGCGCTCATCATTGAAAACGGCCTCATCAGCTACGCCGGTCCCGCCGCCGATGCTCCTGCGACACCACCTGACGCCCGCATCATCGACGCCAAGGGCGGCACGATTATGCCCGGACTGATCGAGGCGCACATTCACCTGACTTATTTCAACGTCACCGAACTCCAGGATCTCGACATCAAGTTTCCCGTCGAATACGTCACGCTGCAGTCCGCTGTGAACGCGAAGACCGCGCTCGAATGCGGCTACACCAGCGCCCGCAGCGGCGGCTGCCTGCACAACATCGACGTCTGGATGAAAAAGGCAATCGAGGAGGACATGATCCCCGGACTGCGGCTCAGTGCCAGCGGCCGCGAGATCTGCGGCGCGGGCGGTTTGATGGACTGGAACCCCGATTACCGCCGTATCGGCATGGAAGGCATCGTCTTCATCGTCAATGGACCCGACGACGCCCGCACCGCGGTGAGAAAGCTCGTCAAAGACGGCATCGAATGGGTGAAAACCTATCCCACCGGTGATGCAGCCTCGCCCGACATCAATGATCACCACACGCTGTGCATGACCTTCGAGGAGATGCACGCCGTTGTCGCCACCGCACACAATCATGGCCTCAAAGTCACCGGCCACTGCCGCGCGCGCGACGGCATCTTCAATGCGCTCAAAGCCGGCTACGACGCCATCGAACACGGCACCTTCATGGACGACGAATGCCTCGACCTGCTCATGAAGCGCAACGTCCCCATGTGCCCCGGCCTTGGCTTCGAACTCTTCAGTGTCCAGCGCGGCAAAGACTTTGGCCTCTCGCAGCGTGTGATCGACGGTCATCAAGAAACGCTCGAAGCCGGAGCCGAAAGTGCCCGCAAAGTGCTCAAAGCCGGCGGTACCCTCGGTCTCGGCGGTGATTACGGCTTCGGCTGGACGCCACATGGCACCTACGCGCAGGAACTGACCTTCTTCGTGAACTATGTCGGCTTCTCCGTGCTCGACACGATCAAATGCGCCACCCTCGGCGGCGCGAAGATCATGGGCCGCGCCCACGAACTCGGCACGCTGGAGAAAGGCAAGCTCGGCGACGTCCTCGTGGTGAATGGTGACGTCCTCAAAGACATCAGCATCCTCGAAAATCGCGACAACCTCCTTGCCGTAATGCAAGGCGGCGTCATCAAAGCCGGAACACTCGTGAAGCCTGCGAGTTTGTGATTCCTGGCTGCGTTCAGTCGGGCTGAAAACACGGAACAAACAGAAAACTGATTCTATGAAAACCCACTCTGCATCTCTGCTCCTCCGCCCCTCTGCGGCAAAATCGAACCTCTCGGACGCGCGCTTTGCCGCAGCGGGGCAAAGCGGCAACGGTGCAGGGTTTCTCCGGCTTGGGCTTCTGCTCCTTTTCGTGTATTCCGCGTGTTCCGTAGGCCAGCTCAACGCCGCTGACATCAACGCCGAAAAACTCGGCTCCATCCTTCGCTTCACCACCGGCGGCAAAACCATCTGCGATTACCAAATGGAAGCCGGTGATGTGCCCGAAGGCGTCGCCGCTGTCTTCAAACACGGCGCGCATCTGCATCCCATCTACTCGCCCAGCGGGAAGCTCGTCACCGGCAATCATCCTGACGACCACCGCTGGCATCGCGGCATCTGGATGGCATGGACGAAGACCGAGTTCGGCGATTCGCATCCCGATTTCTGGAATCAGGGCAAAGGCGACGGCAAAGACAAGAGCGGCGATCAAATCCTCGCCGAAGTTCGTTTCGACAAGCTCACCAAATCCTGGGGCGGTGCCGAAGGCGGCGGCTTCATCAGCCAGCACCTGTTTCTCGATCACAGCCACTCCCCCGATCAAAAAGTACTCAACGAAACCTGGGAAGTCAGCGTCTCGCAGAAGACACTCGATGACAAACCCGCCAACATCATCGACCTCACCAGCACGCAGACCTGCGCGGGTGAAACATCGCTCAAACTGCCCACCTACCACTACGGCGGTCTCGGCGTGCGCGGCAATCTCGCGTGGAATCCCGTCGAAGCCGTCACCATGCTCACCAGCGAAGGCCACGACCGCAAAAACGGCGACTCCACCAAGGGCAAATGGGTCCACATCGGCGGCCAGGTCGATGGCGCACCCACTGGCATGGCGATCTTGATTCATCCCTCGAACTTTCGTTTCCCACAGCCGCTGCGTTTGAATCCCAAGAATCCGCAGGTCTGCATCGCCCCTTCGCAGGACGGCGACTGGTCCATCGACCCCGGCAAACCCTACATCTCCAAATACCGCATCCTCGTCTTCGACGGTGCCCCCGACGCCAAGTGGATCGAAGCGCAGTGGGAAGCCTATGTACAAAAGTAAACCCGTCGGCCATTCGCATTAGCCGCAGAGGGGCAAAGTGGCGGAGAAGCAGAGAAACGAATGAATCATAATCTTTGCCTCTCTGCTCCTCCGCCTCTCTGCGGCAAAACAAATTACCTCATGCCCCTCACCGAGCCCACACCCCACGAGAACGATCTTGCTACGAAGATCATCGGCTGCGCGATGATTGTTCATCGCCACTTTGGCCCAGGGTTGATCGAGAGCATTTACGAAACCTGCTTCTGCCACGAACTCGCGAAAGCAGGTTTGCAGATCATCCGCCAGAAACGCCAGCCCATCATTTATGATGGCATCACCTTCGATGATCCCTTCAAGATGGACATCTTTGTCAATGACACCATCATCGAGAACAAGGTCGTCGAAGTCGTTCTCCCACTGCACAAAGCCCAGCTCCGCAGCTACTTGAAGCTCGCCAACCGCCGCCTCGGCCTCCTCATCAACTTCAACGTCGAACTCCTCAAAGATGGCATCCACCGCGTCGTCAACGGTGACGCCACTTATGACCTATGAAAGCCATTTCCAACTCGCATTAGCCTCAGAGGGGCAAAGTGGCGGAGGAGCAGAGAAATGAATGAATCATAATCTCTGCCTCTCCGCTCCTCCGCCCCTCTGCGGCAAACTCGAATCACCCCACGCCCGCTTATGCTCCACCGTCTCATCCTTTTCCTCTGCCTCTCTGCTTCCGTCATCGGAGCCGACCTCTTCGACAAATCCAATCTCGCCGCGTGGTGCATCGTGCCGTTTGATGCGAAGAAGCGCGGTCCGGAGGAACGTGCGGCAATGCTGGAGAAGATGGGCGTGAAAAAATTCGTCTATGACTATCGTGCCGAGCACATCCCGCAGTGGGACGATGAGCTGAACGCGCTCAAGCAGCATCACATCGAGCTGATGGGCTGGTGGTTTCCAGGCGCGATCAATGACGAGGCAAAAAAGGCACTCGAGCTTTTCAAACGCTACGATGTGCATCCCCAGCTTTGGATCAGCGGCGGTGGTGGCGCGATCGCGGTGAAGGATGAGGCGGACCAGAACAGCCGCATGGAGAAAGAGATCGTTCGTTTTAAACCGATCTGCGAGGCCGCTGCGCCGTTCGGATGTTCTGTCGGCATCTACAATCACGGCGGCTGGGGCGGCGAGCCGGAAAACATGATTGCCGTCTGCGAGGGACTGAAGGCGCAGGGCATCAAGAACATCGGCATCGTTTACAACCTGCATCACGGCCACGGTCATCTCGACCGTCTCGCCAAGATTCTACCGAAAATGCTGCCGCACCTGCTCTGCTTCAATCTCAACGGCATGGACATCGACGGCGAGGCGAAGGGCCGCAAGATTCTCCCGCTCGGTGTCGGCACCGAGGACGTGAAGGTCCTGCGCATCGTCCGCGCCAGCGGTTACAACGGCCCCATCGGCATCCTCAACCACACCAACGAAGACGCCGAAGGCCGCTTGCTCGACAACCTCGACGGCCTCAAATGGCTCGTGCCGCAGCTCGACGACAATCCGCCCGGACCGAAGCCGCAGTATCGTACTTGGAGCGATAAGCCCGCTGCCGCCGCTCCCACCATCACCGCCAAGCTCCAAGTCATTGGCCAAGGCGTGCCGTCTCTGAGCAAGGAATTCGGTGATGCATTGAAGGGCAGCTACTTCCAACTCGATAACGAGCCTTACCGCACGCTGCCGCTCACCATCGAGTGCCGCGCGAAGCTCATTAGCAAGGAGCGCTACAACATCCTCATCGCCTCCGACGCCAAATCATCCGCCACGCATTGGGAACTCTACACGCACGCCGGGCGCGGCACGCTCGCGCTTTTTATGCCCGGACGCGGTGGCGATTTCGATTCACAAGTCGATGTCTGCGACGGTCAGTGGCACGACTTCCTCGCCAGCATCGACGACCAGAGCGTCATCCTCTGGATCGACGGCAAACATGTGTTCGAAAAGCCCGTGCAGCCGATGAAAGGCACGCCGACAGCCGGGGGCATCGCCTTCGGCAGCCTCGTGGATCACTCGCTCGGCTTCGCGGGCCTCATTGATGACGTGCGCATCGCCCGCGGTGTCATGAAACCGCGAAAAGGTAACGCCCCACGCCTGCGCATGGACAACACCCTCGGCCTCTGGGACTTCGACAACCTCAGCGACCTCCTCCCCCCGCCCGCACCAAAAGCCGCCGAGTTCAAACCGGACCTCCCACCGCTCAACAAGGACGACAACCAGCACTGGCAGGAGTTCGTGAACCGCGAGCGCACCTTCGACTTCTACGGCAAGCAGGCGCTGCAATTCATGAAGCAGAAGCCTCTCCCCGAACTCATCGCCCCCTTCCCCGGCATGGACGGTGGCCAACAAGGCCACTGGGGCAATCAAAACGACCAAACGACCTGGAAAGACGGTCGCTTTGCCGCCAGCGATCTCGGCAGTGTGTTCAGCACGGTTTTCAAAGGTGGTGGGCTGACGATCCCGAAAGCGGTTTGCGTCAGAAATGGCGATGCTTCATTTGTCTTTGACCCAGAGACCCTCTCTTTTCCACTCACATGGAGCGGCGGCTTTATCAAACTCACTGACAATCGCCATGGTTTCATGGGAGGTGGTGCCATGGATGGAACGGTCCTGACAAAGAGTGTAGTCAAGAAACAGAAAATCAAAGGCACTTACCGTGGCTTCTTCCGCAATGGCCAGGAGGTGGTCTTCAGTGCTGGCGACGGAAAGCCAATAGGCAGCCCGAATCCCACTCAATGGCCGCAATGGATTGAAACCAAGGGCGAACTCGGCACGCAGTCACCGTTCGCCACGGATCGTATCACGATCCCGTTCGAGAATCCGTATGGCACGCTATTCTTCATCACCGCTCATGATTTCTTCAGCGATGGCACCGCCGCTGTCGCCACGATGACCGGCGAGGTGTGGCTGGTGAAAGGCATCGATGATAAACTGGAGAAGATCCGCTGGAAACGCTTCGCCACAGGCCTGCATCAGCCGCTCGGCATGAAGATCGTGAAGGACAAGCTCTACGTGCTCGGTCGCGATCAAATCACCTGCCTGCATGACCTCAATGGCGATGACGAAGCCGACTTCTACGAGTGCGTCACGAATGCGATGCAAACATCGCCCGGCGGTCATGACTTCATCGTTGGACTCGAAACGGACAAAGAAGGCCGCTGGTATTTCGCCTCCGGCAATCAAGGCCTGTGTCGGATCACCGACCGTGACAAACTCGAAGTGCTCGGCACCGGCTTCCGCAACCCCAACGGCCTCGGCATCTCAGCGGATGGACGATTCATCACCACGAGCGTCCAGGAAGGCGATTGGACACCTGCCACGTCCATCTGCCAAATTGACCTCGAGAGACTGGAGGCCACCGCTCCGACAATGACTCCTGCGGCGATGAAACAAGGTCTTTATTTTGATGCTCCTCACTTCGGTGCTGGCGGCCCGAAAGACGGCAAGCCACCCGAACCCGTGCTCATGTACATGCCGCGTGGCGAGGACAACTCGGCGAGCAGCCAGGTCTTTATCACCAGCGACAAATGGGCCTCGCTCAAAGGCGACAACAACCTCATCCACCTTTCCTCTGGCGGCGGCAGCGCATGGCTCATGATGCGGCAGCAGGTAAAGGGGCGCTGGCAGGCCGCAGCGGTCAAAATCAGCGGCAACTTCGACTCCGGCCCGCAATGCGCCCGCTTCAATCGGAAGGACGGCCATCTCTATGTGAACGGCATGCAGGGCTGGGGCAGTTACACGCCGAAGGACGGCTGCTTCCAGCGCGTGCGCTTCACCGGTGGCGACAAACCAGTGCCCGTGAGCTTTGAGGCACGCGACAACGGCGTCCTCATCCGTTTCAACCAAGCCGTGAAGGACGCCGATGCCGCGACCTGCTTCGCCCAATGCTGGAACTACAAATACGGCCCGCAATACGGCTCGCCCGAGTATTCCGTGAAGTATGCGGACACGCCCGGCCATGATCCGCTCGAAGTCCGCAGCGTGCAGAAGCTCGATGGCGGCAAAGCGCTCTTCCTCGAAATCCCGCAGATCGTCACCGCGAGCCAGATTCATCTCCATGTGAGCACCGGCCACGACCTATTCCTCACCGCGCACGCTTTGGCAGAACCCTGCACCGACTTCCCCGGCTACGCGAAGATCGCCAAAACCAACCACGCCGCTCAAATCGGCCTCGAAGCCCCGAAACCGACCAAACCTAACCCGTGGGCCAAAGGCGAAGGCGGACGCGAACTCATCATCGAAGCCGCTTTGGGCCTTCAATTCGTCCAAAAGCAACTCACAGCCAAAGCGGGCGAAAAACTCAGCATCATCTTCAAGAACCCCGATGTCGTGCCGCACAACTGGCTCCTCGCCAAACCCGGCTCGCTGCAAAAACTCGGCGACAAGTGCAATCTCATGATCACCGACCCGCAAGGCCTCGCCAAGCACTACGTCCCCGACAGCGACGACGTGATCGCCTACACCGACATGACGAACTCGAAAGGCGACTTCACCATCCACATCACCGCGCCGAAGGAAAAAGGTGACTACCCCTACCTCTGCACCTTCCCCGGTCACTGGATGGTGATGAACGGTGTGCTGAAGGTGGACTAACCGTAAATCAAGTCTCCGGCTTGTCGGTGAACCATGGTGTCTCACCTTCGATCTCCTGACCTCCGCTTATGTCTCCAAACTCTAACTTCGCCTATCGGTGAACTTTTTGGTCAGTGCTCTCGTCAGAATCATAGATGTTACGCTGCCTGTTCCTGCTTCTGTTAATGAGCTTCACGCTCAGGGCGGAGCAATGTTTGGTGATCGGGGACAGCCTGACCAAGGAATATGAAGCGGAGTTTCCTGGTTTGTATCCCAACAATTCGGCATCCTGGCAGGCTCGAAACTGGATTGAGGTATTGCACCAGCACCGCACGGACTGGTTTGATACTGGCACCTGGAGTGCTTACGCGGATCCTAGGCTGACCGGACATCGTTTCAATTGGGCTTTCCCAGGCGCCACAACGACGGAAATTAAAAGCCAGCTCAATAACTTCCTCAACTTCTGGTGGACGAACACGCTGAAGGATCAGCTGCGAAATGACATCCAGCGGGTGGTCATCTTCGCAGGAGGCAATGATGCGGACAGCTATTACGCGAGCCTTTACAACGGCACTGTGGGACCGGAGGTCACGAACACCACGTTGAGCAACATTCAGTGGATCGTGAACTTTGTGCGAACGACAAAGCCAACCATACCCATGGTTCTCGTCAGTGTGCCGCATGTGGGCTGCACGCCGAAAATTCAGCAGGGTTATCCCACCGACCCGGTGAAAACGGGTCGCGTCACAGCCGCCATGGATGCGCTGAATGCCAGCCTTGCGGCGTACGCGCAGGCGCAGGGCATTGGTTTTGCGCCGGGAGTGTATGAGTTCACTAAGGCGCTGATTACCCAGCCGTTTCGGATCAAAGGAATCGAATTTTATCGAGTGGCGGATGCCAATGCAGGCAAGCGTTATGTCTTTAGCGGTGATGGTTTTCATCCCAACACCTGCGCGCATACGAAGATCGCCCAGATGGTGGTGGAGGCCTTCAATTCGAAGTATCCGGGCACTACGATCAGTCCCTTGGCAGACGATTATATCATCACCAATGTGCTCGGGATCGATCCCAACATCCCATTCACGGAGTGGATGGCCTCTCAGGGTTTCAGTGGCAGTTTCGAGGGCGATTCAGACGGGGATGGCGTCGCCAATGGCATCGAGTTCGCTCTGGATCAGGTGGCGATGCCGCTGCCGGTGATGCAGGGCGGAGCGCTGACAATGACCTATCGTCCGCGTGTCGTTTTCACCGAGTGGGGATCGATTCAGGCACAGTCATCGACCGATTTAATCAACTGGACAGACATCGGCACAGCACAAACGACGACGAATCCAGACGGTGCGATCACCGTCAGCGTGAACCTCACCGGGAAAGGTTTTGTACGGCTCAGGTGCAGTCCAAGTCTTTAGCCCGTTCTGGTGAATGAACTCCAGACGAGCTAAAGCTCTGAACTACTTTAGGCCGCGACCGCAGTCTGCCCTTGCTCGCCAAGCCCTTCGACGCCGAGTTCGATCACATCACCGGGTTTCATGAACACTGGTTCCGGCTTGAAGCCGAGACCGACTCCGGGAGGCGTGCCGGTGGTGATGATGTCGCCGGGCAGCAGGCTCATGAACTGGCTCAGGTAACTCACCAGCGTCTTCACGCCGAAGATCATCTGCGCGGTGCTGCTGTTTTGAATCGTCTTGCCGTTCAGCTTGAGCCACAGCTTCAAATTCTGCGGATCAGGAATCTCGTCGCTCGTGGCGAGAAACGGACCGATGGGCGCGAACGTGTCGCAGCTCTTGCCTTTCACCCACTGGCCGCCGCGCTCGAGCTGCCATTCACGCTCGCTGTAGTCGTTGTGGACGCAGTAACCGGCCACATGGCTCAGCGCGTCGTTTTCAGAGACGTAGCTGGCCTTTTTGCCGATCACGAAGGCCAGTTCGACCTCCCAGTCAGTCTTCTTCGAGTTGCGCGGGATGACGACGTTGTCGTTCGGGCCGGTGATGGCCGAAGTGGCCTTGAAAAACACGATGGGCTCCGCCGGAATCGGCATCCCGCTTTCCTTGGCGTGGTCGCTGTAGTTCAGGCCGATGCAGATGATCTTGCTCGGACGCGCGATGCACGGGCCAAGACGGGTGCCGGCTGCCACGGTCGGTGCGGAAGCCGCGTTGGCCTTCGCCCAGGTGGCGAGACGTTCCAAGCCATCGCCGCCGAAGAATTTCTCATCGTAGTCGCTGCCAAAGGCGCTTGCATCAATGCGGCGACCGTCGTCGAGTTGCAGGCCGGGTTTTTCTTCTCCAGAGTTGCCAAAGCGGATCAGTTTCATGGTTAGTTGGTGTGGTCTTGTTGTTTGAGCGGATCGCCTTCGTGATTAGTGTAGCGGCCGATGAGTGGATACTGCTCCAGCTCGGCCACAGTGCCGGTGACAGGGAAGCTCTCGCGGCCGGCCCAGTAAACAGCGGCGGCGGCGATATCCTCGGGCATCAACAGACGGCCCATCGGCACCGCATAAGCAGGAAGACGATCCGGCCAGCCTTCGCCGAGCCCGTCGCCGAGTTTCACCTGATATTCATTCTCCGTGAGCGTCCAGCCGACGTTGAGCTGGTTCACACGCACGCGATCGGTGCCGAGCGCATCGGCCAGATTGCGTGTCATCGTCATCAAAGCGCCCTTCGACATCGAATAAGCCAGCAGATTTGCCTGACCACAGTGCGCGAGCACGGAACCGATGTTCAGCACCACGCCCTGATTTTTCTTCAATTCCGGCAGCAACGCTCGGATCAGCAGCATCGGCGCGCGTGCATTCACCGCGATGATGCGGTCAAACATGGTTGCATCCGTCTCATCAATCTTGGCGCGGTTCGTCAGCGCGGCGTTGTTCACCAGCGCATCTACTTTGCCGAAGGCCGCAATCGCATCGGCGGCCAGTTTGGCCGGATAATCGGCATCTGCGAGGTTGCCTTGGCAGAAGGCCGCCTTGTCCGTGCCGAGATCCTTTCGCAAAGCCTCACCACGCGCCGCATCACGGCCATGCAGGATGACTTTGGCGCCTTCAGCGACGAATCGCCGCGCCATGAATTCACCGATGCCGGTGGTGCTGCCGGTGATGAGGATGACCTGGTTTTGCAGTCGCATGATCGAAGCTGGGAATGGGTTGGGAAGCGTTTTCTATGGCGAGCGCGGACCATCGCTCAAGAATTCATCGCGCCAGAGTGCGCAAAACTTCCAGCGCCTTGCTTTCAAAGATGCGTTGCCATTCTGGGGCGACGAGCACGTCGCAGTCTTCCTGCGCGTAGCCAGTGTTGCGCCGCTGCTGCTCGGTGGCGGTGTAGTAGATGTAACCGTTCGTGTAACCAGAGACGTGCGCGTTTGTGTCTTGCGCAGCTTTCTTGATGTTAAGGCCGACTTGCACGGTGATCTCACCGGGGAAGGTGATGAGCTTGAAGCCACCGATGCGCAGGCCGCAAATCTCGACCTCGAGCGTGGCTTTGTCGGCGACCTGGGTTTCGGCGAGGTGCCGTTTGAGCAACGCAAGGTTGGTGTTCAACCGCGTGAGTTTTTCCATGATGGCGATGTTGCCGAGATAGGCCTCGACGAGTGCTTGGTTGTCGGCGTCGAGCTGCTGGAGCGGCACTTTGTTCTGTAAATAGCCCTGTGCGTAGTGCGAGGGCATGTCGGGCGACATGCGGTGCTGGATGAGCAGTGGCAGGAAAGTCTTGAAGTTGATGTTTGTGGGCCGCAGGGCCGCGAGGAGGGCTTTTTGCTCGGCTTCGGCATTCGCGATGCGTTTTTCGAAATCAGCCGCGCGAGGGACGGAAATGACTTCACGGCTGATTTTCAGCGTGGCGTCGTTCTGCGGCTCGAATCGACGAATCGCGGTCAGAACGCTCGCGCCCAGCATGCTGCCGAGCGGCTCGGCATCGGCGGGGCGGCTGACTTCCTTGTAGTGAACGGGATTGATGTCGCCACCGCAGCCTTGGACATAGAACGCCATCGCGCCGGTGGCCTCTTCGATGACCTTGGAGGCAAAGCCGGGATAGTCGGCCGAGTTGCCCTTGCTCGGTGGATTCATGATCGGATGGCAGGCGAAGTGATACACGACCGCGAAGGGCGCACCGTCCGCGCGATCCAGTCGCAGCAGGCCGATCTGCGGATCAATGGGGCCGATGCTGGCCACGTCCTCATCACGCGGCATCGAGTAAGCGCGACGCATGTCCACCTGCGTGCCGTCTTTGAGCGTCATGCGGCGGTTTTCGCTGATGCGGCTTTCGCTGCCGATTCCAGCACGCGCTTGAACCGGCACGAGGTTTTTCGCGGCATCCTTGACGGCCTGCACGACGAGCTGCTGCGTGTCTGCGCGGATGATGCCATGACAGTGACTGGCATTGATAATGACGTTTGTGGGAGAAATGCCAAGATCGCGCTCCAATTCGCCACGCACATGCGCGAGGAAGCCGTTGCCAATGCGCCCAATCCCCCCAATCGCCACCGCATCGACGGTGATAAGTACGGCGGTCGTCTCGCCGCTCTTCAATACGAGTGCTTTGGCAAAGCACGGGTCATTCACCGGCACGGTGCGGTCGGTGATGTCGATCCTTGCCACGCCGGCGCGGAGTTCGGCCGCTTGGAGGCCTGATAGGAACAGCAGGAGATATAGAAGGAGCAGGAGTTTCATGGTTGAGCCCATATCTACGGCGAAACGGTGATGAAAAGCACAGCATCACGTGGCACGGCATAAATCAGCTTGCTCAGTCAAACAATTTGGCTAAATGACCAAATAGATGCCCATCGTCACCAAAACCACCTCGAAGAAGCGCGCTGCCGTGATCAAGGCGTTGGCACATCCTTCGCGTCTGCTCGTCGCCGAGGCGCTGATGAAGGGTGAGATGTGTGTCTGCGATTTGAAGGATCTCGTCGGTGCGGACATGTCCACGGTGTCGAAGCATCTCACTCTGATGCGCGAGGCCGGCGTGCTGAACTGCGAGAAGCGTGGGCTAAACATCTACTACTCGCTCGCCTGCGACTGCCTGGGCGAGTTCCTCCGCTGCGTGGACAAGCTCGCGACTGGCGGCACCAAAACCAAACGCTGCTGTTAAAACTTCATGAACATCACCGAATTTCTCACTCAACTCCGCACTCATGCGGACAAACCGATCTCCTTCGTGCTGCCGGATGGCGGGTTCATCGCCGCGCACTTCCACATCACCGAAGTCGGGCATGTGACGAAGCGCTTCATCGACTGCGGCGGCACACGGCGCACGCTGGAAACGAGTTTGCTGCAAACTTGGGTGCATGACGATGTGGATCATCGCCTCGTGGCCGGAAAACTCGCCGCCATTTTTGATCGCGCTGGCGATGTGCTGCCGCATCACGATCTGCCGGTCGAAATCGAATACGAGGACTTCGTCGTCGCGCAGTTCCCGGTCGAAAGCGCCGAGATCATCGACGGTGCGCTCACCTTCCGCCTCGGCTTGAAGCACACCGACTGCCTCGCCCGTGGCATCTGCCTTCCCGGCGAATGTGCGCCTGCTCCCAAAGCTGTCCCGGCGACTTGCTGCACGCCGGGATCGAAATGCTGCTGACATGAACAAGCTGCTCTCCGAATTTCTCGGCACCTTCACGCTCGTCTTCGCAGGCACGGGAGCCATCGTCGTCAACCAAGTCAGTGGCGGCGTGATCGGCCACGCGGGCATTGCACTGACCTTTGGTCTCGTCGTCATGGCGATGATCTACACCTTCGGAGATGTCAGCGGCGCACATCTCAATCCTGCCGTCACGCTCGCTTTCGCAGCAGCACGACGTTTCGCGTGGAAGGACGTTCCTGGCTTCATCGGTGCTCAAGTCGGCGGCGCATGTCTTGCCAGCGGCGTTTTGCGCCTGCTGTTCCCGACCAACGTGAAACTCGGAGCCACATTGCCATTCGGCAGCGCGATACAGAGCTTCATGCTCGAAGTCATTCTCACCGCCATCCTGATGCTGACCATCCTGCGTGTCTCCACCGGCGCGAAGGAAAAAGGCATCACCGCCGGCATCGCGATTGGCGGTGTGATCGCGCTGGAGGCGATGTTTGCCGGTCCGATCTGTGGTGCGTCGATGAATCCGGCGCGTTCACTGGCCCCCGCTGTCATCTCCGGGCATTTCGAACATCTCTGGATCTATCTCGTCGCTCCAACACTTGGCGCCTTGCTTGCCGTGCCCTTGTGCCTCGGCGTGCGTGATCCGGGCTGCTGCGGGGGCCAATGCGCACCCCCGGCTGATTGAAACGATGCCACACTTCTCATGAAACCCCTCGTCCTCATCCTCTGCACCGGCAATTCCTGCCGCTCCCATCTCGCCGAAGGTATCTTGCGTCATGTCGCTGGTGATATCCTCGAAGTCGCCAGCGCGGGTTCGAAGCCCGCCGGTTACGTGCATCCGCTCGGCATCGCTGCAATGAAGGAAATCGGCATCGACATCAGCGCGCACACCAGCAAGCACATGAACGACTTCCTTACTCGCGATGTGGAAACCGTCATCACCGTCTGCGGCAACGCCGATCAGGCCTGCCCCATGTTCCCGGGTCAGTTGAATCGTCATCACTGGCCGTTTGATGATCCCGCCCATGCCACCGGCACCGAAGAGGAGATCCTCAACGTCTTCCGCCGCGTGCGAGATGAGATCAAAGCCGTCTTCACCGCTTACGCGGATGGAAGGCGTGACCAGATGAAGCGGAAGTGATCACTTCTTACCGCCCTTGATGAACTCCTCACGGCTCAGCGTGCCGCTGCCATCCTTGTCGAAAACGGGGAAGCGTTTCGGTGCTTCGTCGGGATCGGGCTGGTTAATGAGGAATTCTTCCTTCGTGAGCTGGCCGTCTTTGTTGGTGTCGCGTTTGTCAAAAGCCGCGCCGCGATCCTGTGCTGGCTTCTTGGCCTCGGCCTTTTTCGGTTCGGGCTTGTTGGAGATCTGCGGTTTCGCTTCGGGATGTGTCGCGAGGAGCTTGCGGAGGCTGGCGACGACTTCGGACTGTGAGGCGGCGAGGTTCTTGGTTTCGGCGGGATCGGCTTCGTAGTCGTAGAGTTCAAGGATGGCGGTTTCAGAAGCTTCACCGGGCTTTTTCCATTCGACGAGGCGATGACGTTGCGTGCGGATGGCGCGGCCAATCAAACCGGCGCTGCGTGGATAGACGTGAATTGCGTGATCGCGGACGCTGGTGGCCGGATTTTTCAGTACGCTGGCGAAGCTGCGGCCATCACCCTGCTTGGGAGCGGGCAGGTTCGTGAGTTCGGCGAGCGTGGGGTAGATGTCGCAGGATTCGACGAGCGCCTGGGTGCGCTGGCCGCCGCTGATGCCGGGTGCGGAGACAATGAGCGGGATGTGCGCGGCCTGCTCGTAGTTCGTGTGCTTGCACCACATGCCGTGATCACCAAGGTGCCAGCCGTGATCGCCCCAGAGCACGATGATGGTGTTTTCAGCGAGGCCGTTGGCATCAAGCGCAGCGAGCACCTTGCCGAGCTGCGCGTCCATGTAGCTGGTGGCAGCGTGGTAGCCATGGATGAGGTGGCGCGTCTGCTCGTCGGTGAGCGGGCCGGATTCCGGCATGTCTTTGTATTGACGCAGCTCACCCCACGTCGTCGGGGCGAATTCAGGCGCACCTTCGGGTGCTTGTTTCAGTTCTGGCAGCTTGAAGGACGCGGGATCGTAGAGGTCCCAGTATTTCTTCGGCGCGACGAAGGGCAGATGCGGCTTCAAAAAGCCCACAGCGAGGAAGAAGGGCGCGTCGGGCTGCTGTTTCGCGGCGGCGAGACGTTTGATCGCCTCATCGGCAATCGCGCCATCTCCATACGCGTTGTCAGGAACATCGGCGGACTCCGCAGGAGCACCGCGTGGCAGTTTCCAGGCTTCGGTTTTGTTTTCAAACAAGGCCTGCTCACGCGTCGAGGTCGGCGGATTGTTTTCCTTGAGCGCGTAGCTGATCGTCTTCGGGCTATAGTGCGGCACGCTCCACGATGCCTCGTCGTTCACGTTGCCATGGCCGACGTGGAAGATCTTGCCGAGGCCTTCGGCACGATAACCGTTTGCTTTGAAATGCTGCGGCAGCGTCACGGCACCCGGCACACTTTTGCGGAAGTTTGTGCTCAGTTCGTAAATGCCGAGCGTCTGCGGCCGCAGACCCGTCAGCAGCGCATTGCGCGACGGCGAGCATACGGCTTGGTTGCAGAACGCCTTCTCAAACAGCACGCCGCGTGTCGCGAGTCGGTCGATACTCGGCGATTTGACGACCTTGTCGCCATAACAGCCGAGCAGCGGCTTCAAGTCATCGACACAGATGAGCAGGACGTTGGGTTTTGCCGCAGCAAAGAGCGCAGGGCTGAGAGCGAGAAGAAGGAGTGCGCGGTGGATCATGGCGCGGGAGCCGGGTGCGCTTTTTCGTAGTCCGCCAGCACCTGGACGCGTTTTTCGGTGAGCGGGTGCGACGAGAGGGCTTCGCCGGCATCGCCGAGATGAGAGTGTTCGGGGTCGATGCGCTGGAGGATGTCTGCCAGCGGTTTGGTGCCCCAGCCGACCTTGATCATGTAGTCGGCGGCACCGAGGTCTGCCTCCTGCTCGAAGCCGCGTGAGTAGCCGCTTTCGGCGAGCATGGCGGGCAGGGCGGAGCCCAAACCGGCGACGGTGGAGATGTCGCCGGTCATGAGAGTCCAGATGAGGAAGACGGCGGAGTTTTGCAGCACGCTGCGCAGGCCGTGCTGCTCACGCACATGCACGATCTCGTGGGCGAGGACGCCAAAGACCTCCTTGTCGTCTTTGGCTTCTTCAATCAGTTCGTCGGTGATGCAGACCAGTCCGTCGGGCAACGCAAAGGCGTTGGGGAAGGGGGCGGCGAAGAATTCCAGGCGATAGTTTCGCTGGTTCCCCGGTTCCATGACGGCGGCCATTGATTTAAACTGCCGCTCGATCTTCTGGCGTCGTTCAACGGGGAGCTTGCTGACTTTGAAGTCGAACAAGCGGGTGAAGATGGTGCGGGCCTGATCGGTGGCGACGGCGCCGATCTTGGGCGGCAGGCGCATGGCGATGTGCTTGGCGGCAACGGGCAGCCCCCAGATGTAACCGACGGCCATGAAGGCCAGGAGGAACAGCGCCGCAGCGCCGACCCAGCGCCAGCGTGATTCCAGGCCATGCACGAGGTGCATGCCAGAGCGATGACCGCGACTGTGCTCCCACTTGGCAAGGGCGGCGACATCGGTGATCTCCAGCCGTGCGCCATCGGGCAGGGTGAAATGGCGAGCCATGCGCCCCAGGGGGTCAGAGAGCGTACAGGCGCGCACTTGCTCCATGCGGTTGAACTCTGGCGACTCGATGTGGAGTGTGCCGTCTGTCTCCAGCCGCACGCTGACCTCCAGGGCTTGGGAGGACGTGGCTGCGTAATAGGTGCCGGAGAGTGTCACGCGGGCTGGGGAGGATCAGAAGCCGATGTCGAAGTCAAAGATGTCCGCACCGGCATCGCCCATGGCGGAAACATTGCCGCCCGACGACTGGGCGACGGCATCCAGGCTGCCGCAGGCAATGAAGGTGGTGCGGGCGGCACGGTAGCGTGCCATGCGGACCTTCACCCAGGGAATCAGCAGTCCCAGCGACAGAAGTACCGCGATGCCATTGGTGATGTAAAGCCAGACAAGATCGCGCACTCGCACCTTGGACTCCAAATGGCCGAGCTGGCCCCATTGCGTGGTGTTGATGGCGTAGTTGTTCGTGCGGACCTGGTAGTAGAGGAACAAGAGGAAGAACAGGAGGTACACGCCACCACCGATCACCATGATGAGTATCTCAAAACCGGCCGGGAGCTCGCTAGGCCTGGAACTACGGCGTTTGGGGGGATCTGTCGGAATGGTCAGGTCTTGGTCTGCTGGTGCGGTTACCTGGGCCGCCATGCGCTGGCTTGGCACCATCTGGACCGCCGAGGTTTCTTTCGCCGGCTTGGCCTTTTTTTGCATCGCACTGAAAATTGGAACCGCGAGACTGGCCAGGATGGCGAGAATGAAGATCAGGCCAAAGGACTTGAAGAAGGTCTTGTAGAAGAAACCGGCGCCGCCTTGCATGTTGGCGTTGGCGTTGCCCCAGCCCAGATTGCCGAGGAAGAATTTCTTTTGGCGAAACTGCAGGTAAGGCGTGATGAGGCCCAGGGTGAAGGGAATGAGTAGCGCGAGGCCGAGGAACACGCCATACGCCTCGCCGGTGGTACCACGGAAATTGAGGCGCACGTTGCGATGCACGGTGTTGTGCGCGCGGAAGCGCAGCGCCTTCTGAATCAGCCAGGGCGAGAGCACCACGATCACCAGCAAGACGAAGAGGGCCAGCGGTGGGAACACCGAGCCCGCCACCGTGTAGATCACGAACAGGCCACCAAAGAGCAGATTGCCCTTGAGGATGGAGATGGGGTTGCCGGTGAAGTCAAAGGGCTTCCCATCCAGCAGTGTGTTGCCATAAAAGTAGCGGCGGGTGCGCACCTTGGCCCAGGCGGCATAAATGCCGAGCGTCAGCACGGTGAGCACGACATTCACGATCCAGATGCGGAAAAACTCGCCCGCGCGGCCATGAAACTCGAAAGCGTGCGTACGCTCCTGCGCAGGCGCGGTGTAGGCAGCCACTGCTGCTGGTGCGGCGGCAGGTGTCGCCGCCGCGGCTGTCATGTCATCCGGCGAGATCGCGCCCAAGGGCGTCCATTCCGTGAGTCCAGCATTCCAGACGAGGCTGAGTGTGGTGAGAGTGCCTGCGGCTTGCAGTTGGCGGATTTCCTCAAAGGAAACCGGTCCCTGCTGCTGCCCGTCTTGCGAGTAATACCATTGTTGCATAAGAAAGTCCGGTTATAGGGAGCGGCCCATCGCTTGGCAATACCCAATTTGCCCGAGCAGCCGCTATTACTCCGGCAGCTTGTCGAAATGAAACTGGCAGCAGCCGAGGTCGAGGGTGTTGGCGTTGCGCGAGAGCTTCTCGCAAAAAGCGGCGGCGAGGGCGTAGATGCGCTGCTGGCCTTGCTTTTCGACTTCAAGCAGGCCGGCTTCTTTGAGGACGCGGAGGTGCTTGGAGACGTTGTAAGGCGTGACGTGGAGCGCTTCGCAGAGTTCGGTGACGGGCTTGGCTCCGGCGATGAGCTGGCGCACGAGGCGCAGCCGGGTCGGCTCGCCCAGCGCACGCATGGCGCTGAGGCAGTCGAATGATTTGCGTCCGGGCATACGGAGGGAATACAGCGCGGAGGATTTTTGTGCAAGCATCCGGTGAACCGCAGACAAGTGTGCGCCGGAAACTCCTCACGGTTCAGCACGCAGGCGTGCAAAACGGCGGCCGTTGGCTCCGGCTGGCATGGTTGCCTTGATTTGCTGGGTCGTTGCGCCTTCGGTCAAAAC
>JAYVIO010000447.1:0-6705 GCA_043770175.1 Verrucomicrobiales bacterium | reverse complement strand
CGGCCACGCCCATCTTTGCCCGTAGCGCCTACCACGAAGACAATTCGCATACCGAAAGCGTCATGGACAGGACCACCAACGAACTCACCCAGTCCACCTACAACGCCGGCGGTGCCCTCATCAGCAAGAAACACTACCTCCTCAACGAGCAAGGCCTGCCCACCCAGGGCCACGTCTATGACGGTCGCGGCAACCTCGTCGCTCGTTCGCAGGTCTATTTCGATGAATTCCGCCGCGCCAAGGAAATGCGCTCCTTTAACCTCCAGGGCCAGTGCTACCAGCAGGTGATCTACGAATACGGCACCGACGGCAAAGCAAAGCCCCCCAAGGTCATCAATGTCAATCCAGGCGCCGCCCCCTCGATCAAACCCGGCGTCATCGACTTCACCCAAACCACCGCAGCTCCCGGCCTGGTGATGCCGCAGCAGGTTCCCATTCCCAACGCCGCGCCGCAGCCTGCTGCCGCCCCTCCGCAGAAAAAATCCTTCTTCGGCCGTCTCTTCGGCAAAAAGGAAAAGAAATAGCGCCCGCCCGGATGGAATCACCCTCAACCGGCCAACGCTGGATCAGTCAAAGCGAACCCGAACTCGGCCTCGGCATCGTCACCAGCGTCGAAGGCAACTTTATCGATCTTCACTTCCCCGCCGCAGGTGAAACACGCCGCTATGCCCGCAATGGTGCCCCGTTGCGCCGCGCTAGCTTTCACGCCGGAGACACCCTCACGCATCGCGACGGTTCGAAGCACCCCATCGCCTCTGTCTCCGCGCAAAACGGCGTTCTGACCTACCACTGCGGCTCCCGCAGCATCCCTGAGTCCGAACTCGCCGACACCCTCAGCCTCGGTGGTCCGCAGGAGCGCCTCCTTGCCGCGAACATCGACGATTTGCCCACCTTCGCCCTCCGCGCGGAAGCCGTCGAATGGCGCTGCCGCATGCAGGCCTCGCCCGTGCGCGGTTTCATCGGTGGCCGCGTCGATCCCATCCCGCATCAGATGTCCATCGCGGCGGATGTCACCGGCCGCCTCCTGCCGCGCGTCCTGCTCGCAGATGAAGTCGGCCTCGGCAAGACCATCGAAGCCGGCCTCATCCTCCATCGCCTCCACCTCACCGGCCGCGCCTCACGCATCCTCGTCCTCGTGCCCGATGCACTGCCGCACCAGTGGTTCGTCGAACTCCTGCGCCGCTTCAATCTCATGTTCAGCCTCTTCGATGAAGAACGCTGCGCCGCCATCGAAGCTGGCGACCCCGAGGGCAATCCCTTCCTCGACAGCCAGCTCGTCCTCTGCCCGCTCTCGCTGCTCAGCGGCTCATCCAAACGCGCACAACAAGCCGCAGACGCTGCCTGGGACCTCCTCATCGTCGATGAAGCCCATCATCTCGAATGGACCGTCGAAGCCCCCGGCGTGGCCTATCAAGTCGTCGAAGCCATCGCCCAACGCGTCCCCGGCGTCCTGCTTCTCACCGCCACGCCGCAACAACTCGGAGCTGAAGGCCACTTCGCCCGCCTCCGCCTCCTCGATCCCGACCGCTATGGCGATCTTGCTGAGTTCCTCGCCGAATCAGATCGCTACGAGCAAGTCGCCCGTGTGGTCGATCTCATCCTGCAAAGCGACGACTCGTGGCTGCGTTCGCCAGAACGCGGTGTTTTCGCCAATCACTCTCCACGCATTCAGCAACACATCGCCGAACTCACCGCAGGCGACGAATCCGCCCGTCAACGCCTTGTGGCAGACCTGCTCGACGAATTCGGCCCGGGCCGCGTCATGTTCCGCAACACCCGCTCCGCACTCCAGCATGCCGCAGTCGCACAGTCTCAGGAGCCCCATGCTCCAGGCTCCAAGCCCCACGCCTCCGCCGGCTTCCCGCCCCGTCAATGCCATACCCGCCTGCTTGGCATCGAGCCAAATTCGACTGCCGAAGACACCCTCATCCGCTGGCTTGCCGCCACCCTGCGCGAACTCGGCGAAGCCAAAGTCCTGCTCATCTGCCGCACCCGCAAACTCGCCGAAGACATCCACGAGCGCCTGCTGCGCGAGATCAACGTGCATGCCGTTCTCTTCCACGAAGGACTCACCTTGATGCAGCGGGATCGCCACGCCGCCGCGTTTGCCGATCCTGAAGGCGCGCGCCTGCTCATCTGCTCCGAAATCGGCAGCGAAGGCCGCAATTTCCAGTTCGCCCAGCATCTCGTGTTGTTTGACCTGCCACGCGATCCCGAACTCCTCGAACAACGCATCGGCCGCCTTGATCGCATCGGCCAGAAAGGCACGATCAACATCCATGTGCCCTTCATTGCAGGTTCCGAAGGCGAAATCCTCGCCCGCTGGTATCACGACGGCCTCGACGCCTTCGAACACAGCCTTCAGGGTGCTACGCAACTCATCCACAGCTTCGCCGCTGAAATCGAAGCCCTCTGCGCCAGCTTTGACGCCGCCAAACTCGACGATCTCATAAAGCGCACCTCCAAGCTGCGCCTCGAAGTGCGGCAGAAGCTCGAACGCGGTCACAACCGCCTCCTCGAACTGAACTCCTGCAAGCCGCGCCTTGCCGCACGCTTGATTGAGCGCGTTCGCGATGTCGATGCCGGCCTCGACTTCGAGCGCTTCTTCATCCGCCTGCTCGATCACTTCGGCATGCACGTCGAGGAGATGACGAACCGCACTTGGTTCATCCGTCCCGACAATCTCATCACCGATGCCTTGCCCGCATTGCCCGATGAAGGACTCACCTTTACTTTCGATCGCGAACGCGCTCTATCCCGTGAGCACGAAGCCTTCCTCACTTGGGATCATCCGCTCGTCTGCGGTGCGCTCGATGTTCTGCTCGGCTCGCATGATGGCAACGCCGGTTTCGCCTTCTGGAAAGCCTCCGGTGGCGAAGGTTTGGTGCTACAGGCAAGCTTCATCGCCGAATGCATCGCCCCGCCCGCATTGCACGCATCACGTTTCCTGCCCGCCACACCCATTCGCATCGCCATCGACCATCAAGGCCGCGATCTCACCGCCGATGCCGCCTTCATCCGCGCCAAACTCACCCCCGGCGATCCCACTCGAACCGTCGAAAACGAAACCGTCCGCCACAAGCTCCTGCCCACCATGCTCGGCAAAGCCCAGCAGCTCGCGGAGGTGCAGTTGAAGACGCTCCAGCAGCGCGCCCTCACCACGATGCGCAAACATCTGGATGAAGAGATCATCCGCCTCGAAGATTTGCAGTCCCGCAATCCGCATGTTCGCGCTGAAGAGATCACGGCGCTGAGCGATCAGCGCGATGCGCTTGCTTCAGCCATTGAATCAACCGAGCTACGACTTGATGCCGTGCGTCTGGTGCTCCGCCTGAAATAAAGGAGGGGGATCATCTTGATCCCCCTCAATGTTAGAATTCAGAAGGGATCAGGATGATCCCTCACCTTGTTACGCGGGCACGCCGGTCAAACCAGGTGCCAGACCGCCTTCATCTTCGTCTTCGCGTTGCACGGGACGTGGATCGTTGACTTTAGGCAGCGGGGGTGGGGGCGGTGGCTTGCTTTTGTTTTCGGGTGGATTGATGAGGCGGCCGTGCTCCATGATTTCTTTGATGTGAGCACCGTCGAGAGTTTCGTATTCGAGCAACGCGTGGGCGATGGCGTCGAGCTTGTCCTTGTATTTGAGGAGGATATCTTTGGCTTGGGCGTAGGATTCGTCGATGAGGCGTTTCACTTCTTCGTCGATCTTTTTGGCGGTGTCCTGGCTGTAGTTGCTGCTGCCACGGCCCATGAAAGCGGTGCTTTCGTTTTCACCGTATTCGATCATGCCGAGCTTCGTGCTCATGCCCCACGAACAGACCATGCTGCGGGCGATGCGTGAGGCCATGCGGATGTCGCCGCTGGCGCCGTTGGTAACATCGCCGAATTGGATTTCCTCGGCCACGCGACCGCCCATGGCGACGACGAGATCGTCCATGAGTTCGCTCTTGCGGTCGTTGTGCTTGTCTTCCTCCGGCAACCACATGGTGGAGCCGAGTGAGGGGCCGCGCGGAATGATGGTGACCTTGTGCAGCGGGTCGGTGTGCTCCAGAACCTCGATGAGGATGGCGTGACCGGCTTCATGATAAGCGGTGTTTTCCTTTTCCTTCTCGCTGAGAGCCATGCTGCGGCGTTCGCGGCCCCAGCGCACCTTGTCACGGGCTTCTTCCAGCTCGGGATTGGTGATGGACTTCATGTTCTTGCGGGCGGCGAGCAGCGCGGCCTCATTGAGCAGGTTCGCCAGTTCCGCGCCGGAGAATCCGGGCGTGCCGCGGGCGATCTTGGAAAGGTCGGCGCTGTCGGCCAGCTTCACTTTCTTGGCGTGAACGCGGAGGATTTCCTCACGGCCCTTCACGTCGGGCAGATTGACGGTGACCTGACGGTCGAAGCGGCCCGGACGCAGGAGCGCAGGATCGAGCACATCGGGACGGTTCGTGGCGGCGATGATGATGATGCCTTCTTGAGTATCGAAGCCATCCATCTCGACGAGCAGCGCATTGAGGGTCTGTTCACGCTCATCGTGACCGCCGCCCATGCCGTGACCGCGATGACGGCCCACGGCGTCGATTTCATCAATGAAGATGAGGCAGGGGGCGTTTTTCTTGCCCTGCTCAAACATGTCGCGCACACGGCTGGCTCCGACACCGACGAACATTTCGACGAAATCGGAACCGCTGATGCTGAAGAACGGCACATCGGCCTCACCGGCAATGGCTTTGGCCAGCAGGGTCTTGCCGGTGCCGGGAGGGCCGGTCATGAGCACGCCCTTGGGGATTTTACCGCCGAGGCGCTGGAATTTCTTCGGGTCTTTGAGGAACTCGACGATCTCCTGCACTTCTTCCTTCGCTTCCTCCACACCGGCCACGTCCTTGAAGGTGACCTTGTTGCGGTCCTGGGCGAGCATCTTGGCCTTGCTCTTGCCAAAGCTCATCGCGCCACGGCCCGCGCTGCGAAGCTGCTGGCGCACCAGGAAGTAGAAGAAGGCGAGGATGATCAGCAGCGGCAGCAGAAAGCCGAGCAGCGAAGACCACATCTCGTTTTCATAGACCGGGATGAGTACAAGGTTGTGTGCTTTGAGGAGATCTCGCAGTTCCTCTTTCTGGAACTCGATGTTTACCGCGACCGTGAATGGCTTGGAGTCAGGGGTGGCGCTGCCAAAGGTTGCTGGCTTGTCGGTGATGTCTTTGGCGGGTTCGGTGAGCACCGGCTTGCTCAAGCTCGGGGCGGCCGATTCGGTTTCACCCGTTTTGACCGCAGGCATCGGAAAATAGTAGCCGCGAATGGTCTGTTCCGAGGTGGTGTCGAGGTTGACGAGTTCAAGCTTCTTCTTGTCGTCGATGCGTCCCGCTTCGGCATGCTCCTTAAACTCGGCGTAGTTGAAGACTTTGCGGCTGCCAGCCATCCCCTTGTTCATCATGAACCCCGAGATCAGCAAAGTGATCGCAAGGGCGAAAAGCATAAAACCGCGCCAGTTGAACTGCGGATCTTGGTTGCGGCGGCTGGGGCCGTCGGGGCGGTTGTTGAAAGGGTCGTCGGACATGGGCAGGGGGTATTACACGTAGTAACGCGCGGACGAGCATACATGCCGGTAAAAGTTTTGCAAAATGCGATTCTGCGGCGCTTTGCGCCGCTAAGGGCAAAGAGCAAAGGGCGAAGGGTCATCGCTTGGTCTGCGATGATCATCGGCCAAAGCATGTTTCTACGCCCTGTGCCCTACGCTCTAAGCCCCAGCGGCACGCGTTTGAATTCACGCGTCAGACTCGTCAGCGAATCCTCCACGCCCATGCGCTCTAGGCTGCTGGCACCGACGAAGCCGTCCGCCGTGGTCTTGCTGAGGATGTATTCCGCGTCCTTCGGCGTGTTGATCGGGCCGCCGTGCGTAAGAGTGAAGACGTTCGGGTTCACACTTTTCGCCGCATCAATGATGTCCTGGGTGACTTTGACCGTGTGGTCCCAGCTCACTACCGCATTCGTCACGCCGATGCTGCCACCCACGGTCGTGCCGACATGGGCGATGATCGCATCCGCGCCGTTCTTGGCCATCTTGATCGCTTCTTCCGGCGTCGCCACATAGACGATGCTGAACAGGTCCATGCGGGTGGCCAGGCCGACCATTTCAAATTCCTTCTCCACGCTCATGCCGGTCTCTTCCAGCACACCACGGAAGTGACCGTCCACAATGGTGTGGGTGGGGAAGTTGTTCACACCGCTGAAGCCCATCTCCTTCACGCGTCCCAGCCAGTGCCACATGCGGCGGCGGGGGTCCGTGGCATGCACACCGCAGATGACCGGGATCTCTTTGACCACCGGCAGCACTTCATACTCGCCGATCTCCATGGCAATCGCGTTGGCATCGCCATAAGCCATGAGGCCGCAGGTGCTGCCGTGGCCCATCATGCGGAAGCGTCCGCTGTTGTAGATGATGATCAAATCAGCACCGCCCTTCTCGATGAACTTCGCACTGATGCCCGTACCCGCGCCCGCCGCGATGATCGGCTCGCCTTTGGCCAGCGTCGCCTTGAGACGATCAACGACTTCTTGCTTCGTGTAGGGATTTCCGATTCCGGTCCAGGGATTGGGCATGGTAGTGATGAGTTGGCGGTTGTTTGCGATGGTTGGCGCTTCGCGCGTTTGCAGTTGTTTGGTAAACCATTGCAAACCACCGCCAACAACGGCAAACAACCGCAAACTTTCAACCATGCACGC
>JAYVIO010000446.1:0-20156 GCA_043770175.1 Verrucomicrobiales bacterium | reverse complement strand
AATACTGCGCGATGACCTTCTGCGCATCCGCCCCGAGCACCAGCGCCGCACGCCCGAGCGACACCGACTCTATCGCCGTGCGATCCTTCGCCGGTTTCGTCCGCGCCACCTCATTCAGCTTCTTCAACGCCTCCGCCGCGATGTCCGCCTTGCCCAGCAGCTTCGCCAGATCATACCGCAGCATCAGCAGTTCGAAGTGATCTGGGAAAAACACCAGCGCCTTGGCGATTTCATCCAACGCCGTGTCGATCTGCCCCAGCTCGGTGAGCGCCTTGAAGCGCAGGATGCGCCAGTCCGGTGCCTTCAACCCCTTCTCCACCGCCGCTTCGCCGATGCGTGCGACGAGTTCGTAATCCCCCTTCGCCAGCAGTTCACCCACCGGCCCGAGATTGCGCTCCTCAAAGATTTTTTCGAGATCGATCTGCTGCGCCTGAGCAGCAATCGTCATCAGCACCAACAGGAGGGCGAGTAGTGAACGCATGAGATCAAATCGTGAGAAAACGAACGCTTCTCACACTACTTGTGGTACGGGTGTTTACGGAGCGCCAGTCCAAGCTCTGGCGAGCTTGGCTACAATCTTAACCAAACAAGCTCGTGAGCGGCTGGCCTTTGTCGGTGACGGTGAAGGGGCGCTTGGTGCTGCTGTAGAGGACCATGTCGAGCGGCAGGCCGAGGGCGAAGGCGATGGTGGCGTTGAAGTCGGGGACGTTCACTTTGTTTTCCGTGACTTCGATGCCTTTGTCGGTCTTGCCGTAGGTTTGACCACCAGCGATGCCGCCGCCCCAGAGGACGGAGCTGAAAGCCTTCGGATAGTGGTCGCGGCCATCGTTTCCATTGATCTTTGGCGTGCGGCCGAATTCGGAGGTGAGGACGACGAGGGTGTCATCAAGCAGGCCACGGCGTTCGAGGTCGGCGAGCAGGGCACCGAGTGCTTTGTCGAGCTCGGCGGCGCGTTCAGGCAGGCGGGCGTAGATGTCCTGATGCATGTCCCAGCCACCGAGGGTGACTTCGACGAATTTCACGCCGTGCTCGACCAAACGACGCGCGAGCAGGCAGCCTTGGGAGAAATTGCCTTCGCCGTATGCGGCGTGGGTTTCGGCGCTTTCCTTGGTGAGGTCGAAGGCGTCGAGGTCTTCGCTCTTCATGACCTTGATGGCGTCTTTATAGACCTCGGCATAGGCTTTGACGCCGCTGTAGTTGTAGGCTTGGCGGAAGCCTTGGTCGAGCTTGGCAGAGAGGCCGAGGCGGTAGTCGAAGTCGGCCTCGCTGAGCGTTGCGGGCTTGTGGCTGTTTTGCAGGCCTTTGGCAGGATCGTTGAGGATGAGCGGCTGGAACGCTGCCTCGAAAAAGCCACCACCGGCGTGTTTGCTGTCTCCGGTGATGATGACGGAACCGGGAAGGTCAGTGTTGCCTTTGCCTTGGAATTTT
Source organism: Verrucomicrobiales bacterium (assembly GCA_043770175.1). Lineage (GTDB taxonomy): Bacteria > Verrucomicrobiota > Verrucomicrobiia > Verrucomicrobiales > Verrucomicrobiaceae > Prosthecobacter. The sequence goes on along the minus strand of JAYVIO010000446.1, from coordinate 18,728 downwards.
TGCAGCCAGGCACCCATCGTGGGATGCCGGGTGGCACCGCGCATGGTGTAACTGGTGTGCTGGAAGTAGTTCCCTTGCGCATGCGCGCCCTGCGTGGAGCTGAGTGAATTGATGACCGCACCGCGATGCATCATCTTGGCCGTTTCAGGCAGGTATTCGCTGATCTGCACGCCATCGGCGCTGGTCTTGATGGCTTTGGTGCTGCCCATGGTGTCCGCACCGGGCACGACGCCGAAAGTATCCAGATGCGTCATGCCACCGGACATGTACAAATAGATGACACGCTTGGCCGTGGCGGCCTGTTTGAGCTTGGAAGAGCCTTCAAACGGCACTGCAAAGCCACGCGGTGCTAGCGCACTCATGACAGAGACGCCGAGACAGGTCTTGGCGATGTTTTTGGCGAAGTCGCGGCGGGAGAGGTCGTCGCAAGTGTGGGGGGTGCTGTGAAGGGACGTGTTCATGGCTTTTGGGTCTTGGTGTTAAAGAGGCAGGGCTTGGAGCGGGGGGCGTGGGGCATGGAATGAGCCGAGGGTGGCTCGAAAGACTGGGTGGGCTGCTATGTCGGTGGGACGAGGGTCTTGCGGAAAGCTTCGATCATGCGGCAGAGGCTTTCTAGTTTAACGAGCAGTGGCTGGCAGGTGGTAGTGGCGAAAAACTGTTTGCGCTCGAAGAAGATGAGCATGTTGGCGTTCTCAAACGCAGAGCGCTTGGCAATGTTCATAAAGTGAGCGAAATCCTTCTTGGAGGTGCTTCCAGATCCTTCGGCGATGTTGTCGGAGATGCTTAACGCGGCGGCACGCAGTTGTTCTGCGTAGCGGTATCGACGTGCGGCTTCCAGCGCATCCGACAACTCGTCCAGTTCGATGCCCAATTCCATCGCCCGCTGCCAAACGGTGAGTTCTTGGAATCGAAACATGCTCATAGATTCAAGTGGTTCGAGTTAGTGTTGCGTGTGATTCAACGAGTCATTCCATGCTCCAAGCCCCATGCTCCCTGCTTACTGGACGAAAAGGAACTGCGAGCCGGTGATCAGTGCGTGGGTAACGTCGGTGACGGCTTTGTCGCCGCGTTCTTGGATGACGCCGCTCAGCACGCCTTGCTCGTTCGCGTTGGGCTTGCGGCCAAGGAGGGCGAGATAAAGCGTTTCGATCTTCTTGGCGGGTGAATCTGCCTTGGCGAGGTCTTGATTGAGCTTGGAGGCGGGACTGCTGAGGATCTCGGCGACGGGGCCGTTGAGCAGCGTCAGCGCTTGCGGCACGGAGGCGTCGTCGCTGGCGTTTTGGATCTGCTCGCGGTCGCTCTGACCGAAGGTGCGCAGGAAGGTGCCAGGACGCGCGGGGCTGGGTTGCTCGCTGGCACGGGTAGCGAGGTTGACGTCTTTACCGCCAGCACCACTTTTTTGGTAGCTCTTCATGAACTCCTTCCGCTGCTCCTTGGTCATGCTGGCGAGCTGTTTGGGATCGATTTGCGGACGCTTGGTTTTTTCCGGCTGCTTGGCGTTGTAGCCCTGGCGCAGATCATTGGCACGCTCTTCACCGACGAGAGCGACGAGGAAGTCGCGTTCGGTTTCCTTGCGGATCTGCTGCGACTCGCGGGCGAGCGCCCTGGCCTCGGCAGTGGTGTCTCCGCCTTTTTCCTTCACGGCGGCGAGCTTCGCTTTCATCTCCTCGACCTTTTTCTGGTTGGCGGCGAGTTTGTCGGCGTTCGCACGGGCGATTTCGACCAAACCTTCCGCGCCCTTCGCTTTGATGGTGCCGAGGAACATCGAGAGATCGTCGAGATACTGGTGCAAGCGGGTGTTTTCTTCATCGACGCTGTCATCGACGTTGCCTTTGTCCAATGTGACGAAGGAATCCCACACCTGCTCGGCGCTCATGCGGCGCAGGATGGGACCGGTGAAGTGGTAGGTCTCGCCCAGCGGCACTTCCTGCGTGCTGGCGGCGCGCTGGTAGGTGTCCGTGTTGTACAGCACGCGGAGGAAGGATTTGAGCGAGTATTTTTGCTGAACCACCAGCTCGCTGAGGTAATCCATCAGCGCGGGATTGCTGGCGACGGTGCTATCGGTCAATTCATCAACCGGTTCGATCAAACCGATGCCGAAAGCCTTCTTCCACATGCGGTTGGCGATGACGGTGGTGAAGCGCGGGTTCTGCGGATTGGTCATCCAATCGGCAAAGGACTGGATCGTGGTCTGGCCGGGCTTCAACTCGGCCTCGTGGCCGAACATGGCCTTGGCGGCGACTTTTTCGCCGGGCTTGCCGTCTTTGTACTGATAGTCATGCGGCAGCGTGGGCAGCCTGCCCTCCTGCCACTGGGCGCTGGTATAGCGCAGCGGCTTCATCACGTCCTGCATGGCTTGTTTGACCTTTTGCATGTCCTCGCGGCTGACACTGGCCGTTTCGGTCTTGGCGGCGGTCTTTTGCTCCGCCTGCATTTTCTGCATGTAGGCCTTGCGCTCTTTTGGCGTCATGTTGGCGAGCAGTTTTTTGTCGAACTGCTGCTTGGGCTTCTCCGTCTTGATGTTGAAACCGCCACCCTTGGTGTCCATGCCGTTGGTGAAGGCGGCCATGTGGTAGTAGTCCATCTGCGTCCATTTATCGAAGGGATGGTTGTGGCACTGCGCGCAGACGATGTTGGTGCCGAGGAAGACCTGCACGGTGTAGGCGAGGTGGTCGAGCTTGTTCTCGTCCCGCTGCCAGAAGCCGATGCTGCCGCTGTCCCACACGCCGCCGTCGGTGGTGAGCAGATTTTTAACGAACTGATCATAGGGTGTGTTGGCCTTGATTTGCTTCTTGAGCCACTCTTCATAAGCTTCGGCGGTGAGGCGGCCTTTGACATTGTCGGAGAGGCGCAGGATGTCTGCCCAGTAGTTGAACATGTGGCTGGTGTGGCCGTCGGAGGCCAACAGAGCGTCGATGAGTTTCGCGCGCTTCTGCGGATCGCTCGATTTCGTGTAGTCGGCAGCTTCCTCGATGGTCGGGATGCGGCCCGCAATGTCGAGGTAGAGGCGGCGGACGAGCACGTCGTCACTGGCGGGCGCGTTTGGCTTCACACCGGCCTTTTCCCAGCCTTGGGCGAGGAGTTGGTCGATTTTCTGGCTCTCTGGCAGCATCGCCGCGTGGAGCGAGGCGGCGGTCAAAGTCAGGCAAGCAAGGAGGAGGCTGTGGGCTTTCATAGGGGGCGGAAGGGGGTGTTTCCAAGCGCGAAAACGCAGGGCCTGCACAAATCTTACCATGAATTGTGTGCAAGGTGGGGCCGGTGACGTTAATCTCGCGATCACCCAACCCGTCCCCGCCATGCTGCCCCGCACCATACTCACCTGCTTCGCGCTCGCTTTTACCCTCGCAAGCCTGCATTCCGCTCCCGAATCGAAGCCGCAGCCCAAACCGGCCCCAGCCAAGCCTGAGCCGGCAAAACCGGAACCAGCGAAACCCGAGCCCAAGCCGGAGCCAAAACGCGACCCCAAGCCGGAACCGAAACCAGAACCCGTGCCGGTTCCCGACAAGCCCGCCCCTACCCCGCCAAAACCGCCGACCCAGCCCGCCGCACCGGCGCAAACCGCAGCACCAGCTCCCGCGACTCCACCGTCGGCCGTCACGAAGCCCACGGAAGACAAACCCAAGCGCAAATCGGTCGCGGACTTCACCAAAGGCTTTCAGCGTCTCGACGGCCTGTTCCGCATGTATCTTGATACCGAAAAAGGCGCTGCATGGCTGTTCGTCGCGAAGAACCAGATCGGCCCCGACTTCATTTACTTCAATCACAGCGTTGATGGCGTCGTCGCTGCCGGGCACAATCGCGGGCGCTACGGCGACTCCATCGTTTTCGGCCTGCGCAAGGCCTTTGACCGCATCGAGTTCGTCGAGCACAACACTGCGCTTTACTTCGATCCGCAGAACGCCCTCGCCAAAGCAAAGCGTGCCAACACCAGCCCCGCCATCCTCGCCAGCGAAAGCATCCTCGCTGAGGACGAGGATGGCGTGCTAATCTCCGCCACGAATCTGTTTTTGCGCGAAACCCTCACCGCCGTGAAGCAGGGCGACTCCTCCGGCGGCAAGGCCGTGCTCGGCAGACTCTCCGAGACAAAGTCAAAGATCGTCCGCATCAACGGCTACCCCAAAAACACCGCTATCATCGCCGAGTATGTGTATGAAAACCCGACGCCCTCATGGGAGGCCGAAGCCGATGTCACCGACCCGCGTTACATCAGCGTGCAGGTGCAGCACACACTCATCGCCATGCCGGAGAACGACTTCAAACCGCGCTTGGATGACCCGCGCCTCGGCTACTTCACGCATCAGATCACCGACATGACCAGTACCGACGTCGCGCCGTATCGCGATGTGATTCACCGCTGGCACCTCGTGAAGCAGAAGCCCGGCACGGCCTTGAGCGAACCTGTCGAACCCATCACCTTCTGGATCGAAAACACCACGCCCGTGGAGTTCCGCGACACCATCCGTGCCGCCGTGCTAAAATGGAACGAAGCCTTCGAAACCGCCGGCTTCAAAGATGCCGTCGTTGTCAAACAACAGCCCGACGACGCGAAGTGGGACGCTGGCGACATCGAGCACAACGTCCTGCGCTGGACCAGCAGTGTGAACCCGCCCTTCGGCGGTTACGGCCCCAGCTTTGCCAATCCCCGCACCGGAGAAATTCTCGGCGCTGACATTATGCTCGAGTACAGCTTCGTCACCAAGCGCCTCCTCACCAAGAAGCTCTTCGACGACCTCGGCCTCGCCAGCGAAACCGCCGCCGGCACTCACGCCGCCGATCCGCATGCCTGCACCGCCTGCAGCAGCGCCCGCCACGGCCTCATGTTCGGCCAGACCATGCTGCGTCTGCAAAAGAGCGACCGCATCGAAGTTGGCCGCCTCATCAAAGAATCGCTCTACTACCTCGCGCTGCACGAAGTCGGCCACACACTCGGTTTGAGCCATAATTTCCGCGGCAGCCAGCTTCACAATGCCGTGGACGTCCACAACGCCGCCATCACGGAAAAAATTGGCCTCACGGGTTCCGTGATGGATTACCCGCCGGTCAACATCGCACCCAAAGGCACCCCGCAGGGCCAGTACTTCACCACCAAACCCGGCCCCTATGACCACTGGGTCATCAGCTACGGCTACAGCGAGTCCTTGGAAGATCCCATCGAAGAAGCCAAACGCCTCGAAGCCATTGCCGCACACTCGCACCAGCCCGAGCTAGCCTTTGCCAACGACGCTGATGACATGCGTGCCGTCGGCAAGGCCATCGACCCGCGTGCGATGCTCTTTGACATGAGCAGTGATCCCATCACCTACGGCGCACAACGCTGCGAGATGGTGAGCGCCGAATTGAAGAACATCCTCAAAGACGTGGCTGATCCCGGCAAAAGCTGGCAGGAAGTCGCGCAGGCCTATGTCACGCTCACCAGCGACGCCAGCAACTCGCTCACCGCCATGTCACGCCAAGTCGGCGGCGTCTATGTCGAACGTGCCGTGCAGGGCCAGGCCGCCGGCACCGTGCCGCTCAAACCCGTCGAAGCCACCAAACAGCGCGCCGCTTTGGCCGCGTTGGCGAAATATGCCTTTGCCCCCGACGCCCTCAGCGCCCCGCCGGAACTCTACGCGCACCTCCAGCAACAACGCCGTGGCTTCGAGCATCGCAGCGAAGGTGAAGACCCAAAACTGCACGACCGCGTCTTCAAAGTGCAGCGCTCGCTCCTGGATCACCTCATGCATCCCAGCACGCAGCAGCGCATCATGGACACCGCTCTCTACGGCAATGAAGTCAGCCTTGATGAAGTCATGACTTCCCTCACTACCGCCATCTGCACCGGCGACGATCCCGCCAAACCCGTAAGCACCATGCGCCAGAATCTCCAGCTCGATTACCTCAACCGCCTGCTCAACATCGCTCACAGCAGCGGCTACTTCCACGCCGTCCAAAGCATCGCCCTGCTCCAACTCGAACGCATCAAGGCCATGACTTTTGCGAATTCACCCGCCCACCAGCTTGCGATCAAATATCGCATCCGGCGCGGACTGGATGAGAAGTGATTTCAAGTCTGTAATGAGCAATCCGACCCAGCGCATGCGTACATTGCCGCATGAAAACGTTCACCTTGCTCCTCTGCCTCCTCGCCACCACCTCCCACGCGGCCTTCTCCGAAGGTTGGTTGCTGTGGTCGCCGCGTGACGAGGCGAAGCCGGATGCGGCCGTGATCAAAACCGGTGGTCATGACGGCCATGGCTCCCTCTTGCTCGAAACCGGCAAGGGCGAGCACTGGATCGGCTGCTGGACGCGCATACTGCCCGTCGAAGGCGGGAAACATTTCCAGTTCAGCGCATGGAAAAAATCCAGCGCCATGACCACGGCACGCCGCAGTGTGTATGCCCGCGTGATCTGGCAGGATGACAAAGGCAATCCCGTCACCTGGGAGGAACCGGCGAAGCAAGGCTATGCCAAAGGCACCGTTCCGCGTGCCGAACCTGAGTATCCGCATGTTCCCGACAGCGCGGCCAACAAGTGGGCGCACTGCGAAGAGACGCTTCGTGCTCCGCTCAAGGCCACGCAGGCAAAAATCGAGCTGTATCTTCAATGGGCCGCCAATGCGCGTGTCGAATGGAGCGACATTTCACTCACCGCCGTGTCCGCACCGGCTGCACGCAAGGTCAGGCTCGCCACGATTCATCTCCAGCCGAAGGAAGGCAAAAATCCCGCCGATAAACCGCCGCAGTTCGCCCCGCTCATCGCTGAAGCGGCGAAACAGAAGGCCGACCTCGTCGTTCTCCCCGAAACGCTCACCTACTACGGCACCGGCAAGACGATGAATGAATGTGCCGAGACCGTTCCCGGCCCCAGCACCGAATATTTTGGCAAGCTCGCGAAGCAGCACGATCTCTACATCGTCGCCGGTCTCGTCGAGCGCGAGGGCAAGACGCTCTACAACACCGCCGCGCTTCTCGGTCCCGATGGCAAACTCATCGGCAAGTATCGCAAAGTCACGCTGCCACGCAGTGAGATCGAGGCCGGCATCACGCCGGGCCATGACTATCCCGTGTTCGACACCCGCTTCGGCAAAGTCGGCATGATGATCTGCTACGACGGCTTCTTCCCCGAAGTCGCCCGCGCTTTGACCGTCAAGGGCGCCGAAATCATCGCCTGGCCCGTCTGGGGCTGCAATCCCATGCTCGCCGCCGCCCGCGCCTGCGAAAACCACGTCTATGTCGTCAGCAGCACCTACACCGACGCCAGCAAGCACGCCTGGATGATCTCCGGCATCTACGACCACTATGGCGATGTCCTCGCCAAAGCCGACAACTTCGGCACGCTGGCCATCGCCGAAGTCGATCTCAACGCACACGCCCACTGGAACAGCCTCGGCGACTTCAAAGCGCAGATTCAGAGCCACCGACCACCGCCATTGAAGGAGTAAACTCATCTTGGGAGCGGCCTGCGCCTCGCCACGCCCGTAAGAATTTGCGAATGCGTCGCGTTGACCCATCCCCCGTTGGCACCGCTGCCGCCTCCCTTGCGAAAGGTATGAAAATCGCATTGAAGCGCGGCACACGCTCACGATGTTCCTTTTCTCCAATCAAACCCAACTCATGCACCCTCGTCCCCGCACCCCATTCGGTTCTTTGATCGCCGCCTCGCTGGCACTGACCAGCCTGCTTCACGCCAATGACTGGACGAACTGGCGCGGCCCGACGCAAAACGGTGTGAGCCTGGAGCATTACACGGATGCAGGCAAGCTGGCTGACACAGCGGCCTGGACGGCAGACATCCGCAGCCGTGGCTGTCCGGTGGTGGTGGATGGCAAAGTCATCCTGTGGGGCTACAAAGGCGAAACGACCGATCTGATCGAACTGCTGACCTGCCTTGACGCAAAAACAGGCAAGCAGCTCTGGCAGCACGAGATTCCCGATTATCTCAGCGATTCAATCTACAACCGCTACTCCATCGGCGCACCGACCGTCGATCCTGAAACGAAGCGCATCTACTTCACGAGCAATGCGGGCGTTTTCCTCTGCTACGAACTCGATGGCAAGAAGGTCTTTGAGATCCCGCTGATGGAAGACCTTGGCCGCATGACCTTCCCAAACTCCCGCGTGGGCAGCCCGGTGATCGAAGGCGATCTCGTCATCATCCACTTCATCTTCTCCAACTGGGGCGCTGACGGTCCTGCAGCCGACCGTGCGTATGGTTTCGACAAAAAAACCGGCGAACTCGTGTGGTGGACGCTGCCCGGTGTCTCGCCGCCCGTGGACAGCTCATTCTCGACGCCCGTGCTCGAAACTCGCGATGGCAAACGTGTCGCCTACTTTACCACCGGCTGCGGCCACATCGTCTGCGTCAACGCCCGCAGCGGCAAGCCTTACTGGAAGCTGCCGATCTGCAAAAACGGTGTGAATCCTTCCGTCGTCCTGCACAAGGACACCTTGATTGCCGTGCATGGCGACGAAAACGTCGATAACTCCGAGAAGGGCCGCATGATCTGCATCAAGCTGCCGGAAAAACTCGACGCACCCGTCCCGCCAGCACTGGAAGCCACCACGCTGGAACCCAGCGTCGAACTCTGGCGCAATTCCTCCATCAGTGTCACCAGCAGCTCTCCCGTGATCGTGGGCGATGTGATTTACCAGCTCACTGACGGTGCCGAACTCTATGCCATCAACGCCGACACGGGTGTGACGATCTGGAAGAAGAAGCTCAGCAACGCCAACCTGCACTCCTCACCGCTCTATGTGGATGGACTGCTCTACATTCCGCTGCTCGAAGGCAAGCTCAGCGTTGTGAAGCCCGGCGCAACGGACGCGGAGATCGTGCAGGAGATCAAACTCGACGGCGACTGCCTCGGCGCACCCAGCGTGTGTGATGGCACGCTGTATGTCACGACCACCAAGCATCTCTATGCCTTCCCAATTCCGAACAAGGGCATCAAGGTCGATGCGGCCCCAGTTCCTGAGATTCCGAAAGCGGGCAAAGCAGTGGCGTTGCAGATCGTGCCAGCCGAAACCGTCATCATGACCGGCGGCAAGCAGGGCTTCCGCGTCCGCAGCATTGATGCGAACGGCTTCATCGTCAGCGATGATGTCAAAGGCGTGAAGTGGGAAAGCTTCATCCCGCCGACCGCCAAGGTGAAGGCGACGATGGACGCCAAATTCAACGACGCAGGAGAACTCGTCGTCGCTCCCGATGCTCGTTCCAGCGCCGGTGCCTTCAAAGGCACCGCCCCTGACGGCCTCTTCGGCACGATTCGTGGCCGCGGGCTGCGCAACCTGCCGCTGGTCGAAAACTTCGACGGCAACGACTTGAAGGAAGACCAGCCAACCGAAGGCGTGAAGTTCGCCTACCCGCCGCTGCCATGGATCGGCGCGCGCTTCAAATTCGACGTGCGTGAAGTGGCTGGCAACAAAGTGTTCGCCAAGACCTTTGACCGCCTGCTGTTCCAGCGCGGCACCGTCTTTGTCGCCCCGTCCCATCTCTCGAACTACACGATGCAGGCCGACGTGATGACCGACGGCAGCGCCCGTGCGAAGTCCGACATCGGCCTCATCAATCAGCGCTACCTCATCTGCCTGCGTGGCAATGCCGGCAAACTCGAAGTCAGCTCCAACCTGGAGCGCCTCAAGCAGGAAGCCATCTTCAAGGTCGCTGCCAACACTTGGTACACGCTCAAGACCCGCGTCGATGTCGCCAAGGATGGCAGTGGTGTCGTGCGCGCCAAAGTCTGGGACAAAACTCAGGCCGAGCCAGAAGCTTGGACCATCGAAGTCAAAGTCCCTCGCGCCCACACCAACGGTTCCCCTGGCATCTTCGGCTTCACGCCGCTGAACCAGAAGCGTGTGTATCTGGACAATCTCAGCGTCACGCCAAACTAAGCCTCTCCGTCCCGCGACCTTGACCTCATCTTGACCAACCCTTGACCTGATTTTCTGACAACATGACCACCAAAACCACCCTCATCCTTGCTGCGGCACTCGTCGCATCGGCGCCGCTCTTGCTCAACTCGTGCGGCAAATCCGAAAACATCACCACTCCTGCGGCTCCGACGGCTGCAGCCGTCGCCGTTCCGGCAGCTCCCGCCGCGACCGCGACCGCAGCAGCACCGGCGGCTCCAGCCAAGGTCACTGCTTCGGTCTCGGCGACCGTCACCGTCTCATCGGCGGCGGCTCCGGCATCCTCCGGCAAAGACTACGCGCAGTGGGGCGGCGGCAATACTCGCAACATGGTTTCCGACGAGAAAGGTCTGCCGATCGATTTCGATCCCGGCAAGAAATACGGCCCCAAGGCTGCTCCTAAAATTGCCGGACGCCTCCGCCCCGACGCGCAAGAGGCCAACCAAGGCCCCGGTGCCGAAGACATCGACATGAGCACCACCAAGAACTGCCTCTGGGTGGCCAAGCTGGGCTCCCAGACCTACGGCACGCCCATGATCGCAAATGGCAAAGTGTACGTCGGCACCAACAATGAATCCCCGCGCGATCCAAAGCACATCGGCGACCGTGGCATCGTGATGGTCTTTGAAGAAAAGACCGGCAACTTCCTCTGGCAGCTCGTCTCGCCCAAGATGGGCAGCGGCAAAGTCAACGACTGGGAATACCTCGGCATCTGCGCCAGCCCCACCATCGTCGGCGACAAAGGCTACGTTCCCGGCAATCGCTGCCAGATCGTCTGCTTCGACGTGAACGGCCTGGCCAATGGCAACCAGGGCATGCAGGACGAAGGCGCCTTCATGGCTCCGCTCGACAAAGACGGCAAACCCACGCCGCCACTCGTCCCCGGCACCACGGATGCCGACATCCTCTGGGTCTATGACATGTACAAAGAACTCGGCGTCTTCCAGCACAACGCCACAGCAGGCTACCCGCTCATTTTGGACGACAAACTCTTCGCTCCCACCTGCAACGGCGTTGATTGGACCCACACCAACATCCCCGCACCGAACTCTCCGAGCTTCATCATGCTCAATGCCAATGACGGCACCCTGCTTGGTGAAATGGACCACGTCGCCAGTGAGCGTGTGCTGCACTGCTCCTGGTCTTCGCCGAACTCCCTGGAAGTGAACGGCAAGCCGCAGATCATCTTCGCCGCCGGTGACGGCTGGGTTTATTCCATGGCCCCGGAGACCAAGAAAGACGCCGAAGGCCTCGACATCCTCAAAGAATACTGGCGCTATGACGCAAACCCGCCCGAGTACCGTAAGAACTCCGCCGGTGAACCCATCAAGTACGTCGAATACGACGGCCCCAGCGAAATCATCGCCACCCCCGTCGTCTATGACGGCCTGGTGTATGTCCCCATTGGCCAGGACCCCGAGCACGGCGAAGGCGTCGGCTGCCTGAGCTGCATCGACCCCAAAGGCACCGGCGACCTCAGCGGCAAGCCCGTGTGGACCTTCAAAGGCATCGAACGCACCATCTCCACTCCCGCCATCAAAGACGGTCTCGTTTATGCCGCTGACTACACCGGCCGTCTCTTCTGCCTGGATGCCAAGACCGGCAAAGAATACTGGAAGTTCGACACCAAAGGCCACATCTGGGCCAGCCCGGTCGTTGCAGACGGCAAAGTCTGGATCGGCAACGAAGAAGGCGAACTCTTCATCCTCGCCGAAGGCAAGGAGTTGAAGGAACTCAAGACCATCGAGTTCCCCTCCCCGTTGCTCAGCAGCGTCGTCGCCGCCAACGGTGCCCTCTACATCACCACCCACACGCACCTCTACTGCTTCAAGGAAGGTGCCAAGACACCGGAGTCGAAGTAATCGACCTCGCGAAGAATTACCAAGTCTGAATTACCTTGGCCCTTCCAGCATCGACACAACCAAAGCGGACTCGCTCCGATTCCGGTCTCTTCGCCGACCCTGTGGGATATTCCTGCGGATGATGGCGGTCTTGCGTGGGGAGTTCCTGGCCAGGGTATCCTGCGCGCCATGACCTGCCAACCTTCCAACTAAAAGATCTCCAGTTTTGCAGAAGTGCCCTTTCTCTGTTGCGGACACGCCTATTTTCCTTGGGGCCCTGTCGTTTCCAGCGGCGGAAGAATGGTGAGGTTCAGGCGATGGACGACACCATCGAAAGGCGTGCTGTTGGGATAACTGGCGGCTTTCAGCATTCCGAAACTTTGCCCCGCTGCGATGCCTGATTTGGGTTCTTGTGGGAATCCTTTGTCAAATGGAGCCACGCCGAGCACTTCGCTGTGGCCAGGGACGGCGATCGAGATGACACCGCCGAGATCAATCATCGCACGAATGTTAACGCGGCCTTTTTCCAGGAGCGCACCGGCAATCACCGTCTCCTTGCCATTCACAAACACCGTCAACGTCGGTTTCGAAGCAACGAGATGCAGCGCGTAACCGGACTGCGCATCGCCATGCGCCAGCAGCGTGCTGTCCTGGTCAATGGCGGGATCAAACTCAAAGGCTGCATTGATGAAGATTCCCCTGCCCTGCAATTTTGGTGCTTCGGCGGCGCTGATTTCATCACCGATCTTCAGCACCAGGTCAGCGGAACCCGCCGGACTGGCGGCCACAACGACCTCGGCAGCCGGACGCACGGCACTTTTGAACTCCTGCGGGAAAAAGGCGGCTAAGCGAGTTTTCTCCACCGTGCATTCAGGTTTAGCGGCAAGATTCGTCCACTCGTTGGGATCGGTTTGATGATCGTAGAGTTCCTCACTGCCATCCGAGTAACGGATGTAGCGCCAGCGTTCGTCACGGGCCGCGTAGCCGGCATTCTTGCCGCCGCCCATGCAGGTGATGGCGGGATTGTCTCGTTTCGCTGTCGGATCGAGTAGCAGCGGCTTCAAACTGCTGCCGTCGAGATGTTCTGGCAGCGGCAGCTTGGCGAGAGCGCAAAGCGTGGGATACAGATCAATGAGTGCGACGGGCTGCGCTGATGTGGTGTCGGCCTTCGTCATTTCGGGCGCATAAATCGTCAACGGCACTCGCGTTGTCGGCTCCCACAGCTTGCCTTTGTGCCACATTTGCTTCTCGCCGAAATACCAGCCGTGATCCGAGGTGAAGACGATGATCGTGTTCTTCGCATTTGGGCCTTTTTCGACCGCTTCGAGGATGCGGCCGAGCATCGCATCGCAAAACGCCACGTTCGCGAGATAGGCGCGCACGGCGTCCTTCCAGAGGTTCTTTTCGACAATCTTCTGATGATAGCCTTCCTTGAGATGTGTCTTGGCGATGGCAGGCACGTCATCGAGATCGTCTGCTTTCACTTCCGGCAGCTTGATCGAGTCGAGCGGCAGCGCATCGAAGTACTTCTGCGGCACATACCACGGCGAATGTGGCCGATAGAGGCCGAGCGCGAGGAAGAACGGTTGTTTCTGCTTCTTGGCGAGGAAGTCGGCGGCAAAAGTGGCAATCTGGCCGTCGTCGGTCTTATCATCCTCGACTTGAATGCCACCCCAGTCCCAGTGCCAGATGTTGAGTCCGTTGAAGTTCTGCCCAGTGTGAACAGGAAGATCAGGAATCTGCACGCCCGCAATCGGAAAGCGCACATCCCACGCCGCATCCTGCTCAAAGCCACGCCGACCACCATGCCAGCCCGTAAGACGGCCTTCCGGCCCGCCATGATTCGCGTGGAAGATTTTTCCCGCTGCGGCAGTCGTGTAACCCTGCGCCTTGAAATACTCCGGCAGTGTCGGCTTGCCAACGATCTGCACACTGCGCCGCCAGTCCTGCTCGTTGCCAAACACACCGCTCGATGACGGCAGCATGCCGGTGAGCAAGCTCGTGCGCGAAGGATTGCACAGCGCGTAGTTGCAATGCGCATTCGTGAAGCGCATGCCCATTTTCGCCAAACGATCCATGTTCGGCGTCACCGCCTGCGGATGCCCGCCCATCCAGCCGATATAGTCACGCAGATCATCCGCGATGATGAACAGTACATTCGGCTTCCCATAGGCGGAAACTGAGCGCGACTTCGACTTCGTGGCAGCACTGGCAGAAACGGCCAATGCGAGAGCGATGCAGATTTGACGAGAAACAGACAACATTAAGACAACGCTCGCACGGGGCAGTGACTATGTCGAGCGAAGGCAAAACAAGGCGTCATTCCAAGCTGCAAACCGAGGCCCGGCGGACTTTGTGAAATTTTTCACAAATAGGGCTTGCGACCCCTGCCTCATGTGGCTAGAAAAAGCGCCCGCCATCCCGGCCAGACCCTACACCTCTCCCCCCGGGCAGACCTTACCCTCATGTCGCTTTTGCTTCCACACTCAGACTCCTTTTCGCCGCTGCTTGCCAACGTGGACAGCAAGGCAGCGGAGCTGTTTCACAATAGTGGAACGCTGGAGTTTCTGACCAACTCGGTGCTCGTGGCGCTGGTTGTTCTCGGTATCGTTCTGTGGTTCTCGCGCAAAGCGACCAAGAACATGACTCTGGTGCCACACAAGGCGCAGAACTTCCTCGAGTTCATCGTTGAGTTTCTTTACAACCAGGTCGTCGGCATTGTCGGTGCGAAGCAGGCAAAGCTGGCCTTCCCGCTGCTCGGCACATTGTTCATTTACATCCTCATCTCGAACTGGTTCGGCCTGCTGCCGGGCGTGGGCACCATCGGCTGGGGAAAAGGAACGGGTTTTCTGTCCATTGATGCGGCTCACGAACCGCTGCTCCGCCCGCCTACAGCAGACCTTAATGCCACCATTGGCATCGCAGTTTCCTCTTTCCTTGTTTGGCTGTTTCTCACGATTAAGGAAATCGGTGTTTGGGGATTTATCGTTCACACTTTCGGTCCCAAAGGTGGTCTCAAAGGAATCATGGGAATGGTGGTGGCGGCGGTGTTCCTCTTTGTGGGTGTCATCGAAGTGGTGTCCATCGTCATCCGTCCGGTCACGCTCTCCATCCGCTTGTTCGGCAACATCTTCGCAGGAGAGAATGTGATTCATGCGATGAGCGACATGATGAATGGCACTGGCGCGATCGGCAGCTTCTTTGGCAGCATCATTCTCCCCCTGCCGTTTTACTTCATGGAACTGCTGGTCGGGCTGCTCCAGGCGATCGTCTTCACACTGCTCTGCTCCGTTTACATCCAACTTTCCACCACCCATGACGATCACGGTCATGAGGATGAGCATCATTAACCTCCAATTTGCTCGCGGGATCATGCGCAACGCGTGGACGCTGGCGACACAACAAACCAAATACGACTAACAACTATGACAATGGAACTCATCTCAATGGCTGCTGAAGGAGCCGCTCAGGTTCAAACCGCCGCTTCTCTCGGCATGACCGGTGGTCTTGGTGGCGCTGGCGCTGCAATCGGCGTTGGTCTCATCGGCTCGAAAGCCGTGGAAGCCGTCGGTCGCAATCCTGGTGCTTTCGGCAACATCCTGACCCTTAGCATCATCGGCATGGCCCTCGCAGAAGGCTTGGGCATTATCGCCTACCTTGGCGGTATCAAGTAACATCCTTTGGCGGCGGAGCGCATCTCGCGATCCGCCGCCCTTTGTTCTCGACCATCAATTCAGTATCTCATCTGTTCACTACCGCGCCTCTTATGACTCTCACCACGCCCACCATCATTGCTTCCGGTGCCATTGATGCGTTTGTTGGTCAATTCGGCCTCGCGTGGTCGAAGTTTTTCGCCCAGGTGATCATCTTCTGGATCGTCTTCATGATCCTGAAAAAATACGCCTTCGGCCCGATCCTCGCGATGCTGGAACAGCGTCGTCAGCGCATCGCCGACGGTGAAGCGAAGCTCGAAAAAATCGCCCGCGACTCCGCTGAGGCAAAGCAGAACTCCCAGGCCATTCTCGACAAGGCGGAGGCTGATGCAGCCCGTCTCGTGAAGGAAGCTGATGATGCCGCGAAGGCCATTCAGGAGCGCCGTCAGCAGGAAGCTGTTTCTTCGGCCAATACCATCATCGCCAAGGCCCGTGAAGCCGCCCAACTCGAACAGGAGCAGCTCATGTCCCAGCTCAAGCGTGAGTTCGGCCGCATGGTGTCCGACGCCACCAGCCGCGTCACCGGCAAGGTGCTCAACACCGACGACCAGACCCGCATCAACCAGGAAACCGCCGCCCAGGTCTCCGCTTAATTTTCTCGCCGCTTCGCCCCCATGAAGATCACCAAGGAAGCCCGCCGCACCTCTCGACAGCTTTTCCGCGCCTGCATCGCAGGAGGAAAGCTCGATGAGTCCCGTGTGCGCACGGTGGTCAACACGGTCGCAAAGAACAAACCACGCGGCTACATCGGCATCCTCGACGCCTTTGCGCGTCTCGTGTCGAACGAAGTGGACCGTCAGCGTGCCCTCGTCGAAAGCGCCACCGCTTTGACGCCTGCCACGCAGACCGAACTGCAGACCAGCCTCTCGAAGAAGTATGGCCGCACGCTCAATCTCGAATTCAAAGTCCAGCCCGAGCTGCTCGGCGGCATCCGCCTGAAAGTCGGTTCCGATGTGTGGGACGGCAGCGTCAAAGCCCGTCTCGCCGCCCTCCAAGCCTCTCTCTCTTAATTTCCGCCCTTCCCTTTAGCTTTTTTCAACCCGCAATACCATGAGCAACATCCTCCAGGAGATCGAATCCCAAATCGCCGGCCTCAAGACCGCCGTCACGAAGTCCAATGTGGGCATCGTCCGTGAAATCGGTGACGGCGCCGCCAAGATTGAAGGCTTGAGCGATGTCATGCTCAACGAAATGATCGAGTTCCCCGGCGGTGTGTTCGGCCTCGCGCTCAACCTTGAAGAAACCGAAGTCGGCTGCGTGCTGCTCGGCTCCGGTGAAGGCATCAAGGCGGGTGACGAAGTCAAAACGACCGGCCGCCTCCTCTCCGTTCCTGTTGGCAAGAGCCTCCTCGGTCGCGTGGTCAACGCCCTCGGTCAGGCCATCGACGGCAAAGGCGACATCAAAGGTGATGCGCAGTATCCGGTCGAAAAACTCGCCCCTGGCATCATCGCCCGTAAATCCGTTTCCGTTCCCGTGCAGACCGGCATCATGAGCATCGACGCCATGATTCCGATTGGCCGCGGTCAGCGTGAGTTGATCATCGGTGACCGCTCCACTGGCAAGACCACCATCGCTGTCGATACCATCATTTCCCAGGCGCAGCAGAACAAGGCAGCCGAACAGGGCAAGCTCGCGGGTCACAAGCCGCTCTATTGCATCTACGTCGCCATCGGCCAGAAGCAGTCCAACGTTGCCCGCGTCGTCAAGACGCTCGAAGACGCTGGTGCCATGGAATACACCACCATCGTCAGCGCCTCCGCTTCGGACTCGGCGGTGAACCAATACCTCGCGCCTTACACCGGTTGCGCCATTGGTGAGTGGTTCATGGATCAGGGCCAGGACGTCCTGATCGTGTTTGATGACCTTTCTAAGCAGGCTGTCGCCTATCGTCAGGTTTCCCTCATCTTGAAGCGTCCTTCCGGTCGTGAAGCTTATCCGGGTGACGTGTTCTATCTCCACTCCCGTCTCCTTGAGCGTTCCTGCCGCGTCGGTGAAAACTACGGCGGTGGTTCCATGACCGCGCTGCCGATCATCGAAACGCAAGCTGGCGACGTGTCCGCTTACATCCCGACGAACGTGATCTCCATCACCGACGGCCAGATCTTCCTCGAAACCGACTTGTTCTATCAAGGCATCCGTCCTGCCATCTCCGTCGGTCTTTCCGTCTCTCGTGTGGGTTCCGCCGCACAAACGAAGGCCATTAAGAAGGTCTCCGGCACCACGAAGCTCGATCTTGCGCAGTTCCGTGAACTCGCTGCCTTCGCGCAGTTCGGTTCCGACCTCGACGCTGGCACCAAAGCCAAGCTCGACCGCGGCGCTCGCATCGTGGAACTCTTCAAGCAGCAGCAGTATCAGCCGAAGAGCCTGCCGATCATGGTCAGCAGCCTCTACGCGATGCAGAAGGGCTACTTCGATTCCGTCTCCGTTGATCGCGTGAAGGAATTCCAGGCCAAGCTCGAAGATTACCTCTCCACCCGCAAAGGTGAACTCATGGCACAGCTCGCCAACGAGAAGACCCTCGACAACGTCGAAGCCGGCCTCAAATCCGCCCTCGATGACTTCAAAGCCTCCTGGAAGTAAGTTTCCGGCTCTCTGCCCTTAGCCCTACGCTCTTCGCTCCATGCCCTCCACCCGCGACATCAGACGCCGAATCAAATCGGTCAAAAACACGGCCCAGATCACCAAGGCCATGCAGCTCGTCGCGGCTGCGAAGATGAAAAAAGCGCAGGATCAGGCCAGCAACGGTCGCGCCTACGCCGAGATGCTCAACAAGGTGCTCGTGAACCTCAAGGAGCAGGCGGAAGAAGGCGTGCATCCCTTCTTCTCTGAAGGCAAAGGCGACAAGACGCTCGTTCTCCTCATCGCCAGCGACAAAGGTCTCTGCGGTGCCTTGAACACGAACCTGTTCAAGAAACTCATCACCACGCAGATTGACGGCCACGTCGATTACGTCACCATCGGCAAGAAAGCCGTCCAGGCCATCAATCGTCTGCGCCGCAATCTCCTTGCCGACTTCCCGATCAAGGATCCCGCCAAGTTCGCCGAAGTCCGCGCCGTGGGCCGCTTCGTGCAGGACAAGTTCCGCACCGGCGAATACAAGAAGGTGCTCGTCGTCTTCAACAACTTCATCAACACCGTCACCATCGTCCCGACCGTCGAGCAGCTCCTGCCCGTCAATCCGGTGACCCTCGGCGGCAAGCGTGACTTCGGTCATCTCATCGAAACGCCCGCCGCCACGGCCTCCAGCGAGTACACCTTTGAACCCAGCGCCGCCGTCGTCTTCGAAA
>JAYVIO010000445.1:0-6755 GCA_043770175.1 Verrucomicrobiales bacterium | reverse complement strand
AGTACGAGGTGCCGAAGTAGCGTGTGCCATAGCTGGAGAAGCTGCTGCCATAGTACGGATGGCCGTAGTAGGGTAGGTCGGGACTGGCGTAGCTGCTGCGATAGTACGGCACGCCGGGGTAGCTCGTGCGGAACGCGGTCGGGGCGTAGCCATGGCCCGTCGTCGCAAAGCCGTAGGGATAACCGTAGTCGCAGGAGGCAAGCCCGCAGACAGCCGTCACGACACCGACGAGGAACAGGAAGGACGTTTTCATAGGCCATGAATGCGGGATCAAGGGCCTTCAGGCAAGCACTTCTATGGGCCGGACTGCTTGGAGTCGCCCTGCGCTTCGCGCCGCAGTGTTCAGTCAACAGCTCACCGCAAGAGCTTGTTTGCCTGCGGCTCCTATCTTCGGTTAGCAGGCTCGGCTCAAGTTTCCCCTGCATGGGCACCTTCCCCTGGGTTTCAAGCTTGACTGGGGGAACCCTGCCACTGGAGCGTTATTCATGCAGGTATCGTTGGACGAGTGCGTGCTGCACTTGTCGGAACAAAGCGGTGACGCGTGTCCGGGTGCGGCGGTCAAGCTCCATACGGACAAGATCGAGGAATATGTGGAGCAACTGGTCGCCAAAGCCCACTGAGGGTCGCAGAACAGAATCCGGGAGTTGCCGACAGCCCTGGGGCAGTTTGGCTATGGTGCAGCTCGATCCGTTCGGCGATCGGCTCATTTTTACGAACGCAAGCGGGCCCGTCCCCTGCGGTTCTTCCAGCTACTCGCAATGACTGCAACGCGCAGCGTTGCAGGCGGGTCTGCCCGCCGTCGCCTGATCCGCAGCGTCCGAGAAAATCTTTTACATCGATGAAAATCCAAAACACCAAGGAGACCCTGCAAGCTGCAAACGCCAGTCTCTCACGCTCTGAGTTTGATGACGTGAATCTCCAAGAGGCGACCTTCACGAACGTGAATTTGTCGAAGGCCACGTTCACCGATATCAATTTCAGCGGCGCGAAGTTCAGCAATCTAAACCTGACCAATGTCGAGATCGAAGCCTGCGAGACGACTGGAATGAAATTTCGCGGTGTCCTGGTCGCAGAGCTTTTTGATGCCTACAAACGCAATGCCTGACCAGTGCGCTGAGCTGGGTCGGCGGCGCACCACGTTTATGTCATCTCTGCGTAACTAGTCAGGTGTGGTACACGACAGTGTGGTACACGGATAGGTCTGGCAGGTTCTGGAGTGCGGTTGCGCAGCCCTGAAAGGGCGTAGCCACCGCTTTCCCTCGGGTTAAAAACGTGCGCACGACCACGGTACGCTCGAAAGCGGCAGCTTTACCCTTTCAGGGTGCCGCAGCCGCACTCCAAAGATGCTCGCATCATTGCAGAAACCTTTGGAGTGCGGTCGCGAAGTGAGGAACGAACGCAGCTACCGCTTTGCGGGGGCCGGGCAGGCCACGAACACGACGAGACGCTCGAAAGCGGCAGCTTTACCCTTTCAGGGTGCCGCAGCCGCACTCCAAAAGCGCGGCAAGCACCTGCATCACCGCTGGGTGCTGAATAGTTACATCTCTGCAAAAGTTTTTCGTTCGCATTCTGCCTCGCCGATGGGCTGAGAGCATGGAGGCAGATTCACGCGCGTGGCTGATGCGATGTTCATGCGGTTTCGCGCGGTCCATCTGGGAGTTGGGCGGTATCCGTTGGCAGGCCAGCCAGTCACACACCTTCTCCTACACGAAGTGTCCGCAGTGCGGTAAGCGCTCATGGCACAAACTTGTCCGTGACGCGTCGGCGGCCGCAGAGCCGCCCAAGACATGACTTTCAGGATTCAGCCAATGAGGACGCCGCCTGACCTTGACGCTCGGCGATGCTTCAGCGCATGCGGAAGACCATGACGCGGCGGTCGCGGCTGCGCTCACTTTCTGCGGCAGTGGCGGGATGGGCGGCTTCGGCTTCACCGTAGCCCACGGGCATGAGACGCTCGGCATTGACGCCATGACGCACGAGTTCACGGGAGATGCGCTCGGCGCGTTCCTGGGACAGGAGGAGATTCTGGGCATAGTCGCCTTCGGCGGAGGCGTGGCCTTCGATGACGAAGGTTTGGTTGCTGAGGGAGGGGGCCTTCATGGCTTCGGCCACGTCGATGACGAGGTCGTAGGAATAAGCGTCGGCAAAGTCGGCCGAGCCTTGGCGGAAGAGGATGTCACTCCGGCTGATCGCGGAGTTGGGATCGACGCTGTAGGAGACCGCATAGGCATCGCCGGTGGTGTAGGTAGGCGGGATGTCGTTGTAGTAGAGCCCTGCCTGCGGTGCCTGGGGCCTGACGCTGTAGGTGCTTTGTGCTTGGGGGAGCACCTGGACGCGGTTGAGCTGCTGGGAGGCGACGATGACGGGCGGTATTTCCTGCATGGAGGCATAGCGCACGACGCGGCGGTTGCCCTCGTAAAACTGCGGGGCGCGCTGGCCCGGGGCGAACTGTGGGCTTCTGGGGTCGCGGGAGGTGGCTCCAGGGGGTGTGGTCGGTGGGTTGCGTCCTTCGAAGCGATGCACCATGATGCCGACATTGCGTTCCCGGTCCTGCTGCGTCCGGCCGACTTCCGCGACCGGTGGCCGGTAGCCCTGTCTGGAGCGGTTGTCGGGGCGGGACTGGTTGTCGGAACGGGGCTGGGTCGCGCTTTGACCGCCGACGACGGCGCCGAGGATGTTCATGAGCAGGCGCTTGGCATCGTCTTTGTTATCGATGTTCCGGGCCTGTGCTGCGTCGGCCTGGCGGTCACGTTTGCCCACGTCTTCCAGCACCTTGGCGGTCTCTTGCGAAGGGGGCATCTGTGGGACGGGGCGTTCTGCGGTTTTTGGCTCGACTGGCACTGCGGGCGTGGCGGTGACGGCGGGCACCGGGGTGCCGGGGACTGGCGCGGGTGTTAGAGCAGGATCCAGGGGACGCCCGTGCGGATCGGTGCGTTTTTTCCCAGAGCCGGGACGGGTGTCGGGGATGCCAGGGGTGCCGGGGGCGGGCGGTGGGGTGACACTCTCAGTGGTCACCGCTGCAGGTGCTGAGGGCGCTTTCATGCCTGGAGCGGGTGCCGCGGGCTCGGCGGTGGTCTTGGCATCGGCTGCCGGGACGGAAGGAGCGGGAGCCGGGACTGGCCTGCCGCGCTCGCCGGGTTTTCCTTTGGTTCCGGGAGGGCCGGGGTGTTTGAAGCCAGGTTTGGCCGCTTCTTCAGGCTGGGCAGGCACGGTTGGCGCAGGAACAGGAGGCAGGTTAGGGACAGGCATGGGCGTGGGCGGTACCGCTGGGGGCGGCACCACTGGCGGCACCAAGGGCGGCAGGCCAGGCACAGGAGGGGCATCAGGTGTCGGGACGAGTGCGCCCGGAATCAGGGGCTTTTCTTCGCCTGGAGCCGGAGCAGCGGGTGGAGGGGTGGGGGATTGCGCCATCGCCAGGAAGGGGATGGCAGTGGTGGCGAAGGCGAGGAGGATGGACCGTTTCATGATGGCAAGGGGGGCGCTGGATGAAGAAGGGGTGATGGGGGGATCAGGGAACTCGGGAAATGACCTTGCTGACCGGATTACGGACCTTGATTCCGGGGGGCGTAGTCAGTGACATCGGTCATGTTCTTCTGGGGGCTTCGCAGACACATGGTTTCCGGAGGCAATACTCTCAATGGGGCATAACCCCACTTGTGTGCGTAGCTGCTGGCGTTGAGTCAGGACGGATCACGGAGCGAAGGTGCATGCAGCAACAACAGCACCAGCAGCAACAACAATGCGGTGAGCACGCTGGACACGCCGTTTGCGAACGATCCGACCACGCTCGCCGATCTGGAAGTGATGCGTGCAAAGATGAACGAGCTGATCAATGCGCTGTGGTGGTAGGAGGGCCTGAGTATTGTCGTCCCGGCTGAAGCCATAAGGAAGATGGGGGCTTCGACTCTAGCCGCGCCTGCACCACGCGCGATGGGCGCAGCGCTGCCAGGAGAAGATCCTTGAGTCGATGCACCCAAACAACCACAGGCGACGTTTGACATCTTCGCCCCCCCGCGCCTAACCTCCGCGCGCACCGACCTTTAGCACATGCACGACACCCCCACGCTGCCTGAGAAGGAGTTCCGCTCCCACGCTCCTGGCTTTTGGTCAGACAAAAACATCTCTCCCGCCGACTGGAACAGCTCCACCTGGCAGCTCAAAAACCGGATCACCACGCTGAAGCAGTTGGAGGAGCATCTCACGCTCAGTGAAGAAGAACGCGCTGGCGTTTTGCTCTCCGGCAACAAGCTGGCGATGGCGATCACGCCGCATTATTTCAACCTGATGGATCCTGAAGATCCCGGCTGCCCTATCCGCCGGCAGGTGATCCCGCGCATCGAGGAAACGTGGGAAGATCCCGATGAAATGAGCGATCCCTGCGGCGAAGACAGCCACATGCCCGTTCCGGGACTGGTGCATCGCTACCCTGACCGCGTGCTGTTTCTCGTCACGGACCGCTGCGCCAGCTACTGCCGCTACTGCACGCGCAGCCGCGTCGTTTCCGGCGTGGGTGAGCAGGAGCTGCACATCGAGTTCGAGGCTGCTTTCCGCTACCTCGAACGCCACACCGAAATCCGCGACGTGCTGCTCTCCGGTGGCGATCCGCTGCTCTTTTCCGACGCCAAGCTCGACGCGTTGCTCACCCGCCTGCGGGCGATCAAGCACATCGAATTCATCCGCATCGGCAGCCGCGTGCCGATTTTCCTGCCGCAGCGCATCACTCCCGAGCTGTGCCGCATGCTGCAAAAACACCATCCGCTCTGGCTGAGCATCCACACGAACCATCCGCGTGAACTCACCACTGAGGTGCGCGATGGCCTGGCGCTGCTGGCCAACCACGGCGTACCGCTGGGCAATCAAAGCGTGCTGCTGCGCGGCGTGAATGACAACGCCGACGTGATGAAAAGCCTCGTCCACAAGCTGCTCATGTGCCGCGTGCGACCTTACTACTTGTATCAGTGCGATTTGATTCAAGGCTCCTCGCATCTGCGTGCCAGCGTGAGCGATGGCATCGACATCATCGAGCAGCTCCGCGGCCACACCACCGGCTACGCTGTGCCGCAGTTCGTCATCGACGCCCCCGGCGGCGGCGGCAAGGTGCCGCTCAATCCCGACTACGTGCTCGTGCGTGACGAGCAGCGCGTCGTCATTCGCAATTACGAGGGCAAGACCTTCGAGTATCCCGAACCGGCGCTGGTGCGGCGGTGAACGCAGCGGGAATGTGAACTGGCTGCCCATGAGAGCGCCATCTGCGTGATGCCTTATGGGTTTCTGGTCTTGCCAGAGAGCGGGGTTGTCGGCTTAGATGAGCGCATGAAACCGCTTTTTCTGTTCTTTCTCGCCACGTCGTCACTTGTTGCCGCTGATCCCGCTTCAACCATCAAACAGGAGCTGCCGTCGCTCATCGCACTCTACCAAGAGTTGCACGCGAATCCCGAGCTGTCGATGCACGAGGTCGAAACAGCCGCTCGCATCGCCAAAGAACTGCGTGCGGCTGGCTTGGAGGTCACGGAGAAGGTCGGTGGCAATGGCATCGTCGGTGTGCTCAAGAATGGTGATGGCCCCGTCGTCATGATCCGCACGGATTTGGATGCGCTGCCCGTCAAAGAGCAAACCGGCGTTCCCTACGCCAGCACCAAGGTCGTCAAAGATGACACGGGCCGTGAAGTGAACGTCATGCACGCCTGCGGACACGACATCCACATGAGCAGCTTCGTCGGCACGGCGCGCGTCTTGGCCAAGCTGCGCGACCAATGGAGCGGCACCGTGGTCATGATTGGCCAACACGCCGAGGAACGGGTGCTCGGGGCGCGGCTGATGCTGCGCGCGGGACTGTTTTCCAAGTTTCCGAAGCCCGACAAAGCTATCGCGCTGCACTGCGCGTCCGACATGGCGCATGGCACGGTGGGCATCGTCGAAGGCTACGCGCTGGCGAATGTGGACAGCGTCGAGATCGTGGTGAAAGGCGTCGGCGGTCACGGCTCGATGCCGCACTTGTGCAAAGACCCCATCGTGCTCGCCTCACAGATCGTGCTGGCATTGCAAACCATCGTGAGTCGTGAGGTAAAGCCCGGTGATCCAGCCGTCGTCACGGTCGGCAGCATTCACGGCGGCACCAAGAGCAACATCATCTCTGACGAAGTGCGCCTCCAGCTCACGCTGCGCAGCTACAAGACCGAGACGCGGCAGCACCTCATCGACTCCATCAAACGCATCGTGAAAGCCCAGGCCGAATCTGCGAACGTGCCCGCTGAAAAAATGCCCGAGGTCATCGTGTCCGACGATCAAGCCCCCGCGCTCTACAACCAGCCTGCGCTGTGTGCTGAAGTGCGTCAGCACATCGGCACCGCGATTGGCACCGACAACGTCCTCACGCGCGAACCCGTCATGGGTGCTGAAGATTTCGCCGAATACGGCCTCACCAAGGAAAAAGTACCGCTGTGCATGTTCTGGCTCGGCACGCAACCTCCTGCCGCCGTTGCTGAGGCCAAAGCCAAAGGCACCACACTCCCATCGCTGCACTCTCCCTACTTCAAACCGATCCCAGAGCCCAGCATCGAGGCGGGTGTGAAGGCGATGACGGCAGCAGTGCTTGGTTTAATGAAAAAGTAAGTCATGGCGCGTTTGTTCCATTGATGAACGCCTTTTCCCGCCGTCGCCTGCTTCAAACACTGCCGCTCGCCACTCTCGCCAGCAGCTTTCACATTCATGTCCGCTCCCAGGAGGCGAAAAAACTCTGGATCACCGGCAATCCG
>JAYVIO010000444.1:0-6783 GCA_043770175.1 Verrucomicrobiales bacterium | reverse complement strand
TGCAGGCGTTCGCATTGCCGCTGTTGGCGATGATGGCGCGGGTGTCGCTGTCCTTGATGTGCTGCTGGCACACCCGCACGCAGGCGGCGCGCACCTTGTTCGTCGTAAAGACAGCGTCCGTGACGGTCGGTGAGTCGGAAACGATCAGGGCGAGGTCTAGCCGTGTGGCTTCAGGATTCTTGATGCCGCAGTTCACGGCGGAGGCCCGGAATCCTTTCGCGGCGGTGACGCCGCCTTGGACGATTTTGAATGAAACGCGGCACTCGCGTTCATCGGTGACTTTGGCTGCCATGTCAGATGTTCAACAGGCCTGCGGTGGCCTCGAAGCCGCAGATCAGGTTCATGTTTTGCACGGCTTGGCCCGAGGCGCCTTTGCCAATGTTGTCTTCAGCACTCATCAAAATAAGCTGACCCGCACGGGCATCGAACGCCCAGCCGATGTCGATGAAATTCGTGCCGATGACGTTTTTGGTGTCGGGAGACTGGTTCACCCCGAGCAAACGCACGAAGGGCTGCAAATCATAGGCCGTATGCAAAGCTGCACCTATTTGATCCACCGTCACGCCTGCCTGCAACTGTGCAAACGTCGTGGTGCAGATGCCCGAGTGTGTCGGCATGAGATGTGGCACAAACGAGAGTTTTACTTCACGCCCGGCCGCAAGGGCGAGTTCCTGGCCAATCTCGCTCAAATGCCGATGCAGCGGCACGCTGTAGCTGCGCACGCTGTTTTGCACCTCGCAGAAGAGCAGGGGGATACTTTCCTTCCGGCCTGCGCCACTCGCGCCGCTCATGCTGGACACCGCCAGTGGTGATTCGGCCAGCAGTCCAGCTTTGAGCAGCGGAATCAGCGGCAGTAAAATGCTGGTGGGATAACAACCGGGGCACGCTACGAGCCGTGCAGACTTGATTTGCTCCGCACGCACCTCTGGCAGCGCGTAAACTGCTTCATCGAGCAATTCAGGCGCGGGATGCACATGCGCATAAAATTCTTCATACAACGTCGCGCTTCGCAGTCGGAAGTCGGCGCTTAAATCGATGACCTTGAGCCCGAGTTCGAGCAGCGGTTTTGCGTATTCCGCTGAAACGCCATGCGGCAGCGCCAGGAAGGCGATTTCAGCTCCGGCGGCTTTCAGAGCGGCGGCATCGGGAGCGGTAAACGTCAGCGAATCGGCCACTCCCACGCCACGAAAACGTGGAAACTCTTTGGACAGTGCTTTGCCCGCCAAAGAGCGCGAGGTCACTGCCACCAGCTCCGCGTTCGGATGCCGCAGCAGCAGGCGCAGGAGCTCGGCTCCTGAGTAACCACTGGCTCCAACGACGGCGACTTTAACAGATGCGGACATAGTGCGGGGGGGCGGAGTATGGGATGTCGCGAGAACCGTGCAACCTTGAAAAAGGTCATTTCTGCGCCCATTCCAGCACGCATCGTGCCGCTTGTCAGCGGGCCTTGCCTCGCGCACAATCAGCGCCCCACATGAGCGACCCCGTGCCAGAAGCCCCAGAGACCGAAAAACCCAAAGCACCCGGCAGTCCGGAGGAGATCACGCGCAAGCTGGAGGACTTCATCAAGAACACGCTCGGCGGCCAGGTGCTGTTCACGCGAGTGGAAGGACATGGCGCACGGCCTTCGGCCGATGGTGAGGACAAATCGGACGAGGAAGCGAAGGAAGACGATGGCAAGGCCTTCGAGTTCACCTACAAGCCTGCGGACATCAAAGCCCACCTCGACCGCTTCGTGATTCGCCAGGATGAGGCCAAGAAGGTGCTCGCCACGGCGGTTTGTGATCATTATCACCATGCGCAGATGCTGCGTGAGGACCGCGAGTCGAACACGACCGGTCCACGCCTCGAATTTTCGAAACAGAACGTCATCATCATCGGCCCCACCGGCGTCGGGAAGACCTATCTCGTCAAGCACATCGCCGATCTCATCGGTGTGCCGTTTGTGAAGGCGGATGCGACCAAATTCAGCGAAACCGGCTACGTCGGCGCCGACGTGGATGATCTGGTGCGCGATCTGGTGGCGAAGGCGAATGGCGACATCGAACTCGCTGAGCACGGGATCATTTATCTCGACGAAATCGACAAGCTCAGCAGCGGCCCCGAGCGTCTGGGCCGCGATGTCAGCGGACGCGGCGTGCAGACCACGCTGCTCAAGCTCATGGAAGAAACCGAGGTGCCGCTCTATGCACCCAATGACATCCGCAGCCAGATGCAGATGATGTTCGACACGCGCAAAGGCCGCACGGGCCGCGAGACGGTGAACACACGCAACATTTTGTTCATCGTCAGCGGTGCGTTTGGTGGTCTCGACAAAATCATCGAAAAGCGTACCAATCGCAAAGCCATCGGCTTTGTTTCCAGCGACTCCAAAAGCACGGCCGCCGAGCATTTGTTCCGCGAAGCCCGCACGAAGGACTTCATCGACTACGGCTTCGAAGCCGAGTTCATCGGCCGTCTGCCCGTGCGCGTGGTGTGCGATCCGCTCAGCGCGGACGACATGTTCCAGATCATGAAAAACTCCGAAGGCAGCCTCATCCGCCAGTATGAGCGCGAGTTCGCGGCCTACGGCGTGAAGGCACTCTTTGCAGACGATGCGCTGCGGGAGATCGCCAGCCGTGCCGAGGAGGAAAAAACCGGCGCGCGGGGCCTCGTCACCGCCTGGGAGCGCGTGCTGCGCGATTTTAAATTTGAAATGCCCAGCCTTGGCCTGCCTGAACTGCGTATCAACGGCGCTCTGGTCAAAAATCCCGAGCAGACGCTCGCCCAATGCCGCACCGCAGCCGCCAGCATGGTGATGGAACTCGGCGCAGCGCACGCCGACGAGGTGCGTGCCTTCGCCGAACGCTTTCAGCGCGAACACGGCTTCACGCTCGAATTTGACAGCGCCGCCATCGCCGCCGTGGCCGCACGCGCACAACGTGAAGGCATGCATGTGGAAGCCATGTGTGCGAAGCTGTTTAAGGATTACCCCTTTGGCCTGAAACTCGTCACCCGCAGCACGAACGAGACACGTTTCGTCATCACGCCGGATGCGGTTGCCAATCCTGACAAGTTCGTCAGCGAACTCGTCGTCAACGCCTGTCGCAGCCAGCCGGATTCCACCATCATCGACATCACCCCCGATATTCCTGCCCATGAATCGTAACCACGCCGCCGCCATGTTCATTGGCGTGCTCGTCTGCATCCCGCTGCTGGCCTTGTATCATTTTGGTTTTTTTAAAGACACCGCCGATTGGTTTGCGGTGTTGTTCGCACGCAGCTTTGTTTTGCCCGCAGGTGGTTTGAAGCAGATCATCTGGCTGCAATACGGTTACTACACCCTCATGGCCTTCGTCAGTGCCTGGGTGTGCATCGAGATGGTTTCGCAGTGGCGGCGGCTGGCGTTCCTGCTGGGTGGGACTTTTCTGACCGTCACCTTTGCCTGCATCATGGCGATGAGCGGGATCTTGTTTGAGCCGGTGTCAGGATCACTGGCGATGTGGTTTGCCGGAATCGCCGGCATTGCCGTCGGTGGCTCGGTGAACGGCTACCGCTGCCATGTCATGCGCGAGTATTTCGTCGGCAGGCTGTCAACGCGGTTGTTTGAGGAGCTGGCGGATCAAAACAATCCCGCCAAGATGACGGAGCGCCGCGAGATCACTGTGCTCACCTGCCGCCTGCTCAATCATGCCGAACTCAGCACTGGCATCGAGGCCCCGCAGTTCGAGGAACTGGCGACGCACTTCCAGCGCAGCGTTACCGAATTTCTCATCGCACGCGGCGCTTATCTCGATGACTGCGATGCGCGTCAAGTACGCGTATTCTTTGGCTTTCCGCTCACAGATGAACATCACGCGTTGCATGCTGTTCAAGTCGCCGCAGTGCTGCGCACGCAGTTGGCTGTGGTCACACGCGAGATCGAGCAGCGTTTTGGCAAAAAAGCACAGATCGGCGTGGCCTTTAGCACCGGCCCGGCGGTATGCGGGCTGTTTGGCGTCAGTCACTTCGAAAGCTTCAGCGCGGTCGGCGATGTGATCGACTTCTCCGCGCAGCTCTGCGGTTTGAACGCCGAGTACGGCAGCAAAGTGCTCATCAGCGCGCGCACTTACGCCCTCGTGAAGGACAACGCCGAGGTGCGTCCAATGGAGATGGTCTGTGCGCCCGGTTCCAGCCAGATGAGCGAAGTTTATGAGCTGCTAGCCGAAAAAGGCACACTGCATGAGCAGGACACCCGTGCACGCGACGCCTTCTGGCAGGGCGTGGTGCAGTATCGCAAAGGCGACCTCAAACAAGCGCTCGAAAGCTTCAAGAACGCCACCATCGAAGCTCGCGACGATGCACCGCTGAAATACTTCACGGAGCGTGTGGAAGCCGCCCTCAAAGAAAAGTCTGTCCCCGAAAAGGAAACGCCGAAACACGCGCGCAAGCTCGCGGCCACCTGATTTCCATCGTATCTCTTTGGTGCAAATCCGATTGTTCTGACCTCTTTTAATCGTGCGCATCGACTATCCACCCGCCATCCAGCGTCTCGTCGCCCAGCTCAAATCGCTGCCCGGTCTCGGTCCGCGCAGCGCGGAGCGCCTGATGATCTGGCTGCTGCAGATGAGCGACGAGCGGATCACTTCGCTCTCGCATTCTCTCAACGAGGCTAAGGACCGCATCGTGCCATGCCCTGACTGCGGCTTCTTCATCGAAAGCGATGGTGCCTGCCTGCTCTGCCGCGACCCACGCCGTCAGCAGCGCCTGCTCTGCGTCGTCGAGCAGGCCGCTGACGTGCTGCGCTTGGAGCGCAGTGGTGCGTTTCAAGGTTTGTATCACGTTCTCGGCGGCAGGCTCTCGCCGCTCGACAACGTGACACCCGAAGATCTACGCATGGAATCACTCGTGCAGCGCGTGCGCGATCTGCATACCGAGGAAGTCATCATCGCCCTCGGCTCCGATGTTGAAGGCGAGGCCACCGCCAGCTACATCGCCGACTTGCTGCGCCCTGCGGGCATCGCCGTTACCCGACTTGCCCAAGGCATGCCTGCAGGTGGCAATCTCGACCACGTCGATGAGCTTACACTCTATCAGGCGTTGCACGGCCGGCGGAACATGGCCTGAAGGCGATCACGCCAGTCCCAGCGCTGCGACCTGATCTTCATCCAGGCCGAGATAGTGTCCTAACTCGTGCAGGAAGGTGATGCGAACCTCATGACGGTAAGTTTGAAGGTCACCGGCGCAATCATCCCAAAGATTGTCAAGGAACAACCGGATGCGCGGCATTTCATCGGGCGCTTCAGGCTGCGGATCGCAGCGGGCGTTGCCTTCAAACAGGCCGAGCAGATCAGGATCGAGATCCTCGTCGAGGTCGATCAGCGCATCCATCTCACAGAATTCGATGCGACAGTCAGCGGCCTCTCCACGAATTTCGGGTGGCAGCGAGAGCAGGGCGGATTTCACCACGCTGGTGGCGACGGAGAGAAGACGTTCAAAGCGCATGCGGCTATTTCTTCGCGGTTTGCGGCTTCTTTTTGAGCGCTTCGATCTCCTTCTCCTGCTGCTCCGCTTTCTTCTGCATCTGCTGCACACGATCCCAGAGATTTTTCAGCTCAGCAGGGCCTTCAAGACCGGCGCGGATGTCTTGCGCGGATTTGGCGGCGGCTTCGTAAACCGGATCAATCCGGTCGCCACCGCTGATGGTCAGGAGAAGATCGAGCAGGCCGAGCGCTTTCGGGTCACGCAAAGTGCCGAGAGATTTCGCGGCGGCCACGCGCCACTCACGGCGCGGATCACTGAGCTTGGCGGCGAGAAAATCGCGCACGGCATCGCGGTTCGTGTTCGTGGGACGACGCGCGAGAAAGGCCAGCGCGTCGAACGCGGCACCGGCATCACGACCGCGCAGATCATGCGGTGCCTGGAGCCGTGCCAGCACGTCTGTCACGGCTGATTCTTCATCCTGCGCACGCAGAGATTTGATCGCGGCCAGTTGCAGCATGCCATTGAAGCTGCTGCCGCGCAGGTGCGTGCGCAGGGCTTGAGCGATTTGCGGTTCGCCGGGCCTCGCACCCCACGTTCCGATGATGGTAGCGAGGATTTCGGGATTTTTCTCAGTTTGCGCCATCTGCCACAGCGTATCGCGTGATTCGGCGGTGTTCAGCGCAGCAAGCGCCTGCACGACAACCTTGCGGGTCTGCGCCTGTGGCTGCTTGGAACTGCCTGCGATCAAAGCCGCGCGCGCTTCAGGCTCGGCGATCTTGGCGAGTGTTTTCGCAGCTTCGGAGCGCACAGCATGGAAAGGATCTTCACGCAGGATTTTGGCGAGCTTGTCGATGTTTTTGTCGGTGAGTGTGCGTACGGCCAGCAGGCGGCCGATCACGTCGGATTGGAGCTGCTTGTCGAGCATCGGGCCGGGTGGATTGAAGCTTACTTTGGCCAGCACCGTGAAATCCGGGTCGATGCGCACGAGTTCCGGCTGCGCAGGCACGACGAAGTGAAAATCTTCGACATCCTTGTTCACATCCATCGTGAAACGCAGTGGTTCTTTTTGACCGGCAACAGCAAAGCTCACCGGCAGCGGCACACGGAACAACCGCACCTGCTCCGTGAGCTTTTGCGTCTGCCGGACGGTGATTTTGGCCTGCCTGGTAACTGAATCCCACACGTAGTCGATCTTCAGCTCCGGCACGCCGCCGTGGTGCAGCCATTGATCGAAGAACTGATCGAACGACAACCCGCTGACCTCCTCGACCACGTCTTGCAAATCATCCGTGCTCACAATACCGCTGCGGTGACGTTCGAGGTAGGTCTTGATGCACTGAC
>JAYVIO010000443.1:0-20360 GCA_043770175.1 Verrucomicrobiales bacterium | reverse complement strand
GCGAACTCGAATCCGGCGCACGTCACATCGCCCTTGGCGGCAAAGGCAGCCGCCTTGATGCCGGACCGCTTGAGCTGGATGTCGAACTCATCGCGCTCAACGATGGCCGTTTTGAACTCGAAGATAAAAACAGCCACCTCGCCAGCATGTGCGGTGATGTCTTCGACATGGGGCGTTGCGCCGTTGTGAAACACGCCGGCATCACGATCCTCATCACCAGCATCAAGACCCCGCCCTTCGACCTCGGCCAATGGCGCAGTCAGGGCATCGAACCCACGCAGTTGTCCGTCATCGGTGTCAAAGCCGCCGTCGCTCATCGCCGGGCCTATGATGGCATCGCCGCCCGCATGCTGTGGGTGGACACGCCGGGGCCGTGCAGCAGCCATTTGGGTAAGCGCCGCTCTGGAGGATAGGCCTCCGGCCTGTCGTTGGACTGAGGCGTCTCGCCTTTCCCGATCAAAGGCGGGACGCCTCGATCCGCTGACAGGCTGGAAGCCTATCCTCCAAAACTTATCCCAAGAGGATTCGTCGTCCGTCGTCATGCCGCGTGAACTTCACGCCACCATGAACACGCACGATCCACGCCAGCCGCTGCCGCCGAACTATCAAATCCCACCGGGCTGGGAACGCTTTCAACCGCCGGTGATGGCAGCTCCCATTCCGGTGGCCATGGCAGTCGAGGAGACACCTCCTCAACCTGCTCCCGTCCTTGTGCAGCCACGACTATCGCGCGTGTTGCGCTTCTGGCGTCAACTCGGAGGTGGCTCACTGATGCTCAGCATCGTTGTGCACGCAGTCATCCTGTTGCTTGCCGGAGCGATCATCATCAGCAGCCAGGTGTTGCGACCGCCGCCGGATTTTATTCCGGCGGGAACCACTGAAGCCGGAGAGCAGGCATCTCGCGATCTGAAGCATCAAGTGACCATGAGAACGCAGGCATCGCTGGCGAAACGCCAGCCACAGACACGCATTGCTGTGCCTGATGGCGAAGGACCGGCATTGCCGGAAGCGGAGCCACTCGTGCTTGCAGAATCAGGGCAGGGGACGGCCCATGCCAAGCTGTCAGCGGGGGAGGGGATGAACGGTTTGAATGGATGGCGTGGCGCTGGTCCTGCCAACCAAGTCTTGAACCTGCCAAACATGTTTGGTGCGCGCTGCTCCACTCAATCACGCATCGAAAAACTGCGGCAGAATGGCGGCACGCCGGAATGCGAACTGGCGGTGTCGCGTTCGCTGGAGTGGTTGAAGTCGCAGCAGAACAAGGATGGCTCGTGGGGGCGTGCGAACAAGGCGGCGATGACGGGGTTGTCGCTGCTGTGCTTCTTGGGACGCTGCGAGACGCCGGAATCGCTGTTCTACGGCGACAATGTGCGCAATGGCATGCTCTACCTCGTCGAACTCGCGCGGAAGAATCCGCATGGCATCCTGTCGGAGACCCCGCAGGCGAATCCAGCGACGTATGAGCATGGGATCGCGACGTATGCGTTGGGCGAGATGTATTCGTTCTATCGTCTCGGCAAGAACAGCCTGCCGGGATTGCGCGATGCGTTTGAGAAAGGCGTGCAACTGATCATTGCCCATCAAAATGAGCGTGGCGCATGGGCTTACGGCGGCAAAGTGCATGCTTATGCTAAAGATGGTGCCGGAGAAGACCTTTCCGTCACCGGTTGGCAGTTCCAAGCGCTCAAGGCGGCGAAGCACTCGGGTTTAAAGATCGCGGGGCTGGATGCGGCGATCACTCGCTGCTGCGACTACCTGGAAACGAAGCAGACGAAAGATGGCGGTTTCGGCAAAAAGAATCGGGATGAGCATTACAACCAATGGAGTCTCACGGGCTGTGGTGTACTGGGCCTGCAAACGCTGGCGAAGAACAAAGCGACGAGCGTGAAGAAGGGCATTCACTTCCTGCGTGAGTTCCTGACCGCCGAACCGCTCGATTGGGATCGAAACTGCAATCTCTACTGCTGGTATTACTACACGCAGGCCTTCTTCCAGCAGGGCGGTGACGATTGGAAGTTCTACAACGCCCAGTTCCTGCCGCAGGTGCTCGGCGCACAGCAGGCGGATGGTTCCTTCAAGCGTGGCAGGCCAAACTGGCCCGCAGGCGATGCTGCGGATGCGATTTACCGCCAGTGTCTCTGCACGTTGCAGCTCGAAGTCTATTACCGTTATCTCAAGGTCGCGGATCGCGCGGAGGAGTCGGTGTTTGAGCGGTGATGTGCGGGGACTGGACTCGGCCTCGGGCAGGGAGATGCGAGGCAAACGGTTCGTTCCAGCGGCTGCTGAACAAGGCGTGTTTCTTTGACAGCTTTCCCGAATCCCTGGCCATTCTCACCAAAGACGGCGAGAATGATTCTGTTGTGTCGCACTTTGGTAGTTGAGTACAACTCGGCAAATCCAAAAGTGCGCAGTTTTTATGCGGTGGCGTGATTCGATGAGAACTGCTCGCCACCGAAGCCCAGTGAAAGCCGGGCACCGAGGTTGGAGGCGTGTTGCAACAGCACTCCCAAGGCGGCCAGTATGCCCATATATTCATAAATCTCCTCGGCCACGGCAGACAACTCAAAGCGCAACGAGTAATGCTTTAGTCCGTCGTAGTTCAACCCCCCGGCGACATATTCAAATTTCGAACTGAGGATTTCGAAACCCACGGCACCCACGAGATAAGCCACGGAGGCACCGATCAGTCCACGCTTAAGCCAGAGTGGTAGCCGCCAGATGAACGGTAGATAGATCACCGCCAGCACCATGACGAGAAGGGAGGCCGGCAACACCCAGGCATTCACCATGTAGCCACCCGCGTTGCCCACGGCCTCGCTCAACCGACGGGAGGGCATATTATGGAGACTGGCCACCTCATCCATGCCCATCAGCATCAACATGAGAGCGATGCCCCTCCATCCGGTCTTTTGTGCTGGGAGGTCGAAATTGCTGATGACGAAAGCGACCACACCAGTGAGTTCCAACAGCAGTGAGGCATACCAGGTCGGAATGTTCCCCTCGCTGTCCACATCGATGAAAACAAAACCTGGGAGGTCTGCGGTTCCTTCACGGAAAAACAGGTGGGCAAGCACCGTGGCGACCAGAAAGGTCGCAGCAATGGCACTGGCTTTCGGAATGATTTTCTGGGGCACCTTCAGCGTGGTTGAATTTGCTGCACGGTGGAACGGTGCCACTGGCTTCAAGCGAGCCACAGAGAATGAGGTGGTTAGGGGCGTGTTCATTGGATTTGGATCGTATTTGTGTGAAGTTTGATGCGCACAATTTATGGTAATTTCAATTATGCGCTGAATTTATCAACAAACAAATTAATAAAACGACATTTATTATATATTCCACAATTTAAGTCGCAATAAAGGTAAAAGGAGCTTGTGGCAAAAATCAAACGAGTAGCAGTGGGGCAGTACGACACGCTTCAACACAGGACTATTGCTAGGACCTCAAAGTCGCGGATCGCAAGAAGTGAATTACTTCGCGCCGTGCTTGTCTTTGAGATGCTGCACGGTTTCGTCGGCGGTGTCGGCCTGGATCATGACGAGATCGCCGGGTTGGGCGGATTCCAAGGCGAGATCGACGGCTTTGAGGTGGCCGAAGATTTGCTGGATGCGTTTCGCGCGAGAGGCGTATTCGAGGCCGCTAGCGAGGAGCTGCATGATTTCGCCGGATTCGCGGCCGCGGACGTAATCGCCTTCGTAGAGCCAGGCTTCGTCGAATTCGGTACCGAGCATGCGGCCCTGTTCGATGATGTCGCTGTCACGGCGGTCACCGGCGGAGGTGTAAACGACAATGCGACGCGGGTTGGTGAACTGGCGCAGGCCGTCGAGCAGGGCGCGCAACGCATCGACATTGTGGCCGTAATCGACGATGACGGTGATGCCGTTGAGGTCGAGGACATTGAAGCGTCCGGCGTTTTGATCGAGGCTGGGGATGAAACTGCGTGCGCCCTGACGGATGAGATCGTCGTCGATGCTGAGCGCCCAGGCGGCGGCGACGGCGGCGAGGGTGTTTTCGACTTGGAAGCCGATTTTACCGCCGTGGGTGAGGGGAATCTCGCTCAACGGCATGAACACATCTTCACGCGGGCCTTCGGCGCGGATGATGTGGCCGGCGCAGGTGAAGATGGCGCGTTCACCTTTGATGCGATGGTGGACGATGACGGCGTTTTCACCGTCGAGGGCGAAGAAGATCGTGCGGCGCGGGTAGGTCTCGGCCATTTTTACGACGAGCGGATCGGCGGCATTGAGTACGGCGGTGCCGGTGGCGGGCACGGCGGCGACGATGCATTGCTTCACTTCGGCAAGCTGCTCGGCGGTGTCGATTTCGTTGATGCCGAGGTGGTCGCCAGCACCGATGTTGGTGACGACGGCGACATCGCAGTGATCAAAGGCGAGTCCTTCGCGCAAAATGCCACCACGGGCGGTTTCGAGCACGGCGGCGTCGCTGAGCGGATAAGACAAGATACTGCGGGCGCTTTTTGGGCCGCTGCAATCACCGCTGTCGATCATGCGATTGCCGACGAAGACACCATCTGTGCTGGTGAGGCCGACACGCCAGCCGTTTTGACTCAGCAGATGCGCAATGAAGCGGGTGGTGGTCGTTTTGCCGTTCACACCGGTCACGGCGACGATGGGGATACGGCCATTGCAATCGGCGGCAAACATCGTGTCGATCACCGCCTTGCCGACAGAACGCGGTTCGCCTTCGGAGGGATACAAATGCATGCGCAGGCCGGGCCGGGCATTCAACTCGATGATGACGCCGTTGCGCGGGCTGAGCGGCTGTGTGATGTCGGGCGCGATCATGTCGATGCCGCAGATGTCGAGCCCGACGGTCTGCGCGGCTTCGACGGCGGCGGCGCAGATGGTGGGATGCACCTCGGCAGTGCAATCAACCGCCGTGCCGCCGGTGCTAAGGTTGGCGTTGCGGCGGATGAGGATCATGCGGCCCTTCTCGGGAATTGAGTCGGGTGTGACATCCTGCTCGGCGAGCACGGCCAGCGCGACGGCATCAATGCGGATCTTGCTCAAGGCTGCCGCGTGATCGGCAGCACGGCGTGGATCACGGTTTTTCTCGGCAATGAGTTCATGGATGGTGTGCCCGCCATCGCCAATGACATGCGCGGGATGGCGGCGCGAGGCGGCGATGAGTTCGCGCCCGATCACGAGCACACGGTAGTCCTCACCTTCGGCAAATTGTTCGACGAGCACGGAATCGCTCTCTGCAAACGCAGCATCGTAGGCGGTGGCGATCTGCTCGCGAGTGTAGAGATTCAAGGCGACACCGCGGCCTTGGTTGCCATCGCGTGGCTTTACGACAACAGGCAGGCCGATTTCATTGGCAGCGGCCCAGGCGTCTTCAGCGGAGGTCACGGGGCGGCCTTGTGGCACCGGCAGACCGACTTCAAGCAGGAGTCGGCGTGTGAGGTCCTTGTCCTGCACGATATCTTCGGCGATGGCGCTAGTCTGACTGGTGGCGGCGGCGAGGATTTTCTTTTGTTTCACGCCCCAACCGAGCTGGACGAGACTGCCTTCAGTGAGGCGTTTCACCGGAATGCCGCGCATGCGTGCGGCATCCACCATCGCCCGCGTGCTGGGGCCGAGGCAGACGTCCTGGGCGAGTTCGTGAAGATGGGTGATGGCGGTATTTACATCAAAAGTATGGCCCCATAGCGCGGCATCGATCAAGCGGCGGGCGAGTTGGAACGCGGCGCGGGCCACGACTTCCTCATCGAACTGCGTGATGATGCGCAGCACGCCTGGCTGCGCTGTTGGCAGCACTTTGCCAAAGCTGACCTGGAGGTCGGTGCGGCTCTGCAGGTGCAGCGTGATGTGCTGGAGCAGCGTGGCCAGTGTGGCGGCGCTAGCTTTCGCATCGGCTTCGATGAGGCAGGGCTCCAGCGCGGGCAGCCAGGAAACGAGCCAGGCCTGCCAGTTAGGCACAACATCGATCAGTGCAGGAAACTCCACCCGGCACTCCAGAACGGTCTCACGCGCCCAAAGATTCGGTCCGCGCAGAGCGTGGATTTTGCGGACAGTGGTGGAGCGTAGCTCACAGGATGTGGCGGGCGTGGACAAGCAGATGGGAAGCGCGTGAGGCGAATTGCCCGCAGTCGGGCGCAGGGTCAAGGGAAAGATGGCCGGGAAACGAGACGGTGGAGATGATCTTGCGCCAGTTTGACAACCCCGGCATTCACCGGACTGTCGGCGGTCTTTTTCGATCTCTCCTTGCCTCCTCAAACCCCCAGCGCAACTCACGAAACCCTAATCCAGCTTGCGGATGCGCAACTGGTGGCGGGAGAACGCATGGTGGCCCGGCTGCTGATCGATCTTGACGCAAGCCTGCATTTTCACGGCGGCTTGATCGTGCTGACCAACACGCGGTTGCTGCATTTGGAGCAGACTTTATCACAGGCATGGAACCTCGCAGACGTGCAGGATTTGAAGCTGGAGGAGATGGGCGCCACGGCGGCGATTCACCTGGTGCAGGCTGAGGCGAGCATCTGGCACTGGCGGCTCACCTCCGGTCACTTGCGCGAGGTGGAGGCCTTCTTGGCGCGCTTCAAAGAGCAGCGTGGCGTGGTCATCGCCGAAACAGATGCGCCAGATGATGAGGAAGATGTGTTTTCTGCGGACGAGCCTGAAACCGTGACCAGCACCGGCAAACCGCTGGTGCGCCTGTTCAAGTTCTCGCGTCCATGGTACAAGCTTATGGCGATGGGGTTCGCGCTGACCGTCGCCAGCACCGGTGCCGGCCTGATCGGGCCGTGGTTGACGATGTCGCTGGTGGATGATGTGCTCATTCCGCTGCAAAGCGCCACGCACGAGGTGCATGTGAAGCATGTGTACCAATTTGTGGCCGGCCTGGGCGGAGCGGCGCTGCTGACGTGGCTGCTGAAGTGGGCGACGACGTATGTGGTCTCGCGAGTGGCCGAGCGCGTCACCAGCCACATGCGCCGGGCCACGTTTGAGCATCTGCAGAAGCTCTCGCTCACCTACTTCAACAAAAAGCGCACGGGGGACCTCATCTCGCGCATCGGCTCGGACACGGACAACATCTCGCTGTTCATCTCGATCAACTTCATCGACTTCGCCTGCGATGTGCTGACGATCATCTTCACAGCAGCGATATTGTTTACCATCAATCCCATGCTCGCCTTTGCCGCACTGGGGCCGCTGCCCATCGTGGCCTGGCTGGTGCAATGGGTGCGCGGCCATCTGCGCGGTGGCTTTGCGGCGGCCAGCCGCGCCTGGAGCGCGATGAACAGCGTGCTGTCAGACACGATCCCCGGTGTGCGTGTGGTAAAGGCCTTTGCGCAGGAGCAGCGCGAGATCGAACGCTTCCGTGCCCAGGACCAGCACATCTTCGACACCAACGACCGCGTGAACCGCACCTGGTCGTTCTTTGAACCGACGATCTACCTGCTCACCGACATCGGCCTGCTCGTCGTGTGGTCTGCTGGAGCGTGGGCTGTGGCACACGGTCAAACCACGGTCGGCGTGTTGACGGGCTTTGTGCTCTATGTCGGCAAATTCTACGGCAGGCTCGACTCCATGAGCCGGTTCGTGGC
The DNA here is from genome assembly GCA_043770175.1 of Verrucomicrobiales bacterium. Taxonomy (GTDB): domain Bacteria; phylum Verrucomicrobiota; class Verrucomicrobiia; order Verrucomicrobiales; family Verrucomicrobiaceae; genus Prosthecobacter. The sequence continues at coordinate 12,793 of JAYVIO010000443.1, read as the reverse complement.
TTCGGCGCAACGGGCGGCGGCCAGTGCGCACCGCATCTTCGAAATTCTCGATGTGAAGCCCGACATGCCGATCACGGAAGGCATGCGCAAAGTCGGCAGACTGCGCGGTGAGATTGAATTCCGCGACATCAAGTTCCGCCACGGTTCGCGCCAGATCATTCGTGGCATCAATCTGAAGATCGCTCCCGGTGAGATGATCGGCCTCGTCGGGCCGAGCGGGGCAGGGAAGACCACGCTGGTCAATCTGGCCTGTCGCTTCTTCGATGTGAGCGAAGGCGCGGTGCTGGTGGATGGCCATGACCTGCGTGAGATCGACGTGATCGACTACCGCCGCAATCTGGGCCTCGTCTTGCAGGAGCCGTATTTGTTCTTCGGTACCATCGCGGAAAACATCGCCTACGGGAAGCCGGAGGCCTCGCGGGCGGAAATCATCGCCGCCGCGAAGGCCGCCCGCGCCCATGATTTCATCATGAAGCTGGCGGATGCGTATGATTCGATGGTCGGCGAGCGCGGACAGCAGCTTTCAGGAGGTGAACGGCAGCGCATCAGCATCGCACGTGCCTTGCTCGTTGATCCGGCGATTTTGATTCTGGATGAAGCAACTTCTTCGGTGGACACCGAAACGGAGCGTGAAATTCAGGCGGCGCTGGAGCATTTGGTCAAAGGCCGTACGACCATCGCCATTGCGCATCGTCTTGGCACGCTGCGGCGGGCGAACCGGCTCGTAGTCGTGGAAAACGGCGTTATCAGTGAAACCGGCACGCATGAAGACCTCATGAACCGCAGCGGCACCTATGCGCGGCTGCATCAAGCGATGGTGGAGGTGAACCAGGCATGATTGACATCGTTGCAATGCTGCAAAGGCCCAGTGCGCGTCCGCTGCGGCTGTTCCCGCTCACCGATCCCGCGCACTGGATCGCGATTCTTGACGAGCGCGGCCAGGAACTTGCCTGCATCGAAGATCCCGCAACTCTCGATGCCGCACAACGCGCCGCGCTTGAGGCGGCATTGGCGAAACGCCATTTCGTGCCGGTGATCCGGCGCATCATCACCATCACCCGCGCCACCGATGGACACGACTGGCTGGTGGAAACCGACCGCGGCACCACAACCTTCCGCATCGAGACGGATGAAAGCATTCAAAGCCTGGGCGGCGGTCGGCTCGTCATCATCGACAAGCTTGGCACGCGCTACCTCGTGCCCAACGCCGCCGAGCTGGACCGCGACAGCCGACGCAAGCTCGAACGCTACTATTGATGCAACGCCTCTCTTCAGTCGATGTGTATCGCGGCATCGTGATGTTCCTCGTGGGCATGCGCTTGCTGGAGCTGGACGAAGTGGCGCTGCAATTTCCTGACAGCGCCCTGTGGCGCTTCATCGGCTTTCATTCATCGCACGTTCCTTGGGTCGGCTGTTCGCTGAATGATCTCATTCATCCGTCCTTTGCCTTTCTGACCGGTGTCTCGCTGGTGTTTTCCGTAACATCGCGCACTACCAAAGGTCAGACCATGCGGAGCATGACACTGCATGCGCTGTGGCGTGCGTTGGTGCTCATCGCGCTCGGCATCTTCATTCGCAGCATCGACCGCTCGATGACGAACTGGACGTTTGATGAAACCCTTACGCAAACCGGTCTCGGCTACATGGTCGTCTTCGTTTTGGCCTTTGCGGGCACCAAAGTGCGCTGGAGTGCCTTCGCGGCCGTTTTGCTCGGTTACTGGTTTTTTTATGTTTTGGCCCCAGTCACAGGCGGCGAACCATTCAGCGGCTTTTTCGCGCATTGGAATCGCAACAGCAATGCGGGTCACACTTTTGATGTCTGGCTGCTCAATCTGTTCCCACGTCGCGTCACTTATACCGGCTGGCTCGGCGGCTACACCACGCTGAACTTCATTCCGACGATCTGCACCATGATTCTCGGCCTGATGGCCGGAACGTGGCTCAAACAGGCCGGCACAGCCACGACACGGCTCCTCAGTGCCGGAGCGGCCTGCCTGGCCATCGCTTTCGCGCTGCACTTTGGCGGTATTTGTCCCATCGTGAAGCGCCTCTGGACGCCCTCCTGGGTGTTTCTCAGCGGCGGCGCATGCTTGCTCTTACTGGCGGCGCTGTATCAGCTCGTGGATGTGAAAAAATATCAACGCTGGGCCTTTGTCTTCATCGTCATCGGCATGAACTCCCTTGCCATGTATCTCATGCGCCACTTTCTCGAAGACTTTCTCGCTGAGAGCCTGCAACGGCATCTGGGGACGATCCCGTTTCAAATCTTCGGGCACGAATTGCAGCCTGCCATGATCGGCGCATGCAGCCTGCTCATCCTGTGGCTCATTCTGTTGTGGCTGTATCGCCGGAAGATTTTCCTGCGGCTGTGACTTTACGCGTAGCTCCGTAGCCCTTCCGCCATCGCCTCGTCGCTCAATCCTTGCGCCCAGGCCGCGCCGACTGCGGCGAGGACATTTTCGATGTGGAAGGCAAAATGGCCGGTGAGCGGCAGTGAAATATCGCTGAGCGGGCATAAACGGCGCTCGTTCTCGCCTTCGGCGAGGTGAAGCGCCTCCTGCTGAACGAAGACAGCGCGGCCGCCTTGCTCCTGATGCGCAATGAGAATCGAGTTCGCTGCGTCGCGGGAGAAGTACATGACGCTGCCTTTGCAAAACTCCGCCATGCTGGCGACGTGCGCGTCATCGGCGTTAAGCACGGCGGTGCCGCCGGGCAGCACGACATCGACGACACAGCGCTTCACCTTCGTCATCTGCTCCATCGTGTCGAGATAGCCGAGGCCGAGATGCTCGGTGCCGACGTTGAGCACCACACCGATCTGGCAGCGGTCATAGCCTATGCCTTCGAGGATGATGGACTCGGCGCTCGTCTCGCAGATCGCGAGCTCTGTCCATGGATGCAGCAGGACGCCCTGGGCGCCGAAAATGCGGTCGCCCTGCTTCGAGATGGCGTGGCGTGTGCCAAACTGCAGGCCGTCACTGTGACAGACGGCGAGGAATTTGCCGGTGGCCTTGAGCAGATGCGCGAGCAGTTTCGCAGTGGTCGTTTTGCCATGAGTGCCGGTGATGCCGATGACCGGAATGCGTCCGTCATCACCAGCAGGAAACAGCATGTCGATGATCGCTTCGCCAACAGGCCGCACTTTGCCGACGGCGGGTTTCAAATGCATCAGCAGGCCGGGGCTGGCGTTGATTTCGACGATGGCACCGCCCTGTTTTTCGAGCGGTTGGGAAATATCCTCGCACACGACATCGACGCCGCAAATATCGAGACCGGCGGCCTTGGCGGCGATGACGACATGTTCACGCACGGTCGGATGCACGTCGTCGGTGATGTCGATGGCCCAGTTCGCGAAACGGGCGACAAGAACGCGCTCGCCATCATGCGGCACGGAGTCGGGTTCATAGCCTTGGTTTTGAAGATCGGTTAGGATCACCGGATCCCACTTTACCGTGTCGATCTTGTCCCATGGGCAGGTTTCGAGTTCGCCACGGCGTGGATCGGAATTCAATTGGTCTTCAATCAGCTCAATGATCGTGCCTTTGCCATCGCCGACGACAATCGCGGGATCGCCGCGACTCGCGGCGATCAAACTGCTGCCGACCACAAGCAGGCGATGATCGACACCGGGGATGAAGCGCTCGACCATGACGCCGGTGCCTTCTTTGAGTGCCTGCGGATAGGCCTCGACGACTTGTTCGCGGGTGTTGAGGTCAATGAACACACCACGACCATGATTCGCATCCGTCGGCTTCACGACCACGGGTGTGCCAATGTCTTCGGCAGCCTCCCAGGCATCATCGGGATCGGTGACGATGCGGCCTTCCGGCACCGGCACGCCGGAGTGGCGCAGGAACGTGCGCGTGAGGTCCTTGTCCTGGGCGATGTATTCCGCAATCGCTCCGGTGTGATCGGTTTCCGCCGTCCAGATGCGGCGCTGCTTCGCACCCTGGCCGAGTTGAATCAAACTGCGGCCTTCTTGCAGTCTGCGCCATGGAATGCCACGCTCCTTCGCCGCATCCACGATGGCCTTCGTGCTCGGGCCTAGCGCGTTGCGATCCACCACGTCCTGCAAGCGCGTCACTTCCGCTGCCACATCGAATGTGCCGCCGCTATAGGCCGCCAGCAGCAGCTCACGCGCCGTGCGCAGGCACTCCTGCACCACGACTTCATCGAGATAACGCACGATCACTTTGTACAAACCCTCGATGCAGGTTTCACGTGCCTTGCCAAAGCCCAGCGGATGTCCCGCCATCGTCTGCAACTCCAGTGTCACATGCTCCAGGATGTGCGCGGGATAGGTGCCGCGCTCCAGTCGCTGAAAAAAGCCGCCGCGTTCGCCCACGCTGCATCGGTGCTCGATCATCCCCGGCAGCCATGACTTCAACCGTGCGTTGAAACCGGGAATCTCCTCCGACGACGCATCCTTCAGGCTGCCAAGGTCCACCCACGCCTCCAGCACCGGATAATTCGCCCAGATGTTCGGGCCACGGAGCAGATGGATTTCGCGGATGTCGAGGTCAGGCATGCGCGGCGAGATTACGCGTCCGCGTGCGACAGGCAAGGATTCGCCGTGCGCAATTCGATGGGAAATGTCCGGGCCAAGAAAATGGGGCGGTCCGAAGAATCGGACACGCCCCGTGAGCTGAATGAACTGGCGGCTTACTTGATCGTTTTCACGCTGGAGAAGATCTTGCCCAGGGTTTCCAGGCTCTTGTCGCTGTCCTTCTTCGAGATCCAGTAGGTCACCGTGAGCACTTTGCCCTCGCCCACTTCGGTGAAGAGGAACCCGATGATCGCCGGACCATATTCCTTGCTGTTGCCGCTCCAGGAGATGCGGCTCCACTTGCGGCCGGCGTCTTCGAAGTCCTTTTCTTCCTTGGTGGCGGCATCCACCTTGACCTCGTGCTCCTCGGTGAGCCATTTGAGACTGTCCTCGATGACGGTGTTCATCTCCTTCTCGTTGGCGACCACTTCAAAATAGACTGTGCTCACATTGTCGGGAGATTCGGCAAGGATGCCGTCGTCAGAGTCTTCTGGCTCCCAGTCGTCAGGGATGGCGATGGCGGCGGCGGGTTTATCCTTGGGGAGCTTCACCGTGCCGGCCGAAGCCAGGGCTGGGAAGAGGGAGAGAACGAGAGCGGTGGCGATCAGGGTGCGTTTCATATGGGTTTGAGGTGTGCGTGAGACGCTGTACCCCTTCATCGGCTGACTGGGCATCCTTGCAAGGTCCATCATGACGATTCCGCGGTTATACTATTTTTGCGTCTTTTGCTAAAATGAGCCAACAGCCTTGCACGTTGCTCCATCGCGGATCTCGTTCCGTGACCATGGCAGGGTGAATCCATGCCTTGCGATACTTCGCGCTTCACCTTGCGGCAAGTCACGCCATGATGTGCGCATGACCCGTGAAGACGCCGCCACCATTTTTGAACGCATCGCCCTCCTGCTTGAATTGAAGGGTGAAAACACCTTCAAAGTCCGCGCCTACCGCGCCGGAGCCGAGATCGTCGAAAGCTTCAGCGGCGACATCATGAAGCTCGCTGCCGAGAACCAGCTCACGGGCATCAAGGGCCTTGGCGAGGCGCTGCGTGACAAGCTGCATGAAATGGCCACCACGGGGAAGCTGGAGTTCTACGAGAAGCTCAAAGCCGAGTTTCCCGACACGCTGTTTGAGTTGTTCGACGTTCAAGGTCTCGGCCCGAAAAAAGTGGCCGCGCTGCATGCCGAGCTCGGCGTGTCTTCGATCGCCGATCTCAAACGGGCTTGCGAAAGCGGCGTAGCGGCGAAGCTGTCCGGCTTCGGCGGCAAGACGGTGGAGAAGATTCTCGAAAGCATCGCCTTCCGTGAGAAGCACGCGTCTGAGTTTCGTCAGGATCAGGTCTATTTCCTGGTGCAGGAAATTCTGGAGGCGTTGCGCGGGCATCCGAACGTCTCGCACGCCGAGGTCTGCGGCAGCTTCCGGCGTGGCAAGGAGACCGTGCATGATCTCGATTTTCTCGTCTCCACGAAGCAGCCGGAGCAAGTCATCGAAGCCTTCGTGAATCTGCCTCTTGTCGTCGATGTCATTGCCAAAGGTCCGACCAAGGCCAGTGTGCATGTCACAAATGGCGTGCAGTGCGATCTGCGGGCCGTTTCCAACAAGGAGTTTCCGTTCGCACTCGCCTACTTCACCGGCAGCAAGGAGCACAATGTCGCCATTCGCCAGCGGGCGCTCAATCGCGGCTGGTCGCTCAACGAGTACGCCTTCACTCCGGTGCCCGATCATGCCGATGCGCCGGTCATTCCGCCGATTCATGATGAAGCGGACCTCTACCGCGCTCTTGACCTCGATTTCATCGACCCCGAGCTGCGTGAAAACACCGGCGAGATCAACGCCGCCGAGGATGGCGGCCTGCCACGCCTCATTCAGCTCGAAAACCTGCGCGGCGTCTTCCACAATCACACCACCGCCAGCGATGGCGGCGCGACTTTGCGCGAAATGGCCGCAGCGGCGCACGATCTCGGCCTGCAATACCTCGGCATCGCCGATCACAGCAAATCTTCGTTTCAAGCCAACGGTCTCGATGAAAAACGCCTGCTCGCACAGATCGAGGAAATCAAAACGCTGAATGCCGAGTTCGACGACTTCCGCATCTTCACCGGCAGCGAGGTGGACATCCTCAAGGACGGCAGTCTCGACTTCAGCGACGAAATCATGAGCCAGCTCGATTACGTCGTCGCCTCGGTGCATAACGTCTTCAATCTGCCCGAGGCCGAGATGACCAAGCGCATCATCCGCGCCATCGAAAACCCGCATGTCACCATGCTCGGCCATCTCACGGGACGATTGCTGCTCCAGCGGCCGAGCTATCACGTGAATGTCGCCGCTGTGATCGATGCCGCCGCCGAAACCGGCACCATCATCGAACTCAACGCCAGCGCCTGGCGTCTCGACATGGACTGGCGCTGGTGGAAGCTGGCGAAGGAAAAAGGTGTGAAGTGCAGCATCAATCCCGACGCTCACAGCACCCATGGACTTCAGGCAGTGATCTACGGCATCAAAGCTGCCCGCAAAGGCTGGCTCACGCGCAAGGATGTCATCAACTGCCTGCCACTGGCGGAGGTAGAGGCAGTGTTGATGGCGAAACGGGGTGGCGATTTTTAATCGCCATTCAGTTCCGGCGATTGCAAATCGCCGCCCCGTCACTTCTTTGCATCCAGAAAATCACACACCGCCGCCGCCATCACGGCCACGCCGGTTTTGATGCTTTCTTCGTCGCAGTCATACATCGGCGTGTGGCCGCCGTAGGTGAAGCCTTTCTCCTCATTCGCCACGCCGAGGCGGAAAAAGAAGCCGGGGACGACCTGCGCAAAGAAACTGAAGTCCTCACCGCCCATACCGGGAATCAGCTCGACCACGTTTTTTTCGCCAAGGATGCGTCGGAACACCGGCAGTGTGGCATCGACGAGTTTCTGGTCATTAATGATCATGGGATATGTTTTGCGGTATTCCATCTCGTAACTGGCTCCATGTGCCGCAGTGATGCCTTTGAGGATGCGGTGCATCTGCTCAATGACGCCATCGCGAAATTTGCCATCGTAAGTGCGCACCGTGCCGCTCAGTTCCACTTTCTCCGCGATGATGTTCTCGCGCAGACCACCGCTGATCATGCCGATGCTGATGACGAGCGGCTGCCGTGTGTTGGTCTGGCGGCTTTTGATCATTTGCAGCGCCATGATCGCCTCCGCCGCCACGGCGATGGCATCCACGCCTTTGTGCGGTGAGGAACCGTGCGCCATCTTGCCGTTGATGACGATGTGGAAGCGGTCGCTGTTCGCATTGTCAAAGCCTGGCGTGAAACCGACCTGTCCGGCCTTCAAATAATGCACTTCGTCATCGGTGGTGCCCTTTGGTTGGACGCTCGCCGTCGTGTGCAGGCCAAACACCGCCGCCGGTTTCGGATTTTCCATCACGCCCTCCGCCACCATCAGCTTGGCGCCCCAGTCGCCCTTGAATGTCGCGGGCATGGCCTCCTCGGCGGGTTGAAACAGGAACTTCACGCTGCCTTTGACCAGATCACGATGCTTCGACAGCAGTTCCGCCACGCCCAGCGCACACGTCACATGCACGTCATGCCCGCAGGCATGCATTACGCCCGGATTCTGTGAGCGATAAGGCACTGCGCGCAGCTCCTTGATGGGCAGCGCATCCATGTCCGCCCGCACCGCCACGCACGGCCCGTCCTGGGTGCCTTTGAGCAACGCCACCACCCCATGCTTCGCCACGCCCGTCTTGATGTCCGTGAATCCCAGTTCCTTCAACCGCTCCACCACCAGCTTCGCCGTCCGCTCCTCCTCGTTCGACAATTCCGGATGCATGTGAATGTCCCGCCGGATCTCCACCAGCTTTGGAAACATCTCCTCGATGCTGCGCTGGAAGATCGTGTCGCGTGTGTCTGCGGCGAATGTCGGAGCGGCAAGGAGTATGAGGGCGAGGTGTTTCATGTGAGTGATGAAATGGTAACGAGATAAGGTTCGTGTCAGGAGAATGAGTTTATCTTACAGGGTGAGGTTCTCTTTGATAAAAGCGATCATATCCAATTTGCCGGACTCCAACAAATATTCACTGATAGACTGAAGGTCGGCATTTTTCTTTGTTGGGTCGGCACCATGATCAACGAGCCAGAGAAACAAATCTTTGTATCCCAGAAGTGCGACTTCAAAGAGCATGGGAATGCCGAACTCGTTGGTCACATTCAAGTCAGCTCCATGCTCTCGAAGCCATGAGACTGCTGGCTGGTTGTTTTCGACCGCCAAGAAGTGCAAGACACTTTCCCCCAGTCCATTTGTCGCGTGAATCAGACTTGGGTCGTATTGCAGCAGTTCATCTGCCGTTGAGGGGTCGCCTTGCTCAAGCGCATCTCGAAGTGCATGCCATCCAGATCGCAGATCCATGAGGTCGCCAAATTTGTTGAGGGGCAATATTATAGGAGAACCGGCATCACGGTTGTATCGCCTTCCTCGGATTCACATCAATCACCCGCCTCAATTCCTCCTCGCTCATACCGAGCTGCTCATACGCGTTCGCTTGGATCCTCGGCACGGTGACGGTGCTGCCGACGAAGTGGGTGGCGTCGGGGGCGCGGGCGACGAGGTCGTCGCCGATGAGGATGTCCCAGCCGGCGAGGGTGTAGCGGCCGGGGCCGAGGCGGGCGGCGGAGATGGCGTCGGTGACGAAGATGGTGCGGTCGAGGCCAATGCTGGCGAGCCAGTTTTTCAGCACGAAGAACGGTACATGCACGCCGTCGGGGATGAAGCAGAGCCACAGGCGCTCGTGCAGGCTGAGGGCGCGCTGAATGATGTTGTCATGGCGGTGCATCTGAATGGGGCAGCCGTTGCCAAGGTGCGTGAACATCGTCAAACCGGCATCGCAGGCGGCGTTGAGTTGGTCGAGCGAAGGATCGCAATGACCGGCGGCGACGGTGACGTTTTGCGACGCAAGGAAGGCGGTGGTTTTGCAGCCCTCATCGTGCTCGGGGGCGAGGGTGACGAGTTTCGCGAAACCGCCGGCGGCGGCGAGGAGACGTTTGGCATCGTCCACATTGGCTGGTTTCACGGCGTGGGGTGGATGCGCGCCGACATAGCCTTTGATGGGATTGATGAACGGCCCCTCGATGTGGATGCCGGTGATGATGCGGCGGGCGAGTTCGTCTTTCTCACGCAATTCGACGAGCTTGCCGATGCGACGCTCCAGGGTGGGAATTTCATCAGTGATGAAGGTGGCGAGGATGTTGTCGCAACCATCCTCGACGAGGCATTCACAGGCGTGGTGAAGAGCTTCGGCGGTGAGGGCGTCGCCATTGAAGTCGGTGCCAGCGTAGCCATTGACCTGAAGATCGAAGGGTTTCATACCCGCATTGGAGCGTTTTTGCGAACAGGAATCAAGAGTGGGAGGTGACGGGTTTTGGTATGAATGTCACGTGGAAGAAGCAAGGGGTTCGCGTTTGCTGCAGTGCAGAGAGGCATAAGCGCGAATGAAGGGCTACTTTGGGAACTGGATCAACCCTGCACCCACAGCGGTGCTGGGTGCGCTGAGTGGTTTTGCCGTGCGCGTGAGCAACGGAATGATGTTCGGGCCATGGTAGCCGCGTGCGAGCAACGAGGCGACGACGCCGCTGGTGATGGCGGTGGCTTGGGAGGTGCCGCTGCCGATGACGAGTTTGCTGTCGGAGTAGCCGGAGACGATGCCGACACCGGGAGCGACGAGGGTGAGGCCGCTGCCGGAGTTGGAAAACCAAGCCTGCGTGCCATTCGCATCGACAGCGCCGACGCTGAGCACACCGGAGACGCCCGCAGGCCATGAGAGCGCGGTTTGCTGTTCGTTGCCTGCCGCAGCGACAATGACGACGTTGCGACTTTGCGCGTAACGCACGGCTTCCTCAAGCATGGGCGCGGAACCTGAGCCGCCGAGGCTGATGTTGATGACGCGGGCACCGAGGTCGGTGGCTTTGACGATGGCGCTGGAGAGCAAGGCGGTGTTGCTGTCGCCATGGGTGTCAGCGACGCGGATGTCGAGCAGTTTGGCGGCGGGAGCGACACCGCTTACGCTCGCGTCGTTGCCCGCAATGAGTGAGGCCATGGCGGTGCCGTGGCCGTGCATGGTGCTGCCGTCATTCACGAGATCAATGTGGGTGATCTGCGTGTCTTTGAGCGAAGGATGTGCTGCAATGCCAGAATCAATCACGGCGACGGTGACGCCCTGGCCCCAGCCGCTGCGATTGCCCGCTGCTCCTATCGCATCAAGGCCTTGGCTGCGGAAGGGTGCGCTCCCGCCGGCATTGGCAGTGTCGGTTTGCGGCGGGAGACCGGGAACACGGAAGACGTAATTCGGGCCGACGTGGGTGTAGTCGGCCGCGTGCTCGTTCAAATCACGCTCCAGGGCCGTCGTATCACGAAAGCGCACGCGGGCGGTGCGCAGCTTGGCATCGTAGCCGAGCACTTCGAGCCCGAGAGCCGCCGCACGATCACGAAACGCGGCCAACGCCTCGGGCGTGCGAAAGGTGAGCAGCGCTTCGTTGGGAATCGAGCCGGGCTCGTTAAGCGTGGCGATGGCGGGAGATGCAACGGCTGCGTTTGACGGCACTGCGGCGACTGCGGGCGGTCGTTGCGGCATGACGGATGGCGCTGGCAGGCGGTGCGAAGTTGTCTTTGCCTGCGTTGCGGCAAAAGGCAGGTCTGCTGGTGATTTGCGACTCATCTCTATCAGCAGCCACAGCACCGAGCCGGTCATCAGAATGATGGCGGCGGCGAACAGGATGGCTGGAAGGCGTTGTCGCATGAGTGTTGAAAAGCTCGCACATCGCCGCACAGGCGCGACTACTGCTTTGAAATGGCGATGAACTTTTCCAACATCACTCTTGTCGTGCTGCGCTGCAGTGCCTAGCCTCGCCGCCATGTCGCAGAACAAAGAAGCTTGGGGATCACGTCTTGGAGTCATCATGGCCGTCGCGGGCAGCGCGGTGGGGTTGGGCAACTTTCTGCGTTTTCCCGGACTTGCGGCGCAATACGGCGGCGGGGCCTTCATGCTGGCCTATGCGATTTCGTTTTTGATCATCGGCCTGCCGATCGGTTGGGCGGAGTGGGCGATGGGGCGCTATGCGGGCAGTCGGGGTTACAACTCCTGTCCAGGTGCCTTCGCGGCGATTCTGAACAAACGCTGGGCCAAGTACATCGGCATCATCGGTGTGATCGTGCCGGTGGTGATCTACATGTATTATGTGTTCATCGAATCATGGTGCCTGGGCTATGCGGTGAAATTTTGGACCGGTGGCATCCATCTCACGAGCACGGAGGAGGCCGTGGCAATGTTCAAAATGATGAGCGGCCAGATCGCAGACGGTTCGGCGCTTACGCCGTCTTGGAATGCGGCGCTACCGTGGCTGATGATCGTGTTTATCTTCAATTTCTGGCTGATTTACCGCGGTCTCTCCGGCGGCATCGAAAAGATGTGCAACTACGGCATGCCGCTGCTCATTGTCCTGGCGCTGGTGGTGCTGGCGCGTGTGATGACGCTCGGCGCACCTGATCCGGCGAAGCCGCATGACAACGTGGTCAATGGGCTCGGCTACATGTGGAATCCGAGCAAGGTGCAAATCGAGCGCACGCAGCCTGCGGTGGGAGAGAAGGCGCTGGTGCAAGAACTTGTCGGTGCAGCGGCGATTGCCGACGCAGAGAGGCAGGTGGCGGCCAGCGGTGGTGCGTTGAAGCTTGTGACGATCACGCCGTGGCAGCAGTTGAAAAATCCGCTGCTGTGGATGGCGGCTGCGGCGCAGATTTTCTTTAGTCTCTCCGTGGGCTTCGGCGTGATCATCGTGTATGCCAGCTACCTGAAAAAGAAGGACGACGTGGTGCTCAGTGGTCTCACCGCGAGCAGCGCGAACGAGTTTTGCGAGGTGGCGTTGGGCGGACTCATCACCGTACCGGCGGCGGTGGCGTTTTTGGGTCTCGCCTCGGTGGCGGGGCAGGGGACGTTTGGCCTGGGATTCACTGTGCTGCCGCTGGTATTCGCGAAAATGCCGTTTGGGGCGTTCTTTGGCGGGGCGTTCTTCTTTATGCTCTTCCTGGCGGCCATCACGAGTTCCATTTCAATGCTGCAACCGGGCATCGCATTTCTTGAGGAGGCGATGAATGTGGGCCGCAAGGTGAGTGTGACGATGCTGGGCCTGCTGACAACACTGGGGACGGTCTTCGTGGTCTATTTCACCAGCGATTTGAAAGCGCTCGACACACTGGACTTCTGGGTGGGCACTTT
>JAYVIO010000442.1:0-6827 GCA_043770175.1 Verrucomicrobiales bacterium | reverse complement strand
CCAGCTTGCCATCCGCGAGACCGGTGAGCGCGATCTTGTCCTTCCAAAGGCATGGCGACGAATGCCCAAACGGCACCTCGACCTGCCACTTCATGTTTTTTTCCGCTGAAAACTCGACGGGTGGCTTGCCGGTGCCGATTCCAAGTCCGCCTTCGCCGCGAAATTGAGGCCAATGAGTGTCGGCCAGACAGGTGGAGGTGAGAACGGAAAAAAAGAGGCTCAGATGCTTCATGAAGCCAGAACGTGACGTTGAGTGCAGATGATTCAACGCCTGCTCCTTCTTCTGCTCATGGTCACGCACGCCCATGCCGAGTGGCGAGTGCTCACTGACTTCGAGGGCGGCAACGCCGAGGTGGTGAAGCTCGATCAAGCCACAAAGACTCTGCGCATCATGCCTGCGCTGCGCGAGGGGCGCGGCTGGCCGTGCTGGTGGTTTTTCAAGCTGGATGGACTAACCGCAGGCGAGGAGTTCACGCTCGAGGTGCAGGCGCAGACGAAGCCGTTTCGAGACAAGACGGTGCTCGCCGCCGCGTGGTGCCAGCCGAGACATGCGTGGATCAGTGTCGATGGCACAACCTGGAAACCATCGGCCAAAGGCACACTCAGCGCAGAGAAGGTGATGAGTTACACGATCAAAGCCACCGCTGCCAAGATGTCACTCGCTTGGGGGCCGCCGTTTGTGCCGGGCGATGCGGACAAGCTGCTCGCCGACATCGCCGCGAAGCTGCCGGAGTCGAAAAGATTTGAGCTGGCGAAGACGCGTGATGGCAGAAGCGTGAACGGCATCCGCATCGGCGATGAGAACGCGCCGCATCAGGTGTGGGTCGGCTCGCGGCAGCACGCGTGGGAGGCGGGCGGCAGCCAGGTGGGGCGTGGATTCATCACTTGGTATGCGAGCAATGAAGCGGCAGCGCTGCGCGCGAAAACCTGCCTGCATTACATACCGATCATGGACGTGGACAACGCCGCCATCGGCGCAGGTGGCAAAGAGGCGATCCCGCGTGATCACAATCGTGATTGGGACGCGAACCCGATCTATCCCGAAGTCGCAGCGGCGCAGCGCATGATCCGCGACATTCACGCGAACCACGGCCTTGATGTCTTCATCGACCTGCACAATCCCGGCAGCGATGATCCGATCTTTTTCTTCGGCCCCTTTGCTTTCGAGCGCATGACGGGCATCCAGCAGCGGAACTACCAACGCTGGATCGACCTCGCCGCCACCAGCATGATCGATCCGCTCAAAGTGCAGCCAAAATATCGTTTCGCCACCTATGTAACGAGCGAGGAGGAGCGCGGACGCATGAGCAGCGGCTGGGTGCGCGCGAATACCGGCGATGCCACGATCTCCGTCACGCTTGAAACCGGTTGGAACAGCTCGCTGATGTCCGTGGAAGGCTACGGCAAGGTTGGTGCCGGCCTTGGGCGTGGGCTCGCGGCTTACATCACGGAAAATCCTCGAAGAAAGTAGGCCTTCACTCCAGTCGCCAGGTCGCCTGCCGAAGCACGGCGAGTTTGGGTTCCTTCATCTTTTCATACCAGACGGAAAGCAGTGTGCCGTCGGGAAGTTCCACGGTGCTGGGGTAGCCGAGGTCGCCACCGATGCCGTCGCCGGAGAGAATGATCGCCTCGACCCACGTTTTGCCATTGTCCATGCTGATGCGCGCCTGATTGCCGTAGGGCTTGCGACGATGGCCGTAGGTCATCAGCAGGCGGCCATCGCGCAGACGCAACAGGTGCGAGGGCAGACCCCAGATCCCGATGGAATGCAGCTCGCTCCAAGTTTTGCCGCCGTCATTCGATTCAGTCTGCAATGTCTCGCCTTTGTTGGCTTCGTTGTGATTGCGAATCTGCGCGATGAGCGTGCCGTCAGCGGCCTCGACGGCATGCAGCTCGTGGTAGGCATTTTTGTCACCTTTGCGCGTGGGAATTTCCGCCAGCCACTGCCACGTCAGGCCATCATCCTTCGATTCTGCGACACCTATTTTTCTGTCGGCTGTCCACAACTGCTTTCCAGCATAGAGCAGGCGGCCGTCTTTGAGCTGGATCGGCCCATGCGGGCTGTTCACGATGGTTGGAATGCGATTCGACCATGATTTGCCACCATCCGTGGAGCGAATGACCCACTCGCCGAGTTCGGCTTTGCGCTCTTCATTATTGAGCCGTGCCTGCGCCGCCTTCCATTTGGCGAGTTGCTCTGGCGGCATGCCTTTCGTCGTCCAGCCCTTGTCCGTGTGCTCGGCAAAGGCCGTGGCTTTCGCCAAGTGATCCTCATAGGCGAGTGACGTGAAGGTGGTGACGAGCAGCGTGCCCTTTGCCGTCTCCAGCACGCCGGAGTCACGGTCATCCGTGGCGGAGTCGAGCAGCACTCGCGGAAAAGACCACGTCGCGCCGTTGTCGCGCGAAGTCATGGCATGCACCTGGCCAAACGGGCATACATGCGACTCACGTCCGCCCGACCATGACAGCCAGAGTTCACCATTCGCCCGCCGCACCACCGTGGGCCAGCCGTGATAATATTCCGGCTGCTGTGAAATGACTTTCGTTTCGAGGATCTTCGCTCCCGAAGCAACTCCACGGGCGATGAAAGGAAACGCAAGAGCGGTGGTGGTGATGAATTGGCGGCGGTTGGTCATCAACGAGATACGCTGGCAACATACCCGATCTGCCATATTATCACGGCTTGAGCGGCGGCAGCGTTTTGATCTTCGCCGTGAGTTCACTCACGACATCAGCATGCTTGGCGGACACGCTATGCAATTCTTCAGGATCGGCGCCGTGATCATAGAGTTCGGTCTGGCCATCGCTCCAGAGATTGAAGCGCCAGCGTGAGGTGCGGATGCTTTGAGCGTACAGTTTCGGCCCGCGCGTGACGAGCGTGAAAGCAGCTTCCTTCACGCTTACCGAGGGGTTTTGTAAAACGGTCTTCAAACTGACACCGGCAGCCGCATGTGGCATCGAGAGGCCGCAGAACTCGGCGATGGTGGGATAGACATCGACGAACTCGACGAGGGAGCGAGTTGTTTGCCCGCCCTTCATTCCAGGTGCGGCGATGATGAGCGGTGCGCGGCAACTGCGCTCAAAGAGCGTGTTCTTGTTCCACCAACTGCGCTCGCCGGTGTGGTAGCCGTGATCGCCGACGAAGATGACGATCGTCTTGTCCCAGAGGTTGTTTTTATCGAGCGCATCGAGCACGCGACCGAGTTGCGCGTCCATGAAGCTGGTGCCGGCGCAGTAAGCGCGGAACAGCTCGCGCCATTCCTTGTCGGTGAATTTCGCGAAAGCCTCGCCGTATCCGCCGAAGCCAACGCTGTCTTTACGGACAGCTTCCATCTCCACAGGGTCACGCCACGGCTTCATGGACTCCAGCGGATAGAGATCGAAGTATTTCTTTGGCGCGATGAAGGGATCATGCGGCTTCATGAAGCCGCAGCCAATGAACCACGGCGTCTCGCCTTGCTTCTCGATCATCGCCACGGTGGCTGCTGCGATCTGACCATCGGGCTGATCATCATCGGTTCCATCGGCCGCACCCCATTGGCACCAGTTGAGTGCACCGCCGGTCACATTGCGGCCTTCGATCATCTTCTTGCCTGTCTTGGTGGCTTCAAAGGCCTGCGCGGTGTGCCAGGACTTGCCCGCGTCCATCCATGCTTGTTTTGCTTCGATGTTTTTGCCACCACCGAGGTGGTAGAGCTTCCCAAATGCATGCGACTGCCATCCAGCCTCTTTGCAAAGCTGCGGCAGCGTGATGATGTCCGGCATTTTTTCGCGGAACTTTGTGTCATTGCCGGTGATGCCGGTCTGCTCGGCGCGCAGGCCCGTCATCATGCTGCTGCGGCTCGGATTGCACACGGGATACTGCACGTAGGCTCGTTCAAAAGTGGTGCCGTGTGCTCGAAGCCGATCCAGGTTCGGCGTTTTGACCACATCCTTCGTGAAGGCACCACCGAAGTCGCGGAGGTCATCGGCCATGATGAGCAGGACATTCGGTTTCGCGGCAAGAAGCGACGAACTGAAGAGCAGGAAAAGGATGATGCGCATGGGACGCGTGAAAACTGCACGCAGCCTCATTTCTTGCGCGCAAACTTCTGCACCCGCGCGCCGGTGCCCTCCGCGACATACACGGCGCCGTCGGGGCCGACAGCGATGTCGTGGCCGAGTTGAAACTGACCCGCGCCGCTGCCAAAGGAGCCAAAAGTGTCGATCACGCTTCCCTGCACATCAAGCTCAACGGCCTTGCCACGCTCCGCTTGCTTTAGCGAAGGCGAGCCGCCGTCGATGATGAAGATGTGTCCGCTGGCGTCCACTGCGACGCCGTAAGGCTTGCCGATCTGCGGGCCTTTCCACTCGTGAAGAAAGCCGCCTTGGGCATCGAAGACCTGCAACCGCTCGTTTTCGCGATCACAGACGATCACGCGGCCCTTTCCATCCACAGCAATACCATGCGGCAGGTTGAACTCGCCATTCCCCTTCCCTTTTGTGCCCCACTCGAACTCCAACTTGCCCTCGGCACTGAATTTGACCACACGTGTGTTCTTGTAGCCATCGCTCACATAAAACGAAGCATCGCGCAGCACGGTGACATCGGTGGGCAGATTGAAATGCGAGTGATCGGAGCCGGGGACGCCCGCTTCACCGAGGGTTAAAAGCACTTTGCCTTCCGGTGTGCATTTGAAGACCTGATGCAGGCCGACATCGGTGAACCAGAGATTGCTTTCATGATCCACCGTGAGTCCATGCGGCATGATGAATCGATTCTCTCCCCACGTGGCGAGCAGTTTGCCGCTGGGGCCATCGATCACGCTGATCGTCGGCTGCGAGATCGGCTCCTGCGGAAACGGGTTCGACCACTTCCGGCCGCTGCGATGGAAAACAAACACACGGTTATGCGCATCGACGCCGATTCCGGCGCAAAGGCCGAGTGCGTGGCCTGCGGGCAGTTTCGGCCAGTCGGGCACAACTTCATGATTCGGCTGGGCGAACGCTGCTGTTGCCAGCAAAAAGATAGAACAGGCAAATCTCATGCTCATTTCAGCTTCGACACCTTCACGTCGTCAATGTCCGCCGATTTGTTCACGGCGAGGGTGATCATGCGTTTCGTCGGATGCGCAATGCCTTCGCTGCTGAAAGAACCGATCTCCTGCCCGTCAATGCGGACGGACATTTTGTCTGCGACAAGGGTGATGTGCAGCGTGTGCCAGTCTTCGGCCTTGAGATCGAGCTTGAAGGATTTTGTCTTGGTTTTGAGCAGCGCAGCGAGTTCGGGTGATTTGTCGCCAGCTTTTCGACGCTCTTGAATCTTGAGATCCATGCCGCCTGTCTTCGAATCCATGATCGTGAGGTTCTTGTTCGTCACGCGGGCCATGCATATGTGCCCGGCGTGCACGGTCTTGAGTTCGCGATCGACGAAATCGACACCGAGATCGTCGCCCTCGCCGAGTTTGAAGCGCAATTCGACAATACCGTCCTGAAACTCGGCCGCGTGGAAGATGGCGACGCCGTGATCCGCTTCCGCGTGCTTCGTGACGTGCATGACACCGTCCTTGAGATCGACCTGCTGGTGGCCCTTCGCACGCCAGGCGCTGTTGCTGGTCCAGCCGTTGCCGATGTCTTCTTTGCCGGGCGTGTCTTCATCGCGATTGAAGTCATCGGAGAAAAGCGGGGCAATGAAATCGGCGTGAAGCGACAAGCATAGCGCGAGGAAGAGAGCGGGGCGCTTCATGGTCTGAGGTAATGGAGGTCGATGTGGTGATGCTTGAGAGATGTCAGAGAATTGGGGCGGCTTTCTTTTTGCCTTTGCCCTTCTTCTTCGTTTTGCTGGATGCGACGTCGTTGTATTGCGACCAGCCGGGATTGAGTTTCGGAGTGGCTTCGGTGGCGACGGGCTTGGTTTCCTTGCCTTTGGCCATGAGGACGTTCGCGGCCATTTCATGCCACTGCTTTTTCATGCGCTCGACGATGTCGGGATGCTGCGCGGCGACGTCGTGGAGTTCGGTGCGGTCGTCGGGCATGTGGTAAAGCTCCCAGGGTTGGCTTTGGAAGCTGACGAGTTTCCATTCACCATCGCGCAGGCCGCGATCACTGGCGAAGAGCAGATGAATCGGCGGACGTGCTTTGATTTCCCCACCGGCGATGATAGGCGCGAGCGAGATGCCGGCGAGCGCCGTGGGTTCGCGGTCGGGGAAAGTCGTGGGCACTTTGGCACCGGCGAGTTCGGCAAAGGTGGGAAGCACATCGACGAGATGTGCGGGGCTGCTCACAACGCTGCCGGGCTTCTGCTTCAAGCCCGCAGGCCAGTGCAGCACGGCGGGCGATGAGATGCCGCCTTCGAACTGGTTCTGCTTATAAAAGCGAAAGGGCGAGTTCCGCGCCCAGGCCCAGCCGGTGCTGTCGCCCCAATGCGTTTTGGGGTCAAACGGCTCGGTGTTCGGCGTGGCGCCGCCGCGGCCGAAGGGACAGGCGCCGTTGTCGGAAACGAAGAGGATGACGGTGTTGTCGAGTTCGCCTGCTGTTTCGAGATTGGCGATGAGGCGGCCCATTTCCTGATCGATGCGGTCGATGAGGCCCGCGTAAGCGGTCATGAGACGTGATTCCCCGACTCGCTGCTCGTCGCTGAGCTTCGACCATTCAGGAATGTGCTCGGGACGCGGCGATTCCTGCAAACTTGTCGGCAGCAGGCCGATTTGCTTCTGCTTGGCCACGCGTGCAGCGCGAATGGTGTCCCAGCCAACATCGTAGCGGCCAAGATACTTTTTGAAGTCCTGCTCCAGCGGCTGCAGCGGCGCATGTGGGGCATTGAAGGCGATGTATTGAAACCACGGCTT
>JAYVIO010000441.1:0-20514 GCA_043770175.1 Verrucomicrobiales bacterium | reverse complement strand
CAGGCCAGGGCGCGAATCCAGCGCTGGATGATGCGAAGCTGGCTGATGTGCTCAGTTATGTGCGCAATGCCTGGGGCAATGAAGCGAGTGTCATCGATGCCTCTCAAGTGGCGCTGGTGCGCGAGCAGACGAAGTCACGCAAGATGCCTTGGACGGCGGACACGCTGATGCAGATCGATGTCAAAGGTGGCAACGCGATCCAGGCCGATGCGGATGGAGTTTTGCTGCTCCCGGCGAGTGCAGCGAAGACCTACGGGCAGAAACTGGCCTTTCGAGCTTCGCTAAACGTACTCGCGCCGTGGCGCATCGAGACGGACGTGGCGGAGTGGTTGATCCAAGTGCCGACGGATGGCGAGTATGAGGTGCTGGTGACTTTGGCGGCAGATGAAGCGTCCGCAGGTGATGCGTATGTGATCGAGGTGGAGAACGCGAGCGTGAAGGGCGTCGTGCAGGCGACAGGTGGCTATGAGAGCTTCAAGGAGCAGTCAGCGGGCGCAATTAAACTCAAGGCGGGCATGCAATCGCTGCTGATGCGGCCGGAAGGTGCGCTGAAGCAGGAACTCGCCGATGTGCGGGCGTTACGGCTGCGGCGCAAGTAACGGAGCGCGAGTATGGCTTTAGCCTACTCGCCACTTTCGGCACGAGCGACGCGTTGGAAAAGCTAGGCGAGTAGGTTTCACCATACTCGCGCTCCGGGCAGAGGCGGCGGCAGAGTCAAGCGGGGAGAATACCCGCGCTCCTGGGTTGCGGTGGCCGATTCTCCGGTCTATCTCGACACGTGGAAGATACCGACTACAAAGTTAAACTCGAGATTTTTGAAGGCCCGCTGGACCTGTTGCTCTACCTCATCAAGAAGGAGGAGATCGACATTTACAGCGTGTCGCTGGAGCGCATCACGCGGCAGTACCTGGATTACATCGACACGTTTAAGGCGCTGAACATCGAGCTGGCGAGCGAGTTCATCGTGATGGCTGCGAATTTGATGTACATCAAGAGCCGTGAGCTGCTGCCGAAGGATGTGCAGCCACCGGAAGAGGACGCAGAGGAGAATGACCCGCGCTGGGAACTGATCCGCCAGCTCGTGGAGTACAAGAAGTTCAAGGAGGCCGCGCAATTCCTCGGCGTGCAGGAGGTGAAGGGCGATGAATTGTTTGTCACCACACCGGAACTGCCTGATCTCGACGCTCCGGTGGAGACACTGGGCCAGGTGGGCATTTTTGACCTGATCCGTGCCTTCCAGCGCATCCTGAAGCGCTTCGAGAACGCGAGCGACTTCCGCGAGATCGTCAATGACCGCTACACGGTGGCCGACAAGATCGAGTACCTGCTCAACATCATGCCGGTAGGCGGCAGAATGAAGTTTGAGGAGTTGTTCACCGATGCCGCCAGCCGTGGCGAGGTGATCGTGACCTTCCTGGCGATGCTGGAGCTGATCAAACTCAACCACCTGCAAGTCGAGCAGGAGCAGTTGCTGGGTGAGATCGTCGTGGTGCGGCCGGCGGCTTGACGAGCGGCACCGGAGTATTGGAGTGGTGAAATGTTGGAGTCATGCGATGACCAGCATTTCGATTGCCACCGCTCCATTACTCCACAACTCCAGCACTCCATTCTCCGAAGCGGAGTGCTACTTCCCCTTCGCTACAGCCGCAGGAGCAGGAGGAGCCACGCGGGTGAACTGCGTGGACTTGCCAAGCATCCAGTACAAACCGCCGATGCAACCGATCAGGACAAACGCCGCCATCACGGTCCAGAGGCCCGGGAGAAGCGGTTTGCGGAAGCGACGGCGTCTTGCCATCAGTAAATGTGACACGGCTTGCCGCACTGTGCCAGTGCGGCTATGATCGAAGATGCTTCCCTGGCTCAACAACGACCACTTTCCGCTCTATCTGGCCCCCATGGCCGGGGTGACGGACGTGATCTTCCGCCGTTTGTGCAAAGAACAGGGCGCGGACGTGATGGTGACGGAGTTCGTCAGCGCCGAGGGCATCCTGCAGCGCGATGACCGCACGCGGCACTACACGGACTTCGATGACGGCCAGCACCCGGTCGGCGTGCAACTGTTCGGCTCAGACGGTGTGCGCATGGGCGAGGCAGCGCGGAAAATCATCGACTGGAAGCAGCCGGACTTCATCGACATCAATTTCGGCTGCCCGGTGAACAAGGTGGTGGCAAAGAACGGTGGCTCGTCATTGCTCAAAGACTGCCCGCTGCTCGCCAGCGTGGCGCGTGGGGTGGCCAAAGCGGTGCCGATTCCCGTGACAGCCAAGATGCGCATCGGCTGGGATGCGGATCATGTGAATGCCGTCGAAGTGGCCCGCATCCTCGAAGATTGCGGCATGCAGGCCATCGCCGTGCATGGCCGCACGCGGGCGCAGGGCTACACCGGCCTCGCCGACTGGGATGTCATCGGCCAGGTGGCCGATGCGGTGAAGATTCCCGTCATCGGCAACGGCGACATCGCCAGCGGCCTTGATGTGGAGATTCGTCGCGCCCAAACCAACGTGAAGGGCATCATGATCGGTCGTGCGGCGATGGCGAATCCGTGGGTGTTCAAAGAGGCGAAGCATTACCTCGCCACTGGCACGCATGCGCCGCATGCCAGCGTCGAAGAGCGCTTCAACTTCATGCGCCGCCACTGCAAACTGGCCATCGAGCGCAATGTGCGCATGGAAGAGCTGCAAACGATGCGCGCCATGCGCAATCGCCTCATGAACTACACGAAGTCGATCCCCGGCGGCAAATGGCTGCGCCAGCACTTCTCGCAAATCGGCAGCGTGATGCAGTTAGAGGACATTTTCGCCTCGTATCTCGATCATCTGGCCACGCACAGCCACGACCACGCTTCCCAAGACTCCCCTTCCCTCGCATGACGTTTTCCAATCCCTGGTTCATCGCCGCTCTCGTTGGCGCTCTCGGTCTGTTTCATCTCGAAATCATCGCCACGTTTCTAAATCTCGCACAGTTCCGCCATGCGTTGCCGCAGCGGCTAAAGGATATTTTTTCAGACGAAACGGTGCAGAAGGCGGGCGAGTATGCGAGCCAGTCGGCGAAGCTCGATTTGCTGCGCAGCACGGCTTCGCTGGCGGTGCTGATCGCGTTCTGGTGGTGCGGTGGTTTTGACTGGCTGGAGCAGTGGAGTACTGGCTGGGGCTGGAGCGCGATCCAAACCGGTGTCGGCGTGATCGGGCTGCTGATGCTCGTGCAAAACGTGATGTCCCTGCCCTTCGACGCTTGGGATACGTTTAAGATCGAGGCCGAGTATGGCTTCAACCGCACCATTGTCGGCACCTTCATCAAAGATCGCGTCAAAGGACTGCTGCTGACTGCCTTGCTCGGTGGACCGCTGCTGGCACTGATCCTGTGGTTCTTCCAGACACAGAAACATGCGGTACTCTACACCTGGCTCACGGTGGCTGGATTCAGCATTGTGATGGCCTGGCTTTCGCCCCGACTGTTGATGCCGCTGTTTTTGAAGTTCCAGCCGCTCAAAGATGGCCCGCTGCGCGAGGCACTGCTGGCGCTGGCGGTGAGATTGAAGTTTCCCGTCGTCGATGTGTCGGTGGTGGATGGCTCACGTCGTTCCAGCAAGGCAAACGCGTTTCTCTCCGGCTTCGGCAAGAACAAGCGCATCGCGTTGTTTGACACCTTGATCGAAAAACACACGCAGACGGAGCTGGAGGCGATCCTCGCGCATGAGATCGGCCATCACAAATGCCGCCATGTGCCGCAGCAGCTTGCACTGGGCCTGCTGGAGAGCGGGCTGATGTTTTACCTGCTGCATGCCGCGTTGCAGTCGCCCGCGTTCTTTGCTGCGTTTGGTGTCAGCAGCATGCCGCTGGGTCTTGGTCTGGTGCTGTTCAGCATCCTTTATTCCCCTGCCAGCCTGCTATTGGGCCTGTTGAGCAGTGCCTTAAGCCGGAGGCACGAATTTCAGGCCGATGCCTTTGCCAAAGCAGCCTGTGGGGCCGAACCGCTGGTGGCTGGACTAAAAAAACTATCCGTCGATCACCTCTCCCATCCGAACCCCCATGCGCTCACAGTTTGGCTGCATTACTCACACCCGCCCATTGGCCAAAGGCTGGCGGCGCTGGATGGGTGAATTGCCATCATCCTCGTAGTTTTTTCGCACGTTTGATAAATGTGCCCGTTCTCTGGCGTAGCTTCTCACAACACCCCCTAATCCATGAAAAGCACTATGCGAGCTTCTCTCCTCACACTCGCCATCACCTCCTTCAGCATTGCCGCCTCGGCTAATCCTGCGCCTGCTGCTCCCACCGCACCTGCGCCTGCGGTTGCTGCTACCGGAGTTGATTTCACTCGCGATGTGCAGCCACTCCTTGAATCCAAGTGCCTCGAATGCCACAACCCGAACAAGATCAAAGGCAAGCTGCTGATGGATACCGCTGCGGCACTGCTCAAAGGCGGCGACACCGGCCCCGCACTCGTCGCCGGCCAACCGGACCAGAGCGAGATCGTCAAGCGCATCGTCCTGCCGAAGGATCACGATGACGTCATGCCGCCCAAAGGTGGGCCGCTTGCCGCGAATGAAATCGACGTACTCAAGCGCTGGATCGCCGAAGGGGCCAAATGGCCGCAGGGTCTCACGCTGCAATACAAAACACCGGAGCAGCGCAAAGCGCTGGCGGAATTGCAAAAGAAACTGCCCACCATCAAGAGTCTCGAAATCCTGCCTGAAAACTACGCGCTCGAAACCAAGCGTGACAGCCATCGCGTCATCGTGCTTGCCACATTCCAGGATGCCACCACAAAGGACGTGACTGCGGTTTGCGATCTCAAAATCGCCGACAGCAAGATCGCCGCGCTCGATGGTCTCACCTTGAAGCCTGTTGCGGACGCCGGTGTCACCGAACTTGTCGCTTCCATCGGCGGACAGACCGCAAAGGCCGCCGTCACCGTCAAAGACGGCACGAAGGATCGCGCCGTTTCCTTCCGTCTCGACTGCATGCCAGTCTTCATGCGTGGTGGCTGCAATCAAGGCGGCTGCCACGGTGCCGCACGCGGCAAGGATGGCTTCCGCACCTCCCTGTTCGGCATGGACCCCGCTGGCGACTTTATCCGCATCACTCGTGAGATGCCGGGCCGCCGTGTGAACCTCGCCATTCCCGAAGAAAGCACCCTTATCGAAAAAGCCGTCGGTGCCGTGCCGCATTCCGGCAACCAGTGTTTTGAACCAGACTCCGCCTACAACAAGGTATTGCTCGAATGGATCACCAACGGTGCTCAAGATGACAGCCCGGAAGTAGCCAAGGTCACCGGCATCGAAATGTTCCCCAAGCAGATCGTCATGGAAGGCAAAGGCGGGAACCAGCAGTTCACCGTGCGCGCCACCTACTCCGACGGCACCGACCGCGACGTCACCAACCTGGCCTTGTTCATGTCGAACAACGACCCCACGGCCAGCATCGACAAGCAGGGCTTCGTCACCTCCGGTGAGCGCGGCGCCGCTTTCATGCTGGCACGTTTCAGCGTGTATTCCGTCACCTCCCAGGTGCTTGTCATTCCTGACCAGCTCCAATATGAGCGCCCCAAGCTCGCCCAGACCAACTACATCGACACCCTCGTCGATGAAAACCTGCACAAGCTGCGCATCCTGCCCTCCGGCATCTGCACGGATGAAGAATTCGTCCGCCGTGCTTTCATCGACATCGCCGGCATCTACCCGCAAGTCACTGAAATGCGCGCCTTCATAGCCGACGCCAATCCTAACAAACGTGCCGCGCTGATCGACAGCCTGCTTGAGCGCAAAGAGTTCACCGAACTCTGGGTCATGAAGTGGGCCGAACTGCTGCAGATCCGCTCCGCCATCAACAACAACCAGCCCCCGTTCTACAAGAACGCACTGCTTTACTACAACTGGCTGTCTGAGCGCATCGGCAAAAACGTCCCCATCAATGAAATCGTGGTGGAACTGCTCTCTGCCACCGGTGGCACCGTCTCCAGCCCGGCGGTCAATTTCTACCAGACCGAGATCGACCAGCTCAAGCTCACGGAAAACGTTGCCCAAGTGTTCATGGGCATGCGCATTCAATGCGCACAGTGCCACAACCATCCCTTCGACCGCTGGACAATGGACGACTACTACGGCTTCAAGGCCTTCTTCGCCCAGATCGGCCGCAAGCAGACGGACGACCCAGCAGAGGTCATCGTGTACAACAGCAAAGGCGGTGAATCCCGCCACTTCCTGACGCAGGCGGTGATGAAGCCGAAATTCCTTGGTGGCGATACACCAGAACTCAAACCCACCGACGACCGTCGCAAAGTGCTCGCCGACTGGATGGCCTCCCCGCGCAATCCCTTCTTCGCCCGCAACATCGCCAACATCACCTGGGCGCACTTCAACGGTGCCGGTGTTGTGGAACCCGTGGATGACGTACGCGTCTCCAATCCGCCTTCCAATCCCGAACTGATCGCCGAGCTGGCCCAACACCTGACCGACTACAAATACGACATGCGCAAGTTCGTCCGCGATATCTGCAATTCGCAGACCTATCAGCGCAGCACGAAGGTCAATGAGACCAACGCCGGTGACAAACGCAACTTCTCCCACGCCCAGGTCCGCCGCGTGCGTGCCGAAGTGCTGCTCGACGCCATTTCACAGATCACCGACACGCCGAACAAGTTCCAAGGCCTGCCCCTCGGTGCCCGTGCCGTGCAGATCGCCGACGGCGCCGTGACGAACTACTTCCTCACCACCTTCGGCCGTGCCAAACGCGAATCCGTCTGCTCCTGCGAAGTGAAGATGGAACCCACGCTCTCCCAGGCGTTGCATCTCATGAACGGCGATGCCGTCAATGATCGCATCAAGCAGGGCCGCGTCGTCGCCAAGATGATTCAGGACAAAAAGAGCGACCGCGAAATCGTCGAAGACCTGTTCCTTCGCGTCTTTGGCCGCATGCCTAAAGACAAAGAGTGGGCCTCCGTCCAACAGGCCATCGGCAGCGATACCGGCGCCCGCCAGTCCGTGCATGAAGACTTGTTCTGGGCGCTGCTGAACTCCAAAGAGTTCTACTTCAACCATTGATGCCGCACGGAGGATAGCCTTCCAGGCTGTCAGCGGATCGAGGCGTCCCGCCTTTGATCGGAGCAAGGCGAGACGCCTCGATCCGCCGTCAGGCAGGATGCCTGACCTCCATCATTTGATCCCCGGCATCAGCTTGGTGATCGCCAGCGCATTGATGGATGAATTGGATGCCCAGTCTATTGAACACCCCGCGCGAACCTCTGCAGCCGTTTGGCAAAGAGCAGCAGTAACAGTCCAGCAATGGATGCAATCCACACTACGCGCATGAAGATCACCGGCATGGCATGCATCGCATCGCCAGAGACTTCGCCTGCAATGATGCCAGACAATACATCCCCGAGGCTGGTGCCAAGAAACCAAATGCCCATCATCTGCCCGGTGTGACGCGCAGGAGAAAGTTTGGTGACTGCGCTCAGCCCTACCGGGCTGAGAAACAACTCGCCGAGCGTGTGACAGAAATAAATCCCCAGCAACCAAAGCGGCCACACTTTTCCGACCTCCAGCGCACGATGCGCTGCGAGTGTGGCAAGACCAAACCCCAGCGCCAGCAACAGCATGGCCCATCCCATCTTGGTCGTCATTGAAGGACTCAAACCGCGCCGTTCCATCACCTGCCAAAGCAATGCCACCACCGGCGATAAAAGAATCACAAACAGTGGATTGACGGACTGAAACCACGCCGTGGGAATCTCCCACGAACCAATCAGGCGGATTGTGTGCTCCTCCGCGAAAACATTGAAGGAAGAACCCATCTGCTCAAACCCAGCCCAAAACAGCGCTGAAACGCCAAACAACATGATGATGAGCCAAGTCCGCGCTTTCTCATCATCACTGAGCCGGCCGAAAAGAAACAACCAGGCAAAAAACAATACCGCCGCGACCAAAATGGCCACTGTGACAAGATGAGCGAGCAGAACGGGATTCAGCGTGATCACGCCAAGAACGCACATTGACGTCAAAACGAGCAGAATCGTCAGCGCCGCACACAAGATGCTCCATTCTCGCTTCAAATTCTGCCCCTCATGAGTGATTCGCTCTCCCACGCCCGCTAGCGCCTTGCGGGTGAGCTGCCACTGCACCAGGCCGAGGAACATGCCTGCCGATGCAGATGCAAACGCCCAACGCCATCCCCACGAGTCGCTCTGCTGCAACCACCCGCTGATCAGCGGCCCGATGAACGCTCCCAGATTGATGCCCAAATAGAAAATGGTGAACCCCGCATCCCGCCGCTGTCCACCTTCAGGATAAATCAGCCCGACAAGCGTACTCATGTTCGACTTCAGCAGCCCTGAGCCGAGCGCAATGATGAGCAATCCGAGAAAAAACGGCGTCTGCCCCTGCATGCCGAGTACGAGATGCCCCAGAGCAATGGCAACCCCCCCCCACCATACCGCACGCTTCGTCCCAAGCAGTCGATCTCCCACCCAGCCCCCCGGAAACGCCGAAGCGTACACCGCTGCGATATAGAGACCGTAAATGGCCATCGCCTGTTTCTTTTCCAAGCCCAGACCTCCACTCGCAACGGTCATGAATGGCACCATCAGCGCCCGCATGCCGTAGTAGCTCCAGCGCTCCCACATTTCCGTGAAAAACAGAGTGGGGAGTCCGCGGGGATGGCCGGTGGGATTGGAAGTCATGGCGTGGAAAGACCGCCATCCAAGACGGCATTCTTCAAAACGCCAATGGTTCCTCAGCCAGAAGGCACCAGCTTCGCCTTGAACTTCACCATCGCGCTTTGAATCAGCGGATCGTTGTAAAAGTCATCGCTGGCCTTGGCGGGCGCAGGTTCTTCTGAGGCAGCCGGTTTCTTCACTTCCTCTTTTGGCGCAGGTTTGGCCTCCACCTTCGGCGTGGCCGCTGGTTTGGCTGCGGGCGACGGATCATCCAGCAATCCCAGCCCGATCTCGGAAAACGCCGGCGGCTTCAAGCTCGCATCCAGCACGAACTCAAACTTCATCGCCTTGCCAAGGAGTTCCTGGGCCAGTGATTCGAGAAAACTCACCTGCGCAGGCCGCAGCAGGCTGTCACGCGCGAAACTCTCCGTCGGTGGAAAGCCCACCTTGATCGTGTTGCGCGTGATGCCGAGCATGGTGCCGTTTTGCAGCCACGAAACCGCCAAGGGGCGGCGTTCCTGCATGGTGGCAATGAGTTGCGGCCAAAAATCCGCCTCGCTGACGGCTTCTCGCGTTTCAGGCATCACTTCCTCCACCGGAGCGGGTGCTGGCGCTGGAGCCACTGGCTCCGGTGCTTTCTGCGCCACGGGAGCCGCTTTTTCTTCGCGCACCACAGTTGGCTGCGGCTTCACGGGTTCAACCGTTCGGCGCACCATCACGGCTGGTTGCGGCTTCGGAACCATTTTGGGCAGCCCTGCAGCGCTGCCACCATCCAAGGCATCAATCACATCGCTGATCGAAACTTCATTCAAGCTCTGCACTGCAGCGATCACGCCGAGTTCAAAGTGCAGCCGCTTGTTGCTGGCCCAGCGCATGCGCGCGTCCACCTCGGCCAGACCATCGACCACGCGCAGCAGTTGCTCGGTGTTCGCCATCTGTGCCTGCGCCACGACTTCTTCGGCCACTTCCGGGCTCAAATCTTCCGCCGCAGCCTCAGGATCGGCCTGCTGCACCAGCAGCGTGCGAAAATGCTGGATCAGATCCCCAAGAAAACGCCCCAGCTCTTTGCCAGCCTCGTTCTGCTCATAGACAGCACGCAGCGCGCCCACGGTGTCGCTTTCCAGAATGTGCCGCGCCAATTGCGCCACAGATTCGCCGGAAGTGAAGCCAAACACGTCCAACACGTCCTGCTCGGTGATGTGTTCGCCACAGAACGCCACCAACTGATCCAGCATCGACTGTGCATCGCGCATGCCGCCTTCAGCACCTTTGCCGATCGCATAGGCCGCTTTTTCATCCAGATTTACCCTCTCCAGCTTCGCGATGTGCAGCAGGTGCTTCGCGATCACCGCATTCGGAATGCGCCGCAGGTCAAAGCGTTGGCAGCGGCTGATGATCGTCGGCAGGATCTTGTTCGGCTCCGTCGTGGCAAAGATGAACTTCACATGCTCCGGCGGCTCTTCGAGCGTCTTGAGCAGCGCATTGAAGGCCCCGGTCGTCAGCATGTGGACCTCGTCAATGTAGTAGATTTTATACCGGCAACGCGAGGGGGCGTACTTCACGTTGTCCCGCAGTTCGCGCACCTGCTCCACGCCGTTGTTGCTCGCGCCGTCGATCTCCAGCACGTCCATGCAGCGCCCTTCGGCGATCTCGACGCACAGTTCGTCATTTGGATCAAAATCAATGCTCGGCCCCTCTTTACAGCACAGCGCCTTGGCAAATATACGCGCCGTGGAGGTCTTCCCCGTGCCGCGCGGTCCCACGAACAGATAGGCATGCGCCAGCCGCTTCTGAGCGATGGCATTCCTCAGCGTCCTCACGACATGATCCTGTCCCAGCACGTCTTCGAAAGTCTGGGGGCGGTATTTGCGGGCAAAAACTTGGTAACTCACCCGTTCAGACTAACGAAGCGTATTCTGGAAGCCACCGGAACTTTGAACTTGCCGCTTTAAACTCGAAACTTTGCCCCCATCATGCCGCCATGCTGTTTTCCCTGACCTCCCGCATCCTGCAAACCGTCGATCCGCTCTGTCTGGCGAAGATCGGCTGGAATTTTGGCTACAAGGGGGCGCGGTCCGTGATGCTGCACAAGCAGCGCATGAAGCAGGGGCAGTATTTCCCGCCCTTCTTCTACATCTCCATCTTGAACTCCTGCAACCTCCGCTGCCAGGGCTGCTGGGTCGATGTGGACAAGCCGCGTGAATCGCTCAACCTCGACGAACTCAACAAGATCGTGAACGACGCCAAACGGCGCGGGAATTCCTTCTTCGGCATCCTCGGTGGTGAGCCCTTCATGCATCCCGAGTTGTTTGATTTTCTCTCGATGCACCCAGATGCGTTCTTCCAGGTCTTCACCAACGGTCAGATGATCACTGAGAAAGCCGCCACCACCATGCGCAAGCTCGGCAACATCACGCCGCTGGTCAGCATCGAAGGCACCGAGATCGTCAGCAATGAACGCCGTGGCAACAAAGATGTGCTCACCCGCACGCTGCGTGGCCTGCAAAACTGCATCGACGCCCGCGTCCTCACCGGCGTGGCCACCAGCCTCTGCAAAACCAACATCGACGACCTCCTCACCGAGTCCTGGCTTCGCAAACTCATCGACATGGGCGTCCATTACGCCTGGTATCACACCTACCGCCCCGTCGGCCCCAAAATCAGCGCCGATCTCGCTCTCACGCCGGAGCAGATCACGCAGGTGCGCCAATTCGTCGTCAACATGCGTGCGAAGATGCCCATCGCTATCGTCGATGCCTACTACGACCACAACGGCCAGGCCCTCTGCCCCATGGCGAACGGCATCAGCCACCACATCAGCCCCACCGGTGCCATCGAGCCCTGCCCCATCATCCAGTTCGCCAAAGAAAGCGTCCGCACGAATGAAGACCTCTTCGATGTCTTCACCAAGTCCGAATTCCTCCGCGACTTCCGCAACATCGCCTCTTCCAACACCCGCGGCTGCATCGTCCTGGAGCGTCCCGACCTCGTCAAAGCCGTCGTCACCAAGCACACCGCGAAGGATTCCACCATCCGCCAGACCGCCATGGCAGAGATCGAAAGCATGACGCCAAGAACAAGCCAGTGGCGCGAAGGCGAGGAGATCCCCGAGAAACACTGGATGTACTGGCTCGCGAAGAAGTTCTTCTTTAACGACTTCGGCGTGTATAAGAACCTCAAGTCCGGAGGATAGGCTTCCAGCCTGTCAACGGATCGAGGCTTCCAGCCTTTGATCGGAAAAGGCGAGACGCCTCTGTCCATCGTCAGGCCAGAGGCCTAACCTCCGAATCCCCAACCTGCCTGCTCCCAGCTCGGGTGAATGAACCGCTGCCACTGCGCCTCTGGCAGTCCAGCCTTTGCGGGATTTCTGCCGATGTAGCGCACGACCTTCCACAGATGCTCCGTGTCACGCACCAGCGTGTCGTAACTCTCCGCCTCCCAGACCTCACCACTGCGGCCCAGATGCTTGTTGATCTCCTTGGCCATAAAACTTTTCCAGGAATGCAGCAAGCTGGCCGGATCAAAGCCCGCGAATGGCCGAACGAGCACATGCGCATGATTGGGCATGACGCAGAAGCATGAAACAAAGTAGCGCTGCTCCTGGAAGTGATGCAGCGCACGGCTGACGATACCGGCACACACAGGATCGCGCAGCCAGCACTCGCCTGAGCCGGCGTCCAGCCAGTCATCCACACGACGCATCGTTTCGCGGTGGAGTTCCTGCCACGCCGTCTCATCACGCGGCTCTGGATGTGCCAGCAGCCACTCATCCCGGAAGCGTTCCAGCTCGCGCAGCCGCTCCTTTGGCAGAGAATCCGCCAGACGAAAGGTGACGAAGTACGTCGCACCTTCCTGCACCCAATGCGGCAGCTTGCGACGGTATTTGATGATCGGACGGCTCCAGTCGAGAGGATCAAAGTTCGGTGGCCCATCACGGAAACTCATGCGGCATTCTGGCGGACAGCCGTCCCGGCTGTCAAGCCGGAGGATAGGCTTCCAGCCTGTCAGCGGATCGAGGCGTCCCGCCTTCGTCCGGGGAAAAGGCTGGAAGCCTCAATCCGTTGTCAGGCCGGAGGCCTAACCTCCGCGCACGATCTTCGGCGCGATCTGGAGGCAGCGCAGTGCCCCCCCTTGGAGCCAGCCGTTGTCGTTGCGCACGATGACAGGCAGGGTCTTCGGCGGTTTGTCGCCGAGATAGGCATCGGCTTTGATTAGGGTGATCGTCAGGCTGCCGTCGTCGTGGCGCTGGATGATTTGCGGTTTGTCGGTATCGAACCAGCCGTCCTCGGTGAAGACGATGATCTTGTCGGCTTCGCGTTGGTTTTTGCTGAGGCGGGCTTCGGCGGCGGCGGGTTTAAGAGAGAGGGTGATCGTATTGCCAGCTTCGCTCGCGTTGGATGTCCAAGCATCGCTGGCTTGTTCGACACGGGCACGTTCTTCATTCAGCAGCTTGTGCCATCTGCCATTCAACTCGGCGGTTTC
The DNA here is from genome assembly GCA_043770175.1 of Verrucomicrobiales bacterium. Lineage (GTDB taxonomy): Bacteria > Verrucomicrobiota > Verrucomicrobiia > Verrucomicrobiales > Verrucomicrobiaceae > Prosthecobacter. The sequence goes on along the minus strand of JAYVIO010000441.1, from coordinate 7,377 downwards.
GGCGACGGGCAATGTGAGGCTGAGTTCCATCGAGCCGGGATGGCAGGAATTGCCACAGCACATCCATGAGGCGAGGCCGGCGAGGGTGATGGAGTCGCCCACCTTCAAGTTCGCGGGCGGTGTTACCTCGGTGCGCAGCATCACATCACGATCAAAGCCCTGCGCCTTAATCTTGAACATGAGCGTGCGCTCCGGCTCTGGATAAACGAGTTCGCCTGCCTTCCAGCCTTTCGGCAAACTCCACTTCATCTGCGTGGGCACGCCGACGATGCCGGGGAAACGCCAGTAGGTGTGCCAGCCGCGATCATGCTGGAGGTAGAGACCGACGGTGAATGGTTTGCCGGGAACGATGGCGGACTGTTCGGAGACGAGTTGGAGTTTGAGGCCGGTCTGCGCCTTCAAGGCAAAGGGCAAAGAACAGAGGGCAAAGAGAATAAGCCAGAGCACTCCCCTCAAATCGCGAACTGACCCGCATGCATCGCTATGCGAAGCATTGCGGGCAGGGAACTGTGAACAACGAACCATGTTCATCAATACGCAGCATTTCCCGGCGTGCGCGCAAACGGAATGACATCGCGGATGTTGGGCACGCCCGTGACAAACATGAGCAGGCGCTCGAAACCGAGGCCGTAACCGGCGTGCGGGACGGTGCCGTAGCGGCGGAGATCGGCGTACCAGGAGTAATTCGCGGGGTCCAGGTTCTGTTTGGCCATCAGTCCTTCGAGGACATCGAGTCGCTCCTCGCGCTGGCTGCCACCGACGATTTCGCCGATGCCGGGGACGAGCAGGTCCATGGCGGCGGCGGTTTTGCCGTCGTCGTTTTGGCGCATGTAGAAGGGTTTGATGTCCTTCGGGTAGTTGAAGATGGTGACGGGGCCTTTGACGTGCTCCTCGGCGAGGAAGCGCTCGTGCTCGGTTTGCAGGCCTTCGCCCCAGACGACGGGGTTTTCGAAGCTGCGGCCGGATTTGAGCAGGATGTCCACGGCGTCGGTGTAGCTGATGCGCTCGAAGGATTTGTCGAGTGTCTGGCGCAGGCGCTCGATGAGCTGCTTGTCGATGAACTTGTTGAAGAACTCCAGTTCGTCCGGGCATTCGTCAAACATGGCCTGCACGAGGTAACGCACCTGTTCCTCGGCCAATGTCATGTCATCAAAGAGATCGTAGAAGGCCATCTCCGGCTCGATCATCCAGAACTCGGCGGCGTGGCGCGTGGTGTTGCTGTTTTCGGCACGGAACGTGGGGCCGAAGGTGTACACATTGCCGAGGGCGCAGGCGAATGCCTCCGCCTGGAGCTGACCGCTCACGGTGAGAAACGTCGGGCGGCCAAAGAAGTCCTGCTCCGGTTTTGTGGGCGTGTTCGGCTTCAAGGTCGTGACCTGAAACATCTCCCCTGCCCCTTCGCAGTCGCTGCTGGTGATGATCGGCGTCTGCACATAGAAAAAGCCACGCTCCTGGAAGAAGCGATGCACGGCAAAGGCCATCTTGCTGCGCACACGGAACACGCTGCCGAACAGATTCGTGCGCGGCCGCAGATGCGCGATGGTGCGCAGGAATTCCGGCGTGTGTCCCTTCTTTTGCAGCGGATACGTCGCATCCGCTTCGCCAACGATGAGCAGTTCCTTCGCCTGCATCTCCCACTTCTGCCCGGCGGCCGGTGACGCGATCAAATCGCCCGTCACTTCGACCGAAGCGCCGGTCAAAATGCGCGGCAGCAATTCGGCGGAGGCCAGTCCGGCATCGACGACGACTTGCAGGCCCTTGAAGCAGGAGCCGTCGGTGATTTCGAGGAAGGAGCAGGCCTTCGAGTCACGCTTCGTGCGCACCCAGCCGCGGGCGATGATGTCGGAGCGGGGCGAGGCGGAGTTGAGGAGGGTTTGGATGGTGTCGAGGGACATTGGCGGGACGTTAACGAGAGTGAGGCGTGGGGCAAGGAGCAGGGAGCAGAACGGTGGTTAGGAGTTTGCAGTTGTTAGCGGTTGTTTGCGATGGTTCGGGAATCGTCCTCGTCCTCCTACTCGAACTCGTCCTCGATCCCAGCGTCCAGATTTGCCGCAGAGGGGCAAAGAGGCAGAGGGCGCAGAGAATGAAAAAACTCTGCTCCTCTGCGGCGAAACTAACCCGTGCGGATTCGGGGAGAGCACATCATTCTGGCGACGCTCCCCGCAGCAGCCTCGTTTGACGTGGCAGACCGATGACGATAGAATTGGTGCATGAAGCAAGCATGCACCGCTGTCATTGAACGCTGCGCGGACACAGGACTGTATGTGGGCCATGTGCCGGGGTTTGCGGGGGCGCACTCGCAAGGCGAATCGTTGAATGAACTCCAGCATAACCTCCGTGAGGTGATTGCAATGTTGCTGGAGGATGAGTTTTGGGAAAAGTGACAAGATCATTTGGGACAAGATGATTGTAGCTGGGTGACCTCCAGCATCAAGAATCGAGCTGTCAGCATCCAGCAATCCTTGCCTTCAGATTCATCCCCGGCTTTGATGCTCATACCGCAAATCAAATTCCGACAGGCCTCCCTGATGAACAAGAAAGCCCTCACTGAGACTGACATCCGCACGAAGTTCATCACGCCGGCCATTGTCGGCACGGATGGGACGAAGTGGAATGTCATGACGCAGGTGCGTGAGGAGGTCTATTTCACCAAAGGGCGCGTCATCGTGCGGGGTAAGACTGTCAAACGCGGCGCGGCGAAGAAAGCGGACTACCTGCTCGACTATAAGCCGAACCTCCCGCTCGCTGTTGTGGAAGCCAAGGACAACAACCACTCCGTCGGGGCGGGCATGCCGCAGTCGCTCGAATATGCCGAGATTCTCGACATCCCATTCGCCTACAGCTCGAATGGCGATGCTTTTCTGGAGCATGACCGCACGGCGACCAGCGGCACGGTCACTCGCGAGATCCCGCTCGATCAGTTTCCCACGCCGGAGGAGTTGTGGGCGCGTTACTGCAAGGCCAAGGGCATCAAGACAGAGCAGTTCAGCATCATCGCCCAGGACTACTACGACGACGGCTCCGGCAAGGCCCCGCGTTACTACCAGATCATTGCGATCAACCGCACGGTGGATGCCATCGCACGCGGCGAGAACCGCATCCTGCTGGTGATGGCGACCGGCACCGGCAAGACCTACACCGCTTTTCAGATCATCTGGCGGCTGTGGAAGTCGGGCGCGAAAAAACGCATCCTCTTCCTCGTGGATCGGAACATCCTGGCCGACCAGACGAAGACGAACGACTTCAAGCCCTTCGGCACGGCGATGACCAAGGTCACCAACCGCACCGTGGACAAGTCTTTCGAGATTTATCTCTGCCTCTATCAAGCCGTCACTGGCACCGACGAGGAGGCCAACATCTACAAGCAGTTCTCGCCCGACTTTTTCGACCTCATCATCATCGACGAGTGTCATCGCGGCAGCGCGGCGGATGATGCGCGCTGGCGGCAGGTGCTGGAGTATTTCTCTTCGGCCACCCAGATCGGTCTCACGGCCACGCCGAAGGAAACTGAGGTTGTTTCCAACATGGAATACTTCGGCAAACCCCTCTACACCTACTCGCTCAAGCAGGGCATCAGCGATGGCTTTCTCGCGCCTTACAAGGTCGTGCGCATCGGCCTCGACAAAGACCTCGACGGCTGGCGGCCCGAGGACGGCCAGCGGGACAAATACGGCCAGCTCATCGAGGACAGGGAATACAACGACCGCGACTTCGACCGGAACCTCATTCTGGAGAAGCGCACCGCCGTCGTTGCGGCCAAGGTGACGGAGTTCCTCAAGGCCACCAGCCGCTATGCCAAGACCATCATCTTCTGCGAGAACATCGAGCACGCCGAGCGCATGCGGCAGGCCCTGGTGAATGCCAATCCCGACCTCGCTGCGGCTAATGCCAATTACGTGGTGCGCATCACCGGAGATAATCCCGCTGGCAAGGCGCAGCTCGACAACTTCATCGACCCGGAGAAGACCCATCCCGTCATTGCCACCACCTCGCAGCTCATGTCCACCGGCGTGGACGCACAGACCTGCCAGCTCATCGTACTGGACAAGCGCATCGCCTCCATGACCGAGTTCAAGCAGATCATCGGGCGCGGCACGCGCATCAACGAAGACTACAACAAGCTCTACTTCACCATCATGGACTTCAAGCGCGCCACGGCGCTGTTTGCGGACCCCGACTTCGACGGTGATCCCGTGCAAATTTACGAACCCAAGGAAGGCGAGACGGTCGTGCCACCAGATGAGCCGCCCGTCGATGGTGGCAGCATCGTACGCGAAGACCCGCCGCCCGATGGCGGCGATCAGCCCGGTCCCTTCGGTGATGATGTCCCCGGTGGCGGTCCGCCCACCAAATACTACGTCGATAACGTCGAGGTCCGCGTCGCCACCGAGCGTGTGCAGTATCTTGATGAGAACGGTAAGCTCATCACCGAGTCGCTCAAAGACTACTCCCGCAAGACCGTGCGCAAGGAGTTCGCGACATTGGATGCCTTCCTCACTGTTTGGAATGATGCGGAGAAGAAGCAGGCCATTCTGGAGGAACTCGCCACCAAAGGTGTCTTCCTCGATGAACTCGCCGAGCAGGTGGGGCGGGACTACGACGCCTTCGACCTTGTCTGCCACATCGCCTTCGATGCGCCGCCACTCACGCGCAAGGAACGCGCCGACAAGGTGAAGAAACGGAACGTCTTCGGCAAATACGGCGAACAAGCCCGTGCTGTGCTCGATGCGCTTCTCCAGAAATATGCCGACAGCGGCATCACCAGCGTGGAGTCGCTGGAAATCCTCAAAGTCGATCCCTTCACCCAGCACGGCACGCCTGTGGAAATCGTGCAACTCTTCGGTGGGAAGCCCGGCTACCTCAAAGCCATTCGGGAATTGGAAACCGCGCTCTATCAGAAGGCTGCCTGACCAGCCGTCCCCTCTCCACTTCTCCAAGTCTCCACGTCTTCCCCCTCCATGCCCAACGTCTCCAACATCGTCAAAACCATTCAGGACATCATGCGCAAGGACGCCGGCACCTACGGCGATGCGCAACGGTTGGAACAGCTCGGCTGGATGTTCTTCCTGAAGATCTTCGACGACCGCGAAAAGGAGATGGAACTCCTCCGCGACAGCTACAAGTCCCCGCTGCCAAAACATCTCCGCTGGTCGCAGTGGGCCACCGACGACGAAGGCATCACCGGCGACGCCCCTGCTCGACTTCGTCAACAACACCCTCCTGCCCAAGCTCAAAGCCCTCACCAGCGGCGGCGACAAGATCACCACGCTCATCCGCGCCGCCTTCGAGGACGCCAACAACTACATGAAGAACGGCACGTTGATGCGCCAGGTCATCAACAAGATCAACGGCATCGACTTCAACGCCAGTGACGACCGCCACATGTTCGGTGACATCTATGAGAAGCTGCTCAAGGACCTCCAGTCCGCGGGCAATGCGGGTGAGTTCTACACCCCGCGTGCCGCCACTGACTTCATCATCGACCGTCTCAACCCGCGCCTCGGCGAAAGCTTCCTCGACCCTGCCACCGGCACCGGCGGCTTCATCACCTCCCTCATCCGCCACCTGCGCCAGCAGGCCAAAACTGAGGCCGATGAACGCACCATCCAGGAGTGCTTCGCTGGTATCGAGAAGAAGCACCTCCCGCATATTCTCTGCCTCACCAACCTTCTCCTGCACGGTATCGACATCCCGTCGAGCATCCGCCACGACAACACCCTCGCCCGCCCGTTGCGCGACTGGGGTCCGAAGGAGCGCGTCGATGTCATCGGCACCAATCCGCCCTTCGGCGGCATGGAGGAGGACGGCATCGAGTCCAACTACCCCGCCGAGTTCCGCACCCGCGAGACGGCCGACCTCTTCCTCGTGCTCCTCATGAAAATATTGAAGCCCGGTGGCCGCGCCGGACTCGTGCTGCCGGACGGCACCCTCTTTGGCGAAGGCGTGAAGACCCGCATCAAAGAAGCCCTCCTCACCGAGTGCAACCTCCACACCATCGTCCGCCTGCCCAACGGCGTCTTCAATCCCTACACCAGCATCCGCACCAACCTCCTCTTCTTCACCAAAGGCACGCCCACCCAGCACGTCTGGTATTACGAGCACCCCTATCCGCCCGGCGCCAAGAGCTACAACAAAGGCAAACCCATCCGCATCGAAGAGTTCGAACCGGAAAAAGCCTGGTGGGGCGATGAAAGCGATGGCTTCAAGTCCCGCGTGGAAAACGAGCAGGCCTGGCGCGTCTCCATCGACACCATCAAGGCCGGCAACTTCAACCTCGACCTCAAGAACCCGCACAGCAGCGACACCGGCCCCGGCGACGTGGACCACCTCCTGCCCGAATACGAAAAGCTCCTCGCCCAGATCGCCACCACCCGCGCCGCGCTGAAGCAGGAACTCCACCACGCCCTCACCGCCACCGCCGGAACTGCTGAATGAAGCTGGAAACGTTTTTCGAGAAGTTCGACCAGTTCGCCGACGCACCCGATGCGGTGGCGAAGATGCGCGAGCTTGTGCTGGAACTGGCCGTGCAGGGGCGTCTCGTGCCGCAGCACGCCAAGGAGGAGACGGCGCACGCGTTGCTGGAACGTGTCGCAGCCACCGCGAAAACGCGGCGCCAAGGGGCAGATGAATTAGAGGACACAGACGCGCCATTCCCGATTCCTGAGACTTGGGCATGGGTGCGGTTGCCGCGAGTGCTCAAAAAGCTGACCGACGGAACGCATCATTCACCACCGAACGGTCCGTCCGGTGCCTTCATGTATGTCACCGCAAAGAACATCAAGACGGAAGGGGTTTTGCTCGATGGCATCACCTACGTCAGCAAGGAGGTTCACGACGAAATCTATTCGCGCTGTGACCCGAGCTTTGGCGACGTTCTCTACATCAAGGACGGCGCAACCACGGGCATTGCGACGATCAATCAGGTCAAAGAGCCGTTCAGCATGCTTTCCAGTGTGGCGCTGTTGAAGCCGTCGGAAGCTATCTTCAACCGGTATCTACTCTGGGCGATGCGTTCTCCGTTCTTCTACGCGGAAACACGCGGCGCAATGAAGGGCGCGGCAATAACTCGTGTCACTCTGTCGGTGATGGCCGCAAGCCTTCTTCCCCTCCCGCCCCTCGCCGAGCAGAAGCGGATCGTGGCGAAGGTGGATGAGTTGATGGCGTTGTGTGAACGACTGGAGGCGAAGCAGCAGGAACGAGAGACGCGGCACGCCGCGCTCGCGCGCGCGTCGCTGGCCCGCTTTGCCGACGCGCCCACCCCGGCCAACCTCCCGTTCCTCTTCCACCCGTCCTACGCCATCCCCCCCGCCGACCTCCGCAAATCCATCCTCACCCTCGCCGTCCAAGGCAAACTCGTCCCCCAAGACCCCAACGACG
>JAYVIO010000440.1:0-2577 GCA_043770175.1 Verrucomicrobiales bacterium | reverse complement strand
CAGCTTGATTCGCAAGGTTTGAGCACAAGCGTGAATGGTCTCAAATTGCAGATCCAGTGAGCGCGCCAGCTGATTCCAATTCTTCCGGAACGTTGCGGCCATTCCAGATGCTTGCGCCTGGATGACGCTGAGTCCCTCCAGCAGTTTGGCGTCTTCAACTTGAAAAGCATTCCACGCCGCCAGAGCCTTTGTGAGGTGGCCGGGCTCACTGCTCGCAATGGAGCCATGCATCTCCTTCACGAGCACATGGATTCCGTGCTGAAGCTTCTCGACGTGCTCCCATTGCTGGTCCCAGGACGTGTTCCACACCTCCGATGAACCGGACTGCTTGCCGAAACCCCGGGCGGATTGCATGGTCGCGGTCAAATCCTGCTCCAGTGTTTGCAAGCGCGCGGAATCCGTGCGGAATCCAATTTCCAGCCGGGCCAGCAGGTGGGTGGGTCGATTGTGTGTCATGGTCAAACTGGGGTTGTGTCTGATGAAAATGTCCCGAGGTTACTTGGTGGCTGCCGCTTCAACGGGTTACCCCTACATCCAAACCAAAACCCCACCAACGACTCGCAACCGGCTCGATTTCCCCCGCTTCGCGCGAAGATCTGACCGACTTACAACCGCACGCCAGCAGGCCGAGTCCAAGCACAGCCGACCAGAACACGATTCTTTGCCGTTTCAACAGAACATTCACACCGAAGTTTCGCCTCTGACTCCGGCAGGAGCAATGGGTGAAAATCCCCATCCGACAAACTCTGGGTTGTCACGTTTGCCATTCCGCACGCGCCAAGGGAGCCGGCCGGCCTTTCCCAGAAAGCAACACATGAACCCCATCATCGAATTCCCCGTCCTCACCGACCTGCCACGGTCGGGTCGGCCTCAAGGCCCACTTCGACACCAGCCAGCTCACCCAGCCCCTCGACACACATCCGGTGCGGGAGCTTCCGCCTGTGATGTTGTGGACGGCACGCGACCTTCTGCGTCCGTGACCCCGTGAAGAATTTGCTTGGGCGCTTCGCCAGTGAGCCAACCGTGATGCTGTTGATGCTGAAACCGACCCACGCGGGGTTGCGCCGCGCCTCACAGTAGCCACTTAGGTAGCCGCCACGAACCGAAGCCCGCACATTGGGACCATGAACCGGGTGAGGGTATCTGCCGAGAGGCTGGGGTGAGGTGTCGATTTGGGTTTTCCTCCACGCCCGGCAGCGCCAAGGCCAATCTCCGCACCCGTTCCACGGTGGCCGCCATTTGACAAACCCTTGCCTTTCAGAGGGCGGACCACGCCGGTGTCAACGCCTTGACCCGAAAGCCGATGCGGCGATGCGCAGCCTTTTCCTTTTCACTGCCGGTCGTCCCGCTAGACTGGCTTTATGGGCAAGATTTCCTCCAAACGAGCCATCGTCACCTCCTTCCTGGTGGATCTGGGAGACATTGCTCTCAATGTCACGGCGATGATCATCACCGGGAGCGTCGTCCTGCTGGCGGAGGCGTTGGAGGGCGGGTCCGACCTGGTCGCGTCGGGACTCTTGCTCGTGGGTCTGCGCATCTCCAAGAAACGAGCAAACAAGAAACACCCCTTCGGGTTTGGAAAAGCTCTCTTTTCGTGGACCCTGCTTTCCGCGATGGTGATGCTGGTTTTCGGGGCGGGCTTGTCCTTCTATTTCGGCTTGCAGCGATTTCTGGAACCGAAGGACATCAGCCATATTGGTCTCGCTTATGGCACCCTCTGCATTTCAATCGTCACCAATGGGTATGGCGTGTCGGTGAGCGCCCGCCGGCTCCTTGACGGCCGTCCGTTGAAGGAACTCAAAGACATCCTCATCAACTCCACCAAGGTGGAGACGAAAAACACGTTCATCCTGGACGTGACCGGGGCCAGCGCAGCGGTGGTGGGGATGATCTCCCTGATTCTTTTCCAAGCCACCGGTTACCAAGGTTTTGATGGCCTTGGGAGCATGCTGATGGGCGTCATCATTGCCGCCAGTTCCATTGTCCTGATCTGGGGCGTGAAGGGTTACCTCACCGGAAAAAGCGCTTCGCCTGAAATCGAGAAGCAGATCAGGGATACGGTTCTGGAGGTCAAGCAGGTAAAAAACATCCTAGAGCTGGCGACCATGTATCTGGGAAGCCACAAGCTGCTGCTTCACCTGGACATCGAAGTGGGCAGCTCCACCACCGCGAAGGAGCTTGGAGAAATCGTGGAGGTGTTGAAAGAACGGATCAAGCAAGAGGTCCCGATCATCTCAACGATTCAGATCGAAGTGGTGCCTTCCTCTGCCTTGGGAACGTAAGTTTAATGCTGTGGGTCACAGCCAGCACGAAACTCCGGCAGAGTGAGCGAGGCAAGCAGTGGCAGGGACGATGGGTAAGCGGAGCCACGCACCGTCGGGTCACAAAAACGAGTGACGCCATCCAGTTGAGCCAGCCTGCGAGCACTACTCCGGCACGGCGGGACACGGCCAAGGGCATCAAGAGGATTGCGGCCTATTTCTTACCGGCAACTTCGGACTCGAACTGGATCACCAGCACGAGCTTGTCCTTGTGCTCGGAGAGCGGCGCGGTCTTCTCGATCTCTTCCTTGGTCAG
>JAYVIO010000439.1:0-6870 GCA_043770175.1 Verrucomicrobiales bacterium | reverse complement strand
GCTTGATGTCGCGATGAATGACCCCGTGCGTGTGCGCGTAGTGCAGCGCGTCGCACACATGCGCCGTGATCGCCAGTGCGTGCGCTTCCGGCAGCCGGCCCTGCGTCTTGATCATCTTCGACACATCGGTGCCGTCGATGAACTCCATCACGAAATACAGCAGCCCCGTTTGCGTCACACCGAAGTCATGCACCTTCACAATGGCCGGATGGTGCATCCTCGCCATCGTGCGCGCCTCGTTCTTGAAGCGCTCGGCAAACTGAGAGTCCACATCGTCAATCAAATCCCCCGGCAGCACCTTGACCGCCACCGCACGATCAAGCGAGACCTGCACCGCCTTGTACACCGCCCCCATGCCGCCACGCCCGAGCAGCGAGACAAACTGATACTGCGGCAGCATCGCCTGCATCTCTTCGAGAGAAGGCGGCTGCCACATGCCAGCAGGTTTGGAACCGGAAGTTGAAGGGGTGCTCATGAGCAGGCCAAGGGTGACGAAAATCCTAGCGCAAACTCCGCGCTGCTGGCGATGATTTTATTGAGGAACCTCAAAACCGCCACCCCTGTCAAGCCCGTGATCATAGTTTATCTGGGGTGGCTGCTTTGACAAACCATCGCGCCCATGCGTGAATCACATCGCAGCCGAAGTCGTCACTCCTTCCAGAGTGGTGTCACGGGGGATCCAACAACCCTGAGTCGCAAGATTCAGGGCGGGGCGAAGGAAGGCGGGTAACCGCTGACCAGTCCACTTCCAAGGACCAGTCCGACAGCTAACCTCGCAGGCGACATTGGAAGGGCGATCCTCTGCCCGGCGCGAGTGCTCCGGGACCATGGTTTCCCTCACATCACCGCACCCTCGTGCGGACGGGAGACCGTCCTCATGGAGGTGCTTCCGAGAACCATACCCATGAACTGCAAAGAATGTCGAAGCCCCATGACTGAGGGCTTTGTCAATGAATCCGTCTGGTGCGCACCGCCGCCGCCAGAGTCCCCTCAACTGCGCTGGACCAGCGTGTTACGCCAGCTCGGCTTCGGCGCACGCGATCTGCGCTTCGTCCACGCCTGGCGCTGCCCCGAGTGCAAGCGCCTCGAACTCCGCGCCGAGTGAAACCCAGATCATCCATCTCCAATCAAAATCATATGACTCATCATCACTTCAAAGCCCCTTGGGGCCGCACCCTGGTGCTCATTTCCGTCTTCACGACGATTCTAATGCTCAGCATCGCCGTCGGGCTCTCACTTGGCCATTCGCAGCCTTGGTTCATCAGTCTGCCGCAGTTTCCGGCACGCTCACTCGCCATCGCTTCGGTGCTCCTCGTGCCACTCGGCGCACTGCCCTTCATCATTCGCGGCTACGTCATCACGAAGGATGGCATCCTCATCCGCCGCCTGTGGTGGAATACAGTGTTGCCCTTCACCGACATTCGCTCTGTCGAGGCCGAGCCGCTCGCCCTGAGCAGCAGCTTCCGCACCTGTGGCAACGGCGGCTTGTATTCCTTCACCGGCTTCTACTGGAGCAAGCAACTCGGCCACTTCCGTGCCTACGTCACCGATCTGAACCGCACCGTTATCGTGCGCATGTCAAAACGAACCGCCGTCCTCTCACCCGACGATCCCGAGGCCTTCGCCCGCACCGTCGAATCCTACCTCCATCACTCATAAATCATCACTTCTAACTTTTTACCTCTAACATCATGAAAACCATCTTCCTTTTAGCCTTCCAATACTGGTTCATCACACTTCCAATCCTCGGCATCATCGCGCTCTACTTCATCTCCTGCGTTTACATCCCCGAGAGCAAAGTCGGCATCGTCATCAAGCGCTTTGCCTTCAAAAACCTCCAGCCCGGCGAAATTATCGCCCTGAATGGCGAAGCCGGCTATCAGGCCGACACACTCGCGCCTGGACTCCACTTCGGCTTATGGATCGTGCAGTATCACATCGAGAAAGTGCCCATGGTCCGCGTCCCGCAGGGCGAACTCGCGCTCATCGTCGCGAAAACCGGTACCGCCATTCCTCCGGGCCGAATTTTGGCCCAAACGGTCGATTGCGATCACTTCCAGGACGCCCGCGCCTTCCTCAAACAAGGCGGCGAAAAAGGTCGCCAGCTCGGTGTCATCACCGCCGGCTCGTATCGCATCAATCCCGCGCTCTTCACCGTCATCACCTCCGAGAACGCGCATCAGAACGGCCTCGACCCACGCCTGCTGCGCATTCAGCACGTCGATCCCGACCTCGTCGGCATCGTCACCACTCAGGATGGCAAACCCATTGATCAAACCGAGATCGCAGGCCCGATCGTCCATGGGCATGACAACTTCCAGAATCCTCAGGCCTTCCTCAATGCGGGAGGCAGTCGTGGTTTGCAGGAGCAAGTCCTCCTCAGCGGCCAGTGGAACATCAATCCATGGTTCGCCCAGATTGAGGCCGTGCCCATGTTTGAAATCCCCATCGGCCACGTTGGCGTCGTCATCTCCTTCGTCGGCAAAGCCCACCTCGACATCAGCGGTCCCGACTTCAAACACGGCGACCTCGTCGATGTCGGCCACAAAGGCGTCTGGGGCACTCCATTGCTCCCCGGCAAGCATCCCATCAACACGCGCATCATGCGTGTCGAACTCGTGCCCACCACCAACATCGTCCTCAACTGGGCTACACGCACCGAGTCGCATCACTTCGATGCCAAGCTCAGTAGCATCACCGTGCGTTCCCGCGACGGCTTCGCCTTCAATCTCGACGTCTCCCAAATCATCCACATCGGCTCCAATGAGGCCCCCAAAGTCATCTCCCGCGCCGGTTCGCTGCAAAACCTCATCGACCACGTGCTGCAGCCCATTGTTGGCAATTACTTCCGCAACTCCGCGCAGGACTACACCGTGCTCGATTTCCTCAGCGCCCGCAGTCAGCGCCAAAGCGAGGCCGCACACCACATCGAGACTGCTCTCCATGAATACGACGTCGAAGGCATCGACACCCTCATCGGCGACATCACCCCGCCCGAGTCCCTCATGAAGACTCAAACCGACCGCAAACTCGCCGAGGAGTGCCGCAAGACCTACGAGATGCAGGAAGCCGCCGAAAAACAGCGCCAGCAACTCGTCCGCCAGACCTCCCTCGCCGACATCCAAAACCAAGTCGTCAGCGCTGAGCAGGGCGTCAACATCGCCGAACTCCACGCCACCGCCTCCGTCAAGAAAAGCGAAGGCGAAGCCGCCTCCACACGCCTCCGCGCCAGCGGCGACGCCGAAGCCATCCGCGCCACCGGTCAGGCCAAAGCCGATGCCTATCAAGCCGGTGTCACCTCACTTGGTTCCGACGTCTATGGCATGCTCCAAGCCTTCCAAATCATCGCCGACAAAAACCTCCGCGTCGTCCCCGACGTCCTCGTCAACAGCGGCGCCAACAGCAACGGCATCCTCGACGCCCTCATGGCCATGATGACCAAACAACGCCCTGCGCTCCCCAGCGTGAACTGATTCAAACCACCCACCTCACGGGCTGCGGATTCATTTCCGCAGCCCGTTTGACATTTTCAGCCCACCGTTCACCCTTTGCCACGCATTCGCGGGTGTAGCTCAATGGTAGAGCAGGTGCTTCCCAAGCATCATACGTCAGTTCGATTCTGATCACCCGCTCCACTGTTTGCAGCGGTTCAGGACCGCCTTGCCGTGAGGATCAGCTCATTGAGCTTCTGCCGCAGTTCCGATCCGCCGCCGGATCCGTGTAGGGCGTGTCCAGTGTGCTCACGCTGTTGGTGTTGGCGCTCGTCGTGGGGATCGCGCTGTCCAGTTGCGCCAGCGTCACCTCGCCAGGAGGCCCTTGCACTCCGCCCCTAGGCCCCTCCCCCCTATCCTCGGCACGATGCCTCCGCAGAACGTTGACGGCCCGCAAGCATCGCTACGCGAAGCATTGCGGGCAGGTGGTTGTTGCCTGAAATCCTCCTCGTCCTCGTCCTCGATGCTAGGCTCCTGCCTCCTAGTCTCCAAGTCCCCTTGGACGTCGAAGCCTCAGCGAAGACCGATCTCTTCTCTCACGCGGCGGAAGTGCGGTCTTCATCCGTCGGCCCGCAGAACGGGGCATTCACCCCATGGCGCTCAGGTGCCGTCATCCTTAGCTTGAGGTCATGAAAACTCACGAATATCCCCACCACGACCCCGACATGCCTCGCCTCGACCAACCGCGGCAGCCCGCCCCGGACATCGCCCAGCAGGTGACTCATGCTGTCAAAGATGCGGCCCAGCACGCCACTCAGGCCGCCAAAGATCTCTACCAATCCGCCGCCACACGCGCCGAAGACACCTTGGTACAGTCCAAGCAGTACGTGAGCGCAAATCCCATGGCAGTCGTATTCGGCGTCTTCACGCTCGGTCTCACCCTCGGATGCATGCTCGGACTGTCACATCACCGCCACGACCCCACGATGCGTGAGCGGTTCGGTTGGTAACACGCGGTCCGGCTCCCAATCTCATAGTCCCCCCTCACCTTCTCCGTTCCCTCCGTTGCCTCCTGTTCCAATCCTTTCTTCACAGGAGATCACAGAGGTAACAGAGACCAGCAAAGCAGCTCCGTCTGCGCCAGCACGCTCTTCACGGCCTCTTCCTGCAAGTTCGGAGGGTAGGGTTACGCCCCAGTGCATGCTACGGCGCTTCTGCTAATGGGTGGGATGCGCACGACAAAACCCACTGAAACCTTGAACCACGAGCCATGAGCAATCCTATTATCATGAAAGTCTTGATCGTCCTCACCTCCCACAGCCAGTTAGGTGACACCGGCAAGAAAACCGGCTTCTGGGTGGAGGAGTTTGCAGCCCCCTATTATCAACTAGCGGATGCAGGGGCGGAGATCACTCTGGCCTCACCCAAAGGCGGGCAGCCGCCGGTCGATCCCAGAAGCCAGGAAGCTGAGGCTCAAACGAAATTTACCCAGCGGTTCGACAAGGATGCACCGCTCCAACAGAAACTCGCGCACACGTTGAAATTGAGCAGCGTCAAGGCATCCGATTACGACGCCGTTTTCTATCCAGGCGGCCATGGCCCTTTGTGGGATCTGACCCAGGACGCCAGCTCCATCGCCTTGATCGCAGCCTTTCAGCAACAAGGAAAGCCCATGGCCTTCGTGTGCCATGCGCCGTGTGCCTTGCTCCACGTCAAATTGCCCAATGGCGACCATTTGATCAAGGGAAAGAACGTGACCGGGTTTTCCGACACCGAGGAAGCCGGAGTGAAGCTGACGGAAGTGGTGCCGTTTTTGCTGGAGGATGAATTGAAGAAAGCCGGCGGACATTACAGCAAAGGCCCGGACTGGGGAGTTCATGTGCAAACCGACGGGTTGCTCATCACCGGCCAAAACCCCGCCTCTTCCGCCGAAGCCGCCAAAGCCCTGCTCAAAGGGTTAAAACACTAAGATCCAACGGCACCTGCCAGCAGCCAGTCGCTGCTCCAGCACCGCCAGTTCCAATCCTTTTTTCACAGGAGATAACAGAGGCAACAGAGACCAGCAAAGCAGCCCTTCAGCCGAGCGCAGCATGACGGTAAACGTCACAGTAACGACCATGGGATCGAGCTTGGAGAGGGGCGCTTTTTTCGGTTCTTTGCGTCTTCTTTCGGCCAACCGCTTTCTGTCACGGCGTCACGGGGCGGTGAGCCACTCGAGATTGAAGCGGGCGAGGGTGAGACGACCCCCGGCGAAGTGGGCCAGACCTGTGCCGTCGCCGCTGCGACCGTAGAAGCAGAGGATGGTGCCGCTGTGGGTGACGGCGATGTCGGAATACATGCTGGGGCCTGGCTCAATGCTCTTGTTCACGGGCCACGTTTGACCTTCGTCGCGGCTGAGCTTCACGCTGACGTTTTTGCGGTCGCGGTTTTTGCCGGGCTCGGCCTTGCCTTTGGCTTTCTCGAGATTGTGCGGGTTCGAGAAGAGGATCAAACTTTGACCAGCGTGGTTGTAACGCACGATGCCGCCCATGCAGATGGGTTCGAGCAGGGCGTCGTCGAACTTCGGTGTGCTCCACTTCGTCGCGCCGTCGGGGCTGATGGTGACCAGACGGCGATGCGCTTTCGACTCACTGCGGACGTTGAGCATGACGCGCCCGTCGTTGAGTTCGATGGCGACGGTTTCATTTGGATAGATCCATTCGTCCGTGCAAGGCACGGCGATGTCGCCCGCCTGCCAAGTCTTGCCCTGATCATCGCTGTAAATCGTCGCAGTGACACTGGGGCGATGCGCGTTGCCACCCGTGCCGGTGGAGAGCCAGACGGGCACGACGAGACGGCCGGTCTTGAGCTGGATGCTGTGATTCGGGCCGGTGGCGAGCACCTTCCAGTCATAGTCTTTTTTGAAGGCGTCAAACGCACTCGTGATCTCGGTCGGCTGACTCCATGAAACACCGTCGTCCTCGCTGCGCTGATAAAAGACGCGCATGTATTCGAGGCAGAACAGCATGTGCACCGTGCCGTCCTTGTCAGCGATGAGCACGGGGTTGTTGTAGGTCACATCGTTGGGATCGACATTCTTCATCTTGAGCGCGAAGGGGTTCTTCGCCTTCGGGCCTTCCACGTTCGCGATGCTCTTGGGGGCGCTCCACGTCTTGCCATCGTCAGTGCTGCGGCGGAGGAGGATGCGGATGTCATCCCAGTCGCTGACGCCTGCGGCACGCTTGCGCGCCTCGCACCAGGCTAGCACGGTTCCCTTGGCCGTCACAACGATGCCGGGGATGTGGTAGAGGCTATACGCGGGATCTTCGCCGACGACAAAGAGGTCTTGTTTATCGAGTAATGGCTCGGCGAAAGCAAAGTCGAAAGCCAGCAGGGTGATGAGGAAGCAAAGATGTTTCATAATCTAACAACGAGGGATGTGCCTGATCCTCCCCAGGAA
>JAYVIO010000438.1:0-6872 GCA_043770175.1 Verrucomicrobiales bacterium | reverse complement strand
CCGATCCTGCGGTCTCTGGCGCTCTCATTACTCCCGCCCCGACAGCCAACGTCTCCGATCAGACTCCGGCAGATTTTCTCGACATGGTCGGCCAGCGTACAAAAGCCCGCTGGCGCCTGCTGTTTCGTCCGCCGCCGCCCACACCGCCCACGAATCGCGGACGCGCCGCTTTGATTCTCGGCAGCCTGCTGGGTGACAGTTTTCTCGTCTGGCAGGCCGCCGATTCGCAGCAGTTCCGCAACAACAACCAGGATGTGCTCACCTACTGCCGCATGCTCGGCCTCGGTGAGAAACTCATGCCACGCCTCATGGCCCAGGGAAAAATGGCCGAGGACAGCGAGTGGAAGGATCTGCGTCACGAAATCGTCGATGGTCATCAGGTGCTCGTACGTCTGCTGCGCGAGCAGAAAGATGATGACCTCGCCCTCATGATCGACCTCGGCCTGTGGCTCCGTGTTCTGGAAATCGCCTCCACCGTCGTGGCCGACACCTCTGCCGTGGAACTCCGTCCGCTCTGCATCGGCTCACCCGCGATCCTGCAGGAAATGCGCGACGACTTCAGCCGCCTCAGCGCCTCGAAACGTGAAGAAGCCATCCTCAAGCGCATCGGCACCTCCATTCATGAGATCAGCACCCTATGGAAAGACGCGGACAAAGTCCCGCCGACACAGATTCAGGTCGTCATGACTCAGGAAAAGTTCAAGGAGCTGATGCGGGCGCTCATGGACAAGTAGTCCCGCTCTTTTGCTTGGGATGCGTGACGAACGCGTGAATCAGCGCTAAAGCGCAGAACCATGTCACCCCGCATCCTCATCATCGGCCAAGGCCTTGCCGGCACGGCGTTGGCGTGGCGTTTGTGGGAACGTGAGGTGTCCTTCCTCATCGTCGATCGCGATGAGCCGCTCTCCAGCTCGAAAGTGGCCGCCGGTTTGATCACCCCCATCACCGGCATGCGCCTCACCGTAAGCTGGCACTACGACATGTTTTATCGCGAAGCGCTGCGCTTCTACCGCGAGTGCGGCAAACGAGTCAAACAGCGCTTTTTCTTCCCACGTGGCTATGTGCGTCTGCTCAAGAACGAGCCGGAGGTCGCCAAATGGCACAAGCGCCGCCGCGATCCCGACATGCAGCCGTTTCTGCATCGCCAGACGCCTGAATTGAATGCCAAGGTGATTCAGCAGCCCGACAACGGCTTCCAACAGCGCCACGCCGCCTGGCTCGACACCAACACCTACCTCGAATCCAGCCGCCGCTTCTTCGAATCCATCGATTCATCCACCACTGCCGACGTAAAACCCGCCGACGTGCATGATGATGCCAATGGCATCGAGTGGAACGGCCAGCGCTTCTCCCACATCATCTGGGCACAGGGTTGGAGCGCTGAAAAACATCCGCTGTTCCACTGGGTGCCGTTTCAATCCGCGCTCGGCACCATCCTCACCGTTGAGGCCGATCTTCAAGGCGAAAAGCGCATCGTAAATCGTGGCTGCTGGCTCCTGCCTCGCAGCGATGGCACCCTGCGCGCCGGCGCCACCTACGAATGGAAATTCGACGACCCGAACACGCCCTCACCCGATCAAGTGCAGACGCTCGAAGCCACCCTGCACAGCCTGCTCAAAACGCCGGCTCAAATCACCGCCACACAAACCGCCGTGCGTCCCATCATCAAGAACCGCCAAGCCCTCATGGGCACGCATCCCACGCATCCCCGTGTCGCCTTCCTCAACGGCCTCGGTTCCAAAGGCTCCCTCCGCGCCCCATGGCTTGCCCGTCATCTCATTGAGCATCTGCTTGATGACGCCCCGCTTGATTTGGAGCTCGATTTACAGGGCAACCATATTTGATTTTCACTCCCGCACGATCTCATCCGGCAGTTCATTACGGTCGTCACGCTGCGGCGGGAAGTGACGAGCTAAAACCTCGCCGATCTGCTCGATCACTCGAATCAGCGCACCGGTGTAATCTTCTGTTCGAAATCCACCCGCAAGCTCGTCGGCCAGTTGGTTCCAAAAACCTGCCGCACAATGCCGGTGCAGGCCCTCATCTCCCACGATGGCGAATTTCCGTGCGCTCGGAGCAATGAAGACAAGTGCGGCATTGCGTTGGGCGGTATTCTGTAACTTCAGTTGCGCAAACGCAGCCCAGGCAGCGGCCGTCGGGTTATCAACGCCGCGGTTGGTGATGAACACCCTGATCTCGCCGCTGGAGCGTGATTCCGCAGCACGAATGGCCGCGAGCACCGCGTCGTCGTGGATGTGCGAGATCATTTCTTCCGCGTTCATGTCACCAACTTCCGCTGGCGCCTCCGCCGCCGGTGCTGCCACCACCCCCTGACCACGAGGAACCCCCGCTGCTCCAGCCACTGCTGCTTGATCCGCCGCTGCTCCAGCCTTGTCCATGCGTGCCCCAAGACATCGTATCCATCCATGTCGGACTGTAAATTCGCCTGCCCCCGGGGCCATAGAGGTAACCACGCTCTCTGTTGCGTCGATGATCTAGATATATCCTCAAACACACAAAGAAAACCACGAGGATCACAAAGATTAAACCCAGAGATAGCCCAGGACCTTTCTGTTCTGCCAGCGTCTTTCCAGTGCCTTGGTACTCGCCTTTGGTGGCCTCGATCATCGCCGTCACGGCAAAGCTGGCACCACCAGCATAGTCTGCGGCGCGGAAGAACGGCTTCATGCCCTCGATGATGCGGAAGCTTTCCGCGTCGGTCAGCGTGGCCTCGAGACCATAGCCAGTCTGGATGCGCATCTTGCGGTCTTCAATGAAGACAAAAAGTACGGCGCCATTGTCGCGGTCGGCACGACCCACACCCCAGCTTTCGAACGTGCGCGTGCAATAGTCCTCGATGCTCGAATTTGTCTGCATGCGCGGGTAAATGGCCACGAGCAGCTGGTTCGAACTTTCGCGCTCGTACTGCGCCAGGCGTTCATTGAGGCTGTCCGCCATGCCACGCTCGACATGTCCGGTGTAATCGTTGAAAAAACGTGGCGGCTTCGCCGGCAGCACCTCAGCGCCATGCACCGCCGAGACGACGAACGCCAGGACGGCCAGCAAGCGCTGAATCATGAGGCGACAGGGCATCACTGCGTCCTCATGGCTGGGTTTTACCGCCACCGAACTTGAACTCGACTTTCGGCGGCTCCGCAGCCCCTTCCTTGGCCTTGAAGTACGGGCGTTCTTTGAAGCCGAGCAGTGCGGCATAAAACACGGTCGGCACACTCTTGATCTTTGTGTTGTAGGCCTGCACCACTTCGTTGAAGCGGCCACGTTCGACGCTGATGCGATTTTCCGTCCCTTCGAGCTGAGCTTGAAGCGACTGGAAGCCCGCGTTTGCCTTCAAGTCGGGATACCTTTCCACGATGACCATCAGGCGGCCTAGCGCACCACCCAGGTTGCCTTGTGCTTTTTCAAACTGCGCCAGTTGCTCCGCATCCTGCGGGCCATTGGCAAATTGCACCTTGCCCACGGACGCACGGGCTTCCGTGATGTCGATAAGCGTGCCCTTTTCAAAGTTTGCCGCGCCTTCCACCGTCTTCACCAAATTCGGGATGAGGTCCGCGCGACGTTGATAAACGTTTTCCACCTGCGCCCACTGCGCCTCAACTCCTTGGTTGGACGAAACCAGGCCGTTGTAACTGCCCGCTGCGGCAAGCGCGAGCACAAGGATGAATGCGGCGATGACGCCGAGGATGACCAATAACGTTTTCATAGTGGGGCGGAGTGTAGAAGACACACCCCGGCTGACGAAGAGAATTTTTCGTCAAAATTGCATCCCACCCCTGAGTCGGCATGATCCGCGCATGACCAACATGCCCCTTCTCGCCAGCCCCAACGGCGGTTTGCCATCGTCCGTGCGGTGGGCGCAGTTGATGCTGAAGGATCGGCTGCGACCAGGCGATGTCGTGGTGGATGCAACGATGGGGAACGGGCATGACACGCTGTTTTTGACGCAGTGCGTGAGTCCAGGCGGTCATGTGTTTGCTTTTGATGTGCAGGCGACAGCTTTGGTAGAAACGGCGAAGCGCGTTCCGGCGGAAATGACGACGCTGATTCACTCCGGCCACGAAACGATGCGCGCGCACGTGCCGGCGGAACTGCACGGGAAGATCAACGCGGTCATGTTCAACCTGGGCTATTTGCCCGGCACGGACAAAACACTCATCACGCGCACTGAGACGACGATGATCGCGGTAAAAGAAGCGCTGGATCTCTTGAAGCCGGGCGGATTGCTCACCATCGCGGTATATCCAGGACATGCGGGCGGAGCCGAGGAAGGACGCAGCATAGGCGAATGGGCCGTGACACTCGATTCACGGCGGTTTGAGGTGCAGCACCTTCGCCCGATCAATCGTGCAGCATCGCCACCAGAGCTTTGGGTGGTGTGGAAACGTGGCTGAGTACGTTGTTCACGCTTCAGCGTGTCATGGGTCACGCTGAAGCGTGAACAACGTACGAACAGCGCCACTTGCGCAGCGGGCTTTCAGGGCCTAGCGAGAGAGCTTCCATGCTTGATTACCTCAGCATTCTCTCCGTGGCCGTGCCCGTGTATCTCACGATGGGCGCGGGAGCGCTGGCGCGCCGGACAGGGCTGCTCAAACACGAGGCGGACACCAGTTTGATGAAACTCTCAGTGATGATGCTGACGCCGGCGCTGATCATCGAGCGCGTGGTGGGCAATCCGGCGGTGATGAAGCTCGCGCCGGTGCTGATTGCGGCTGGTTTGGGCTACACGCTGGTCGTGATCGGCATCACGCTCACCTATTTCGTGGCTCCGTTGATCGGTTTGAAGAAAGGCGAGGGCCGCCGCACCTTCAGCGTGGCCTGCGGACTGCAAAATTACGGTTTCGTGGCCATTCCACTCGTCACCGCGTTGTTTCCTGACAAAGGCACGCTCGGCGTGCTTTTCACCTTCACGCTCGGCGTCGAACTGGCCTGCTGGACGGCGGGCGTCGGCCTGCTCACGGGTTTGGGCAAGGCGCCTTGGCGCCTTGCACTGAATGCGCCCGTCATCACCATTTTGATTTCCCTGCTGCTGAACTTCACCGGCCTGCATGTCCATGTGCCGCTGGTCGCGCACAACACCTTCGCCATGCTCGGCGCCTGCGCCGTGCCGCTGGCCGTGCTGCTCATCGGCGCGTCCATCGCGGACATCTGGGGCCAGGGGGCGATGCAGTGGAAAGTGGCGATCCTCAGCCCGGTGCTGCGGCTGGGCATCATTCCCATCGCGTTTCTCGCTACCGCCTACTTCCTGCCCATCACGACGGAATTGAAACGTGTGATCGTCGTGCAGGCCGCGATGCCTTCCGCCGTGTTCAACATCATGATCGCGCGGCTTTACGGCGGTCATGCGCCCACAGCGGTCCAGGTGGTGATCGCGACCACGATCGTGAGCTGCATCACCACGCCGCTGGTCATCGCGTGGGGCCTCAAACTGGTCGGCGCATGAGCCAGCCCTGGTATCTGCTGCTGCCGCTCATAGCCGCCGTCGGCTATGCCATCGCCTCATTGCTGCTGAAAAAAGCGCTCACGGAAGGGGCGCATCCGATGGCCTGCTTCCACATCAACAACTGGGCCTCTTCGCTCGCGTTTCTGCCACTGGCGTTGTTTGAGACACAAACGGTGGCCTGGCATCAGTGGTTCGTTCCAGTTGGCCTTGGTGGGCTGTTTTTCACCGGAAGTTGGTTCACCTTCATCGCGATGCAGCGTGGCGATGTCTCGCTCGTCACACCAGTGCTGGGATCGAAGGTGGTATTCGTCGCTCTCAGCGCCAGCCTGCTCATCGCGGGCAGCATGAAACCGCTGATGTGGATCGCCGCCATCATCACCACGGCGGGCATCTTTCTGATGAGCGCGACGGATTTCAAAACACCGAAAGGCGCACGTCTTGACGGTCCGGTGGTGATGGCGCTCATCAGCGCCACGTTCTTTGCACTGGCGGATGTGTTTTTGCAAAAGTGGGCGCCCGCGTTTGGCCCGAAGACCTTTCTCGCCCTCCTGGCCGGCACCACCGGCGCTTTATCATTGCTGGCCATGACCTTGCTGCCCAAAGCACCGCCGCTGTTGTGGAATCGTGCCACGCAATGGTCCATCGGCGGCAGCGCCTTGATCGCCGCGCAATCGGTGCTCATGGGCATCTCGCTGGCTTTCTACGATGACGCGGTCGGCGTGAACGTCGTCTATGCCACGCGCGGCATGTGGAGCCTCGCTGTCGTCGCATGGCTCGGTCCGCTGCTGGGCAATCGCGAACGTCAGGATTCTGGCCGCGCCTACGGCATCCGCATCATCGCCGCCATACTGCTGATGGCGGGCGTGGTTTGTGCGGTCATCTCTCGTCTTCGATAGCTCTCTACTTCACCGCTTTCTTTTTCTTCTTTACCGGCGTGACGACGCTGTCGTCCTTCAAATCCTCCAGCACGGGCTGCAGTTTCTCACGTGCGGCCTTGGCGGCCTCGTCTGCAGAGTCTTTCGGCACCAGCGTTTGCTGGAACGGTGCGTCCTTCATGTCGAACAGCTCTCCATCACCGGTGAGCTTCCAGAGCGGGCTGCGCACGTAGCGATCACTGTTGAGCTGCACATAGGCCCACTCACGCGGCGTGCCTTTTTCACCCCGCAACTGCGGCGCGTAGCTGTGGCCGTCGATCTTCCGGTTCTCCTGCAGCTTTGCGCCGCCGAGTTCGGCAAAGGTGGGCAGCATGTCGCTGAAATCGACGAGGTCGGGCAGCACTTTGCCCGCTGGCGTGGTGCCCGGCCAGTTCGCGATAAGCGGCACGCGGCTGCCGCCTTCATTCACCTGGCTCTTTTTGCCGTCCACCTTGCGGCCGTTCAAGGTGCCGACAGGAACGCTGCCATTGTCACCGGCG
>JAYVIO010000437.1:0-57370 GCA_043770175.1 Verrucomicrobiales bacterium | reverse complement strand
CTGCGGCACATGCTGGTGGAGGCCGTGTGGCGCTTCATCCGATTGCAACCAGGATGGAAGCGCCTGCTCAAGATGGTGGAGAAGCTCAAGACCGGCTTAAAGGCCAGCAAGAAGAAGTTCGCCGTCGCGCTGGCGCGTGAACTCGCGGTGGATCTCTGGCGGCTCAACACCGGGCGCTGCACGCTGGCGGATCTGGGCTTGATCGCAGCCCAGAGGGCAGAGTGACCCGCCAGCGCTGAGCACGCGACGGTGCCACAGCCAGCCGCAAGCAAGAGAGAACCACCCAAGCACAGAGAGCCGCGCCGAGAGAGACAGAGAAGAAAAACCCGCACCCCATTGTCCCCGACACCCCTTTGGAACGGTGCGGCGAGTTCGACACCCGGCCTGGGCAACGCGAGTTGCCCGACCCGTAGATGGAGCCGCCGCCCGTTCCTCCAGCCGCAAACGAATAGAGTAACTGGCACTGATCCACCGCGATCATGTGCGGATAGCAGGATGGAAAGCGCTTGAGAACAAGTGCCCAGCTGGAGGAAGCCGTAACCAAGCAGCCAAACAACCCACCAAAACCGAGGCGGCCAAGCCGCCGCACAGACAGACAAAGCAGCACACCACAGAAAATCAGCACACCCCTTTGACAGAAGCCCTCATAGCAGGTTGGGTGTGGCGAAGCCCGCCCGACTGCGAGGGTATGCGCAAACACCAACGGCTGCGGTACGCTGAAAGTCGGGCGGGCTGACGCCACACCCAACCTACGTTTCGATCGTCACCGGCTGCACCTTCCAGATTTCCTCGCAGTATTCGCGGATGGAGCGGTCGGAGGAGAAGTAGCCCATGCGGGCGACTTTGAGGATGGACATGCGCGTCCATTGCTCCGTGTCTTCGTAAGCGGCGGCGACGCGGTCCTGGCAGGCGACATAGGAGGCGTAATCTGCAAAGAGCAGGTAGTCGTCGCGTTGCAGCAGGGAATTGACCAGCGGATGGAAGCGGTCGGGCTGATCGGGTGAGAAGAACCCGTCGCGAATCTGCTCGATGACCTCGCGCAGTTCCTCGTTGGGGGCACAGTACTCCCACGGGCGGTAGCCATGGGCCTTGGTCTCGGCGACTTCGGATTCGGTGAGGCCGAAGAGGAAAAAATTCTCCGCGCCCACTTGCTCGCGGATTTCGACGTTGGCACCGTCGAGCGTGCCGATGGTGAGGGCACCATTCATGGCGAACTTCATGTTGCCGGTGCCGGAGGCTTCCTTGCCTGCGGTGGAAATCTGCTCGGACAAATCCGCTGCCGGGTAGATGTGCTGGGCGTTCTTGACGTTGAAGTTCGGGAAGAAGGCCACCTTGATCTGATCGCGCACGGCGGAGTCTTTGTTCACCACCTCGGCGATTGCGTGGATGAGCTTGATGATGAGCTTCGCCATGTGATAGCCCGGCGCGGCCTTGCCGCCGAAGACAAAGGTGCGCGGCGTGATCTTGAGGGCGGGATTGCGCCGCAGGCGGTTGTAAAGCGTGATGATGAACAGCGCATTGAGGTGCTGGCGCTTGTATTCGTGCAGGCGCTTGACCTGGATGTCGAAGAGCGTGTCGGGGTTCACGGTGACGCCGGCACGTTCTTTGAGCAGTCGGGCGAGGTTGCGCTTGTTCTCCAGCTTCACCGTGCGCCATTCGCGGCGGAACTGCGCGTCTTCGACGAATTTTTCGAGGTGCTTGAGCTCGTCGAGGTTTTTGACCCAGCCACCACCGATGCTGCGGCTGATGAGCGCGGCGAGTCCCGGATTGCTCAGCAGCATGAAGCGGCGCGGCGTGACGCCGTTAGTCTTGTTCTGAAATTTCTCCGGCGAGAAGTCATGGAAGTCGCGCAGCACGCCTTCTTTGAGCAGATCGCTGTGCAAACGGGCGACGCCGTTGATGGCGCTGCTGCCCACGCAGGCGAGATTGGCCATGCGCACGTAGCGTTCGCCGCCTTCGTCGATCAAAGACATGCGCGCGATGCGGTCGTCATCGCCGGGGAAGCGCAGGCGCACTTCATCGAGGAAGCGGCGGTTGATTTCATAAATGATCTCCAGATGCCGTGGCAGCACGCTCTGAAACAGCGGCACGCCCCAGCGCTCCAGCGCCTCCGGCAGCAGCGTGTGGTTGGTGTAGCCGAAGGTTTTGCGCGTGATCTCCCAGGCTGGCTCCCAGGACATGCGATGCTCGTCCACCAGCAGCCGCATCAGTTCGGCGACGGCGATGGCAGGGTGCGTGTCGTTCAACTGCACACAGAATTTCTCATGGAAGCCGTCCAGCTTCTTCATGCGCTGAAAGTAGAGACGCAGCATGTCCTGCAAGGCGCAGGAGACAAAGAAGAACTGCTGCTGGAGGCGCAGGCGCTTGCCCTGAAGCGATTCGTCGTTCGGATACAGCACCTTGGTGATATTCTCCGAGGACATCTTCTTCATCACGGCGCGGTAGTAGTCACCTTGGTTGAAGGCGGCGAAGTCAAAGGACTCGGCGGCCTCCGCTTTCCACAGGCGCAGCAGGTTGACGGTGTTCACCTGATAACCCGGCACGGGCATGTCGTAGGCCATGCCGCAGACCACTTCGTCGGGGATCCACCGCACACGAAATGCGCCGTTGTCATCGTAGCTCTCCGTGCGTCCGCCAAACTTCACTTCATGCACGATCTCGGGACGTGCGATCTCCCACGGATTGCCGAATCGCAGCCACTTGTCGGTCATCTCCACTTGCCAGCCATTGCGTATGCGCTGCTCGAAGATGCCGAACTCATAGCGGATGCCGTAGCCGATGGAGGGCACCTCCAATGTCGCGAGCGAATCGAGGTAGCAGGCCGCCAGCCGTCCGAGACCACCGTTGCCCAGCCCCGGCTCCTCCTCGTGCTCGATCAAATCGTCCAGGTTCAAGTTGAGCGACTGCATCGCTTGCCGCACCTGCTCCTCAATGCCGAGATTGATGAGATTATTGCCAAGCTGCGGCCCCATCAGGAACTCCGCTGAGAGATAGCACACCGTGCGGCTCTGCCGATCGCGGAAAGTCTGCGCGCTGGTGATCCACCGCTTCAGGAGCCGGTCACGGACCGTGTAGGCCAGCGCCAGATAGTTGTCATTCCGGGAGGCGATGGCGGGGAAGCGTCCGAGAAGATAGTTTAAATTATCCTGAAACGCGGCAGCGATCTGGGCCGGATCCAGACCTGTGCGCGTGGTGTCTGACTGACGAGGAATACCGGCGGGACTGGTTTCCTGTTTCATGGTTGGTCCACGATGCTGAGACTCTGTGCTAGGAGTGTCAATACCTGAAAATGAGCCAAGTCGTTTTGGCTCCAAGATTCACTGCTCAGCCAAGTGCCCAATCGGGTTCAACTAACGAATTTCTCGCGGAGGGGAAACCCATTCAAGCCTTGAAGACCATGGGTTGGGCGTGGCAATGGCCAGCTCTTGTTTGAGCGACTGGAAGAACGCGATTAAGCGGTCCGCCTTGGCTTTGAGGATCGTGTCGGTCTTGAGTTTTTCGAGGAAGGGTTGATCACCGCGGCCTTCATCAGCGAGGTGGGCGGTCATCAGGCGGGCGTAGAGTGTGGCGCGGTCGTCGGTGGCGATGTTCATGCCGTAGGGTTCGGCGAAGCCCTGCCACTTGGTGTTGTCTTTGTAGAAGCGGAGTTGGCTAGGCCCGGTGGCTCCGCCAGGGCTGCCGATTTTGTAGCGGAATCCTTCTTGGTTGAGGCTGTCCCAGTTCGTGCCGTGGATGGGGCCGCCTTCTTTGGAAAACTCACGGTCCATCAGGTGCAGCACCTCGTGGTGAATGGTGCGGCGGAGGAAGTCCATGGATTTGACCACCGCTGGATCAAAGGTGCGGAGGCCATAGGCAAAAGAGGCCTGGGGCAGCCAGCTCATGCCTTGTCCGGCGACACCGGCACCTCGGAAGTTGAAGGTGTCGAGCATGTAGAGGTTCTTCACATTGAGTCGCTTGGTGATCGGCTCGGGATAGATCTCCAATTGCTCGCGACACATGCGGATGAACGCTTTGAACTCGGTGAACTTCTTGTCGGTGAAGTAGGAGTATTCGAGCCGCACCTTCACCGGCATGGGCGGGGCAGGGGAGCCGGGTTCCCAGAGCACTTTGAAG
Organism: Verrucomicrobiales bacterium; assembly: GCA_043770175.1. Lineage (GTDB taxonomy): Bacteria > Verrucomicrobiota > Verrucomicrobiia > Verrucomicrobiales > Verrucomicrobiaceae > Prosthecobacter. Next base: position 53,257 of record JAYVIO010000437.1, on the reverse strand, counting down.
CCCCATTGCTTCTCCAGCTTGCTGATGTCGCTTTGGATCTCGGCATCGGCTTTGATCTTGGCATTGCTTTGCGTGTCGGCGAGATCATTGAGACAAATCGTGCGCTGATCCTCCGGCACGACAGCAAGAGCGGTCCAAAAGGCCTCGTCGAACTGCGGATCGAGTGAGGTCATCAAACGCTTCATGAGGTCGATTCGTTGTTTAGCTTTGGGGTCGGTCTTGGCAATATTGGTCAGCTCGTTGAGCTCCCAGGCATCCCAAAGCATCTTGTAGAGGCCTTCGCGGCCATTGCTCGACTTGACGAGATTTTTAGCGGGTATGGTTTCGTGCTTTGAGTCATCGGACTCCAGTGTTTTCCAGTGCGCCAGATTGATGGGAGAATCTGCGTCCTTCACATTCGCTAAGATATTGGTGAAAAGCATCTGATGCAGATAACCACGGCCAAGGACTTCGACAGACGCTGTCATGGTCGTCGGCACGGTCACGAGGATCGAGTCACTGGCCTTCTCCGCGATGAAGGTCGGCGAGTAAGCCGGCGTGGTGCCTTTCGCTGCCTTGGAGATGTAGGCATTCGCGAGCACAAGATTCTTGGGGCCATGCCTCTGCACGAAGCCTTTCGGGTAGCGCTTCAGCTCCGCTTCCGTCCAGGTCAGGATTTGCAGTGCCTGGTCGAGGTGTTCCAGCTTCAAAGCAGTCACCACATAGTTCTTCGCAAACATCGCATCATCCGTGCGCGCCAACTTGAGCGAGAGCCCGAAGTCGGCCAGGAAGCGCTGCGCCACCGCTGTGAACTTGGCGTCTTGCTCGACCGGATCGACAGCAAAAGCTGAGGCGCTGAGCATCAGCGCGGAGACGAGTGCGAGAGATGTTTTGAAGCGGAGCATGAATGATTTCAACGTAACGGTGCCTCGAAGTCATGCAATGCGCTCCTGTGGCAACTTCGCGCATTCCGGCGGTGAAAATGCGCTGAAGCCAGTGTGCGGGTTGTTTCCGTTCCGTTGCGCAAAGTGTTCCAACTGTGAATTTGCCTCTCTGAATGGACTACGGATACTGGGATATCCATGGACAGCTACGACATCATCATCCTCACCGACGAACGCTACGAGGTGCCCGACGAAACGAACTGGTATCAGGCGCAATTGCTCGGCGAGGAGCGGCTCTTGATCGCTGGACTCGAGGCGCGAGGACTGCGGGTGGCGCGTGTGGCGTGGTCGAATGCGGAATTTGACTGGAGTCGAACAGCTGCGGCGGTGTTTCGCTCAACGTGGGACTACTTTGAGCGGTTCGCGGAGTTTTCGGCTTGGATGGATCGCGTCGAGAAGACGACCCAGCTTTTCAATGCGCCGGAGCTGGTGCGCTGGAATGTGGACAAGCACTACCTGCGTGACCTCGCAGCACATGGCGTGAATGTACCGGTGACGCAGTTCATCGAGCGCGGCGAAGCGACGACGCTGATTGAAGCGATCGCTGCCAATGGATGGACCGAGGCGATTTTGAAGCCTGTGGTATCGGGTGCGGCACGGCATACTTATCGGCTGAACGCGGCGAACTTGGATGCACATGAACCATTGTTGCTCGAGCTACTGCGTGAGGAGGCGATGATGGTGCAGCCGTTTCTCGGCAGTGTCATGACGCAGGGCGAGCTTTCGCTAATGGTCATCGGTGGGCGCTGCACGCATGCGGTACGGAAGATTGCGAAACCGGGAGATTTTCGCGTGCAAGATGATCACGGCGGCACTGTGCAACCTCACACGCCGACGGCGGATGAGATCGCCTTCGCTGAGCATGCGGTCGCCGCTTGCCCCCAAGCACCGCTGTATGCTCGCGTGGACGCAGTGCGCGATGAATCGTGGGCGCTATCACTGATGGAACTGGAACTCGTCGAGCCGGAATTGTTCTTCCGTTTTCATTCGCCTGCTGCGGATGCGCTGGCGGCAGCCATCGCGGAACGACTGTGAGCTTTGTGAGTGCGCCTGGCCCTCACGGTGGCATGATGCCGGACGAGCACTGTCATGCTTTGGGATAATTACTGCGCGGAGAGCGGCTTAACGAATCTTTGCGTCGGGCAGGGCGCTCTTCACTCCTTCATCAAGAGGCATTTTGTCAGTCTTGTCGTCGAGATCGGTTATGAGCATGAGTTTGGCGAGTTCGGCCTGAAGCTCCTTCACCTTGGAGGCAAATTCAGGTTTGGTGATGAGGTTCTTGGTCTCACCGGGATCGTTTTTCAGATCGTAAAGCTCGGCCATATGTTTGTCGGGTGAGCCATCGCCGTGAGGGTAGTGAATGTATTTCCAATCATCGGAGCGAATGGCGCGGACATTGGGCGTGTAGGGGAACTGTTTTTCGTAGTTGTAGTGGTAGAACCAACTGGTGCGCCACGCGGGATCGCCGCTTCGCACGAGTTTGGCCCAGGATTGGCCATGGGTTTTCGGCAGTGCAGGTGCGCCGCAAAGTTCGAGCAGGCTGGGGGCCATATCGACGGTGAGGACTTGCTGCGGGATGACTTTGGCGTCTTTCGAGAGCTGCGGATAACGCACGATCACTGGGATGCGCAGGCTGGGTTCGTGTGCGGTGCGTTTATCGACCATGCCGTGTTCACCTTCGAGCAGGCCGTTGTCGCCCATGAAGACGATGAGTGTGTTGTCGAGCTGCTTGGTGTCTTCGAGCCACTGGCGCATGCGGGCGACGCTGTCATCGACGCTCAAGACGGTGCCCCAGTAGCCGTGGACCATGTTTTCAAAGTCCTTCACGGCTTCGGGGCGATCATCGGGAAATTTTTTCCGCCACTCAAAGAGCGGGCCGTAAATGCCGTGCCAGGTGTGCAGGCGCTGTTTGATCCACGCGGGTTTGTCATTGAGCTGGAAGGCGGTGGCGGGGTAGGGGACGCGCACGTCATCGAAAGCGTGCTCATACTTCGGCTCCGGCGTGTAGAAGCTGTGCGGGGCTTTGTGGCCGATGAAGGCGCACCAGGGTTTGTCGGTGCTCTGCTGCTTGAGCCAGTCCATCGCGAGATCGGTGACGACGGTTGTGGAGTAGCCCTTGATGACCTCACGCTTCTTGCCGTTGAGGTTCCACTCGGTGTCGAAGTATTTGCCCTGGCCCTTGTGCGTCACGAAGGTGTCGAAGCCGGGACGCGGCTCGTCGTTGTCCTCGCCCATGTGATATTTGCCGAAGTAGGCCGTGGCGTAGCCGGCATCGTGCAGCAGGCCGGGGAAGCTGGGCATAGTGGACGGATACTCGGTGAAGTTGTTCGTGACGCCGTGCGCGTGCGCATAGAGGCCGCTGAGGATCGAAGCGCGGCTGGGCGAGCAGAGCGAGGTGGTGCAGAAGGTGTTGGCGAAACGCACGCCTTCATTCGCGAGGCGGTCGATGTTCGGCGTTTTGACGTGTTTAGAGCCGTAGCAGCCGAGGGCGTCGGGCCGGAGATCATCGCAGAGGATGAAGAGGACGTTTGGCCGCGAGGCGCTGAGAGCAGATAGCAAAGGGCAAAGGGCCAGCAGAAGAGCGAGGATGGGGCGCATGGGAGAGATGGGAGAGATGTCTGAGGCTTTGTCAAAAAAGAAAGGTGATGCGCGAAGTGGCGTTTCACTGCACGCCATGACCAACCGCCGCTCCTTCCTCAAACAGTCCGCCGCCGCTTCCACCGGCGTTTTCTACATCGCCAAAACCTCCTGGGCGCAGAAAAGCCCGGGTGACACCATGAACGTCGCCGTCATCGGCTTTGGCGGTCGTGGCAAGTCGCACATCGGCGGCTACAAAGGCCTCAAGAACGAAGGCGTGCGCATTGCGGCGTTGTGCGATGTCGATAGCAACGTGCTGGGCAAAGAGGTCGCTGCCTTTGACAAGGACAAGCAGAAGGTCACCGGCTACACCGACCTGCGCAAGCTGCTGGAGAACAAGGACATCGACGCGGTGAGCATCGCCACGCCGAACCACTGGCATGCGCTGGCCTCCATCTGGGCGATTCAGGCGGGCAAGGATGTGTATGTCGAGAAGCCGGTGTCGCATTGCGTGTGGGAAGGCCGCCAGATCGTCAACGCGGCGCGGAAATATTCGAAGATCGTGCAAACGGGCACGCAGTCGCGTTCCAGCCGCAAAGGCATCGCTGAAGCGGTCAAATACGTGCAGGAGGGCAATCTGGGCAAAATTTTGCTCTCACGTGGTCTGTGCTACAAACGTCGTGGCAGCATCGGCAAGACCGAGGGCGAGCAGCCGGTGCCTGATTCGGTCGAGTTCGATCTCTGGTGCGGACCGGCTCCGAAGAAGCCGCTCACGCGCAAGAAGCTGCACTATGACTGGCACTGGACCTGGGACTACGGCAATGGCGACCTCGGCAATCAGGGCATTCATCAGATGGACATCGCGCGCTGGTTCCTCGGTGAGATGGAATTGTCGCCCAGCGTGTGGAGCGTTGGCGGTCGGCTCGGCTACGAGGACGATGGCGAGACGGCGAACACGCAGATCATTTACCACGGCTATGAGAAGGCGCCGCTCATCTTTGAAGTGCGCGGTCTGGCGGAATCAAAAGAAGGCAAGAACATGGACAAGCTCATGCAGACCAGCAAGGGCGTGAAGTTTCAGCCCAATGCAGCCCATGTGGACAAGAACGGCAAGCTAGGCTCCGTCGTCGATGGAGCGGGCGTCGGCGTGATCGTCGAATGCGAAGGCGGCACCGTCGTCGTGCCGAACTACTCCGGCGCGATCATCTTCGACAAGGATGGCAAGGAAGTGAAGAAATTCGAAGGCAGCGAGGATCACTTCAAAAACTTCATCAACGCCTGCCGCAGCCGCCGCGTGGAGGATCTGAACGCCGACATTCTCGAAGGTCACCTCTCCAGCGCCCTCTGCCACACCGGCAACATCAGCCACCGCCTCGGTGCGAAGGAAGCGCCGGATGCGATCCTTGAAAAGATCAAAGGCGACAAGCTCGGCACCGAGTCCTTTGAGCGCATGAAGGAGCATCTGGCGAAGAACGAGATCGATCTGACCAAGGAGATGCTCACGCTTGGCGTGAGTTTAAAGATGGACGGCAAAACCGAACGCTTCATCGACCACGAGGCTGCAAACGCGATGCTCAAGGACAAGTATCGCGAGCCATTTGTGGTGCCGGAGATGGTGTGAGGCATGCAAAGGCTGATGGAAGCACTGCAAGGCCGGCGCGGTGACGGCGTTGCAGTCTCATGCCTTCCTCCGCCGATTTTTTTGGATCCCTGATATTTGGTGCCATTGGCATGGGGGCTTTGCTGTTTGGGAAGAGCATGGGGTCGGTGCGAAAGATGATCATGGGTGCCGCCTTGCTGGCCTGCTCGTATCTGGTCACCGATACTTTGGTGTTATGGGTGGGTGGCGCGCTGCTGACGGTGGCGCTGATCATGTGGAAAGACTGAGAAGGCCCCGCCTTCGCCGAGGCTTCGGTGGATGAGGAAAACTTGGAGTGGTGGAATGTTGGAGCAATGGGCAGTGGCAGAGGCGGAGAAGATTTAGCCGCGTGCTGCGTTTGGTCTTTCCTTATGAAATCATTCCGCGTTCTTTCGCTGTTCCTGCCTCTCTTTGCCGTCACCGCGTTGCACGCGGAAGTGAAGCTGTCCAAGGTCTTCACGCCGCACCTGGTGCTGCAACGCGGCATGGCGGTGCCCATCTGGGGCACGGCGGCAGCGGGGGAGAAGGTGACGGTGGCGTTTGCGGGGCAGACGAAAACGACCACGGCGGATGCCAAGGGCGCGTGGCGGGTGAAGCTGGACGCGCTGAAGGTGAATGCGGAGCCGCAGGTGCTGACGGTGAATGACGCGAAGATCGACGACGTGCTCGTTGGCGAGGTGTGGGTCGGCTCCGGGCAGTCGAACATGGACATGGTGGTGAGCAGCTATGTGAAGGACGATCCGGTGCTCGCCGCAGCGGCGCAGAAGAGCTATCCGAAACTCCGCCTGCTGCGCAAGGATGCCAGCGCGACTTGGGAGACGGCGACGCCGGAGACGATTACCAAGTTCAGTGCGCTGCTGTTCTCCTTCGGCTTTCCGCTGCAACAAAAGCTTGATGTGCCGGTGGGATTGATGGTCGGTGCGGTAGGCGGCACGCCGTCGGGCTTCTGGTTGAGCGAGGAAATGTATCGCAGCGATGCGGCCTGCGCCGAAGTGGTGAAGAAATTTGCGGCGACCTACAACTACGACGCTGAGAAGGCGAAGTATGACGCGGCGATGGTGCTCTACGCGGCGGAGGTCGCGAAATGGAAGCTGCTGGTCGAAGCCGCGAAGAAGGAAGGTAAAGAGCCGCCCCGCGGACCACGTGGTCCGCAGGCCGTGGGCAAGGCGGGTGAGGCGAACTCGGGCAAGATCGGCCAGTTGTTTGAAGCGTTCATTCGTCCGTATGTCGGTTATGCCATCACCGGCGTGCTGTGGGATCAGGGCGAAAGCCGCACGAACATCGTGGGCGCACCGCAGTATGAAGTCATGGGCGCGCTCATCAACGGCTGGCGCAAGGCCTGGGGCCAGGGCGAGTTCCCCTTCATCTACGTGCAGAAGCCCAGCGGTGGTGGTTGCGCGTGGGATTACACCCACCCGCAGAATACCAAGGCCGACCCGTATCGGCCGCAGCCGCCGGTGGTGCCTGCACCGCCCGCGCTGGACTACTCCCATGCCTACTTTGCCAGCTTCATGCAGTATCCGAACACGCACATGGTCATCAGCAGTGATCTCGGCGCGGGCATTCATCCGGTGTTGAAGTCCGCGTACGGCGCGCGTGCCGCGCATGTGGCGCAGAGCGTGGCCTACGGCAGCAAGGTCGAGTTCCTCGGGCCCATCTATGCCTCGCATGCGATCAGCGGCGGCAAGGTCACGATTAAATTCACGCACACCGACAAAGGTCTCGCTTTCAAAAACGGCGACAAGCTGCAGGGCTTCATGCTGGCCGGTGAGGACAAGAAATTCGTCTGGGCCGATGCCGTCATCGCTGGCGACACCGTGGTGGTGTCGAGCAAGGACGTGCCGCAGCCTGCGGCCGTGCGCTACGGCTGGAGCCAGCAGTTCAACTGGGCCAATCTCTTCAATCAGGACGGTCTGCCGGCGACGCCGTTTCGCACGGATGCATGGTGAAGATGCAAGGTAGGGCGCTGAGTCTCTCAGCGCCGTTCTCCCAGCGGCGGCGTGTTGGGACAACACGCCCTACCTCCTGCGGGTCAAGGAGCGGGACTTGCCAAGTCCCGTGGGAGAAGTTCGCCTACCGGCACTTGGCAAATGCCTCTCCTTGCGGCCCGCCAAGATGAGGACGCGCAATGCCGCGCCACCCCTTCGTTTGCACTATTCTTTCCTGCTGCATCGTGCGCGGCTGCCTATTCGAAGATCTTCCGGTGCGGATTGATGAAGCCCCAGGCGACTGCTCCCACCAGGAAAAGGGCGCCAATGAGATACAGGGGAGCATTCCAGTCGTAGTGCTGTTGCAACCAAATCACGATCAGCGGACACATCACGCTGCCGATCTGGCCGCTGGTGTTCATCGCTGCGCCCACCACCCCCGTGTGACTGCCGCCGACGTCGATGACAGTCCCCCAGGAGGCGCCGAGGGTGAACATGCTCGCCGCCACCGCCGTGGCGATGCACCACGCCGCGAGTTCTGGATGTGCGGTGGTCGTGGCCAACAGCATGGCGATGCCGGCGACGAGGTAGGATGCGGCGCCGACGCCGACACGCCCGATGCGCAGGCCAAAACGCCGGGTGACGGCATCCGTGGTCAATCCCCCGAGCAGGTCAGCCACAGGGCTCAGCAGCAGGGGCAGGCCGGTGAAAAAGCCCAGCCGCATCGAGTCGAAGCCATGCTGCTCCCGGAGATAATCCGGCAGCCAGGTGATGCAGAAGTAGAAGCCAAAGCTGTTGGGGAAATACATGAGGCAGAGCGGCAGGGTATTGCGGTGCCGCAGCAATTGCCGCCAATAGGCCCAGCCTTCGTGTTGCCCGGTGCTTTGATCGCGACCGGCGACGATCTTTGCCAATTCCGCCGGATTCACCGCCGGATGTTGCTCGGGATCATCCCGGAACCAGCGGTGCCAGGCGATGGCCCACAAGATGCCGGGCACACCAAAGATCACAAACGTCCAGCGCCACCCGCACAGGCCCGCCACCGCGAGCGCGATCAGCGGCGTCAACCCTCCCGTGATGTGCGCAGCGGCAAAGAAGATGCCCTGGATCGTGCCGCGTTCGGATCGTGGGATCCAGCGTGAGAAAGTCCGTGCCATGTTCGGCCACGCGCCGGCCTCACCGGCACCAAACAGAAAGCGGATGACCAGCATCGACCCGAAATTCCAGGCGGCGGCGGTGGCCATCGTAAACACGGACCACCACGCCACAATGCGCGTGAGCACCCGGCGCGTGCCCATGCGATCAGCCCACCATGCCGTCGGAATCTCAAACGCCGCGTAAGCGATGGCGAAGGCGCTGTAGATCCAGCTCATCTGATCCTTGCTGAGCCCGAGATCGCGGCGGATGTCCGGTGACAACGTGGCGATGCACGCGCGGTCGAGATAGGTGACGGCACCGAGCGCCAGCATGAAGCCGACAACACGGTAGCGAACGCGGGTGGGAGGAGGCATCGCTCATTGAACGAGGGAATGCCCGGTGTTCAACCATCGCTTAAGGAGTGGGGCGTCTTGGTCCCAGTTCAGCGGGGACAGGTTCATCCTTCGCAGTAAAGCTACGGAGAATGGAATGTCCCCTCTCCTTGGGCGAGAGCTTGAGCAACACCGGTTTTTTCGGAGGTCATCGAGGAGGAGCGGACGATAGCGTCCGCGCTCCCCTCGATCGTGGCGATGCCGCGTGGCTACTTCTTCTTGAGGATGACGTCGCCGAGGCTGAACATGGGGCCGTAGATGGCGTAGATGAGGAAGCCGACCATGATGCCGAGAATGAGCATGGTGAGGGGTTCGATCATCTTGTCCAAGGTGGCGGCGAGGTTGTCGAGCTCCTCCTCGTAGTCGTCGGCGATTTCGGCGAGCATTTCGGTGCCGGAGCCGGTTTCTGAGGCGAGTTCGATGAGGCCGCAGAGATTGCGGGCGTCGGGGCCGAGCCAGTGGGACTCCATGAGGAAGGCCTCATGCAGGGTGCGGCCGACGGCGATGTGCTCGCGCAGGCGGACGAACAATTCCTTGTAGTGGTAGTGCCAACTGGCTTGGGCGGTGATGTCGAGGGCGCTGGAGAGGCGGACGTTCGACTCGGTGAGCATGGAGAGGGTGCGGAAGCCGGTGGCGGCGGCGGATTTGCGCACGAGGACGCCGACGACGGGGATTTTGAGGAAGAGATCCTGCACCGGGCGCAGCGCGCTGATCTTGCCCCAGTTGGAGAAGAAGATGTACAAACCGACGAATGGCAGGATGGCCATGTAGGGCTTGTGCATGAAGAGATCGGAGAGGGCGATGAGGATCTTGGTGCCCATGGGCAGCTCGGTCTTGAAAGAGCTGAAGAGCTTGGCCATGGCGGGCACGAGCGTGAAGCTCATGACAATGACGACGACGACACCGAGGACAATGACGACGGCGGGATAAATGAGGCCGCCCTTGAGCTTCTTGATGACCTTGGAGGATTTTTTCTGCGCAACGGCGATGCGTTTGCAGACCTTGGCGAGCTGGCCCGCTTCCTCACCAGCGATGATGAGGGAGAGCATGTCATCGGCGAAGATCTTGGGGAACTTGGTGATGGCGTCGCTGAATTTATCACCCACGGAGATGGCGTGGACGACGTCGGCGATCATGCCTTTATAGGTGGCGGACTTGACGCGGTTGGTCTGGAGCAGGAGTGACTTGGTCAGGGAGATGTTGCGCTCCAAGCAGCGACCGAGGCCGGAGAAGAAGGCGGCGCAGTCATCAGTGTTGGCTTTAGGACTGGTGAGGCGCTGGAGCGACTCATCGATGCCGGTGATGGTTTGAATGCTGGTGGTTTCGTTCTGCGCCACGCCGGCGCCGATGAGGGCTTTTTCATCGGTGTCGGTGTCCACCAGGGCTTCGGAGGACTTGCCGGAGTGAACGTTGGTGATTTTGACTTTTTTAAGCATGGCGGGTGGGAATGAAGGAATCAGAATGACGAATGCGGCTCTGTGGGACAGGTATCACGGCGGTGGAGGGCGCAGCGTGGTGATGAGATTAGGGCGCGCGGCGGTGAGTGTGAAAGAGGCACCGGGGCTTTCGGTGGTGGGATTTTGCGACATGTTCACGACGGCAGTGCAGGTGGCGGTCTCCACGGCGACACCGTTGATGGTGGAGACACCGCTTTCGGCGAGCACGGGATTGCCGAAGATGGCTTGCTGCAGGACGGCGTTCTGCGTCTGGGCGGGCATGAGCGCGGTGATCTGGGCGCTGGAGAGGCCGAGCTGCCAGAGGCGGACCATGTTTTCCTGATAGTTGCGGGTGATGGCGACACGGTTCGACAGCTCCTCTTGCAGCATGAGCGTGGCGGAGAGGCTGACCATGGCGGTGGTGCCAACGGAGATGATGGCGCCGGCGGCGAGCACCTCAATGAGCGTGTAGCCGCGCGCGCTGCGGGCGGTTTGCGGTTGTTTGCGATGGTTTGCGGTTGTTTGCGATGGTTTGCCAAACCACTGCAAACAACGGTCAACCACTGCAAACCACTGCAAACTCTGCTTTCGGGTGTTCTTCATGGCGGTGCAACGGGCAGGAAGTAGGACTCCAGCCACGCGTCACGCGGCAGGAAGGTGGCGAAGGCGGGACCGCTGTTGGTGGCGGCGGGGACGGCAGGGTCGCTGTCGCCGGTGAAGATGAGACGACTGGGATTGGTGCCGCCAGCGGCACGGCGTTTGAGTGTCCAGTTGGTCATGACACCGCCGATCCAACGGACGCTTCTGGTGAGCGTGGAGGGCATGTTGAACATGATGCTCTGGTATTCGTTGACGAGAACGGAGCGCCAGCGGAATTCGGTGCCGCTGATGGGGGTGTTGACCCAGGAGAATTCGATGGGGCGACCGTTGTCATCCTGGAAGGCGAGGACGTGGCGGCGATTATTTTCACGCTCGAAGCGGATGTCGCGCACCCAGCGTCCCTTCGAACTGCTGGGCATGATGGTGAAGATGACGGGCTTCAGAGTCGCGGCATTTTCAAAGGCGGGGGTGGTGTTCTGGCCGACGAAGATGATCTGATCAATGACGCCATAGATGCGCATGTTTTTGAGATACTCACTATCGAGCTTGATGAAGAGCACCTTCAGCTTGTTGTCGTAACCAGAGGGCCAGCCGGGAGGCGTGTAGGTGGGATTTTTTTGTTCGACGATCCAGTAGGCCTCGGTGGGGGAACTGAATTCGCTGGCGCTGTTGATGGTGACGGTGGCGGTGCGGCCGGCGGCAGCTTCACGGTCCTGAAAGTGCCAGAGAGAGTTGTCAGGGTTGTCGTCGTTGCGTACGACTTTGAGGTAACCGAGGTGACGGCGGTCACCGCTGCCGCCGATCGGGCCGGTGGTGCTGGGAACGACGGACATATTCGAAGGCAAGAGAGCGCTGCCGTTCAAGTCGGTGCCGTAAACGGGGTAGGGGATGCTGGGTGGCTCGGCGGCGGCATGCGACTGAATGTAGAGAGATTTCGTGCGAAAGGGGAGTTGCAGCGGGCTGGGCGTGCTGCTGACGAAGAAGGAAGGCGGATGACGCACGACAGTGCGGCCTTGGACCGTCCAGTTCGCATGATGACCTTCGTTTCCGCTGCCACCGCTACCGGAACTAGCATTGCGATAGACGTCGAGTTCGGTGGCGATGCCGTCTGGTTTGCGGTAGATGCAGAAGACATCACCGTTGAGCACGGGCGGCATGGTTTTGAGGAACTGCCAGGCGTTGTAGTCATCGATGTTGCCGGCGGCGCCAGAGGAGGGGCGGACAAGCTGCTCGACAGTGAGGTAGGTGGCTCCCGGGCGCAGACCGGTGTGGTTGTAGGGGAACACGGTGCTCATGCCGCCTGCCGTGTTGGCGGAGGTGTAAGGGTTGAGATTGCTCCAGCCGTTGGCGGTGTTGAAACCGCCGATGTCGCTGCCGAGGATGCTGTTCTGCCCGGCGGGGATTGTGCCGTTGCGCAGAAAGCCCAAGTCGGAGACGCACTGCCAACTGAGGAGCCGCGAGCTTTCCAGACCGATGCGGCGACGAGTGATTTCCTCCAGATAATTGACCTGGGAGGCGCGGGTGCTCATGAGGGTGACCCAGGACGAGATGAAAATGCCGCTGACGATCATGAGCATGAGCGCCGCCGCCATGAGGGCGCCGCGTGTGCTGTAATGGTGCTGTCGGAAAAGGCGCATGAGCGGTCAGAGGGCCGGGAACATTGGCACGGTGAACATGAAGGAGGAGCGCCCGGCCATTTGATTGTAGGCCTGGCGCGGGTCACTGGAGGTGAAGGTATTGTCCAGCGGACCGAGATGTCTGGCAGAAGGGTCCGGCCACCAGATGAAGTAGAAGGGCCGTTCAGAGGCGCGCTTATAGCGATCGATGGTGGACGGTGTCTCCCGCAGCGCCAGACGTGCGGCACGTTCGAAGCTGATGAACAGCGGGGTGAAACCGTCCACAGCCCATTGGGCGGCGCTGGTGGGATTTGGAATGGAAGGCGGAAAGAAGACATCGTAACCGCCCATGTAGCTGAGCGTGGAGGGCGTGGTGCTAGTGGCGGAGTCGGCGTAGCGTTTGACCGAGGCGTAGATGCCGCTGGGCTCGGTGGTGCCAGTGAAGCGCAGCACGTCGATGTCATAGATGGCGTTCACCTTGAGGTAGCCGGCGTATTTGCTGTAGCCGAGCACGAAGATGCTGGCGTTTTGCGGTATGGCAGCGCCGTCATTGAGCGGATTGCGGTAGTCGTTGTAGAGCGAGACCGACACTCCGGCATTGGCGATGACGTGAGCGCGGAATTTCTGCGGTGTGTCGAGTTCATCGTGCAGCACGGGGTTGTAAGGGATGATGGCGGGCCGCCAGGTGTTCATGTCGCTGCGTGGCAGGCAGAAAACGGCGGTGGCACTGAGCGTATCCGTCAGGAACTGCTCGCGGAGTTCCTCGGCTTGAGAGAGCGCGCCATATTGCGGCGCCATGGCGACGTTAAGGGTGCTGCTGGAAAGGCCGTAGAAGTTTTGCATGCGGGCCTGGCCAAGCGGCACGGTGACGATGGAGGAGACGCTGGGCTGGCTGCGCACAATGGTGCCGTAAGAGACGACCCCCCCTCCGATGACAACGGCGGAAAGCGCGAGCACCAGCAGGAGTTCCACGGAGGTGAAGCCCCCCGACTGATGGACGCGGCGGTTCATTTGGGCGGAGGCGGTTGTGTGCCGAAGAGCATGCGCACCACGGACTCAACCGCAGGTGCTGGGGCTGGCTCAGGCGCTGGTTCCGTGGGGGGCACGGCCGGTTTTTTAAGTGCCACGGCTTGTGCTGGCGGTGCGGCCGGTTCCTTCGCCGACTGTTGCGCGGGCATTGCGGGATCTTCCTCGACGAACAACGCTCGTGGCGGCGGGGTTTCGGAGGGCGGCGGGGCAGGCGGGGCGTTCTGCACAACCTCAGGGAAGTCACGTATTGGCAGCTCCATCGTGGCATTCACTCCGCCGGGACTCTTTCCCCCTTCGTCAATCTGGCCGAGCATTTGGTAGCGTACCTTGGGTGAGATATTGATCGGGATGATCATAAGTTTTGGTGGCAGGCCGGTGGCACGCTTTTCCTGCCAGGCGAGCTCGACATATTGCGCGGTGATGTTTTTCACACGCAGCTCGACGAGCTGCTCCGATAACACGGGTGGCACGACACCGCCGGTTTCGAGAATAATGTTTCCCAGCAGCACGCGCATGCGACCGTCCTTCATGCGCTTCACGCCGACGACGGGCAGCTTCAGCAGCTTGTCACGGACGCGGTTTTCCTCGGTCTCTCCGGGGGCCAGGCGGTTCTGCGCCTCGGACACGGATTCAAATGGATTGTGCTCCTCAGGCATGACGTTTTCAGGCGTCTTTTCATCCGGCAGCACAAGCTGGTATTGCACGCGTTTTTCCTCTTCGTTTGCGGCGGCGTCTTGGGAATGGACGTGTGGAGTCCAGACCGTGTAGATCAGGATGGCCAGCAGAAGCAGTCTGTCGATGCGGTTCATGGTTTAGGATTTTTTGGCTTTGTCCTTCTCCTTGGCTTTGTCTTTAGCCTTGTCGGCGTCTGCCGCGGCCAGATCAAAAATGGGAGTTTCAAAGGAAACCTCCATATTCAACTGGCGGCCGGTGCTGCCACCGGTGATCTGCACGACCTTCATGCGAGCCGTGGGCAGGCGGCGTTCGATGTCGCCTAGCCAGTTGAGTACCTTGGCATATTCCTCCTCGATGGTGAGCGTGGTGAGGACGGATTTGGGGATGAATTTGTTGGCGGCGGATGCTTTCAGCTCGGTCTTGCGCGAACGCACGAGATTGATGCCGCGCTCACGCAGGCTCAGTTCAATGGTCTGCTCCACCTCCCGCTGGGTTTGCACGCGATCAATCGCGGGCAGCCAGCTGCGGAGGAAGCGGCGCACTTCTTCCGTTTCCGTTTTGAACATAGCGGTGGAGATCTCGGCGGTGGTGCGCTCATTTTCGGCGACGTTGGCGGTGTTTGCAGCATCTTCCGCCTCGGTGCGCGTGGTGGCCACCTTGTTGTGAATGATCTGCGCGGTGTAGGTCATCGCGCCGATGATCATCAGCAGGACGACGCAGGCGAGTTGCTTCGGGTTCATGGCAGTGGTTGAGGGATGGACGGATTAATCAGTCTGGCGCACGAGCGTGGAGTGGTATTCGACGACGTCGCCGTTCTTCGTCTGCTGAGGCGAGTAAGAACGGTAAAACAGCTGGCCTAGGGAGGTCTCGATGGCGAAGAGCTCGCTGGACACCTTGGTGCCGTTGAGATGGATGGTGAGCGCCAGGTTGGCCGGCACCTGCTCGCTGCGCTCCAACGCTACCTGCGTGATGCGCGTATCGGTTTGCACGGCCCGGGATATTCTCACGGCGATCGGCTGGATATTGCGCGCGCCTTCCATCCATTGGGCGACTTTTTCCGCCTTCGCGGCCTCGGATTCGAGAGCCGCCTTTTCACTTTTGAACGCGTCTCGCTGTGTCTCGCTGAGTTTCTGGCGTTCTTCTGCCTCGGTCCTCTGTTTGAGAGCGCGCTTGTAGTTGAAGTAATCCATCGTCATGATGTAGGCGCTGCCGACGAGCGCCACGTAAAAGATCATCGGAATGGCCCGGAAGGACGAAGGCAGACGGCGCGACATGTCAGCGCGCGGCGTTTTAAAATCGTGGCAGAGATATTCGCTCATGGGAGTGTGTGGTTTAAGATTCACCAATGATGGTCCAGAGCAGATCGTCCTGGGTGAGGTCGGAGGCGCCGACCTTTTCGAGATGCAGCATCAATTCGGTGCGGAACTTGTTGTCGTGACCGTCACTGACGAAATAAACCGGGCTGCCCTGCGGCACCTTCGTCAGCAAAGGGTTGATGATTTGCAGCGCGGTTTCCACCGCCTCGGGGCCGAGGCCGCTGCGGCAGCGGATGTCTTTCCACTGCCCCTCCTGCTGCACCAAAACGGCCAGCGAACCTTCGCAGGCGGCGATCAAAACAAAATCTGAAGGCGTTCCGCCCGCACTTGCGCGGAAGATGCTCAGGATCGCATGCTCCAGCATGGCAAACAGACCGCAGCAGACCCGGCCGGGCTTCAAATTGACCGTTTTGAGCACGTCCTCGGTCGCTTTGACCAGCGACTCCTCCACGGCGAGCAGGAGGCTTGCGGTGGTCTCGGGGTGGTGGCAGATGGCGTAGCGTTTGCCACGGTCATACTTGGGGCCGAGCACGGCGCGTGGGTTGGTGCGCAGCAAGCTCACGCAGTTGTCGCCGCGCAAGAGGTTGTTCTCGAGGCTGATGATAAAACGGTGGTTCACCGAAACCGAGCACCAGCCACTTTCGGCCATGCCACGCCACTCGTCTGCGCGCTGCGGGGCGGAGTCGGCAAAATCGCCCTCATGCACGCCGCCTTCCTCGAAGCGGCCGCGTTTGTTGATGGAACGCCAGCTCACCGAGCTGCGGCTGACGTTGAGAAGAAGAGATTTGCGCGCTTCATAGCGTTTCCCCCACGGGACGGCGGAGTCGTCGGGGTCGGCTTTGAAAGCGGCGAAGCTCAAGACAGATTTAATTTCATCCAGCAGCATAAATAGAAGTGAGTTGTTCTTTGGAAAGGAAGTCGTACACCTCATGTTCGGTGTAGCCGGTCTTGCGCGTGGTGGAAGGCTTCCAGCCATCGGCAGTGCGCATGTTTAGGCAGCGCTCAAAGCTGACCATGCCGCGCGTGAAGCCCGCCTCGAGCTCCTGATCGAGGTTCTTGAACTCGCCACGGCGAATCATGCCGCAGACGGAGTCATAGGGCAGGAGCAGCTCGTGGATCGGGAAGCGTTTGCCACGGTTTTCATCAAACATCAGCCGCTGGCAGAGAATGCCGCGGATGGAGTCCGCAAAGGAGAGCATCGCATTTTCCATGCGGTCACTTGGGATGAGCTTGAGGTAACGCTGGACCGTTTGCGCGGCCGATGACGTGTGCAGGGTGGCGACGACGACGTGGCCGGTTTCCGCAGCCTGAAGCGCGATTTCCGCCGTCTCTCCGTCTCGAATTTCTCCCACGAGAATCACATCCGGAGCCTGACGAAGAGCGGCGCGCAGGGATTTGTTGAAGTCGAGTTCATCGGTGCCGATCTCGCGCTGGGAGATCAGGGATGGAATGCCGGCGGGATAGACAAACTCGATGGGGTCTTCAAAGGTCAGCACATGCTCCTGCCGCCGTTTGGCACGCTCGAGAATCATGGCAGCGATGGTGGTGGATTTACCGGAACCCGTGCCGCCGCAGACGAGAAACAAGCCGTTTTTGGCCTCCAGAAACGCTTTGATGGCGGCTGGAGGAACCATGAGCTTGGCGATGTCTGGAATGCTTTCCGGCAGCAAACGCAATACCCAGCGTGGGCGACCCCGTGTGACCATGCGGTTTACACGGTAACGGCGTGGGCCGAGCTGTAGCGCGTAGTCAATGCAACCGGCGGTGAACTCCAGCGGGCGCTCCGGCTGGTAGATGAACGAATCGTAGAACAGCTTGCCGTTGCGCTTGTAGGAGAGCGCTTCCCACGGGGTGACATAGAAGTCACTGACCCCCGCATCCTTCGACAGATGAAGCATCCGGTAGCCGAGCTGACTGCGTTCGTTGATGTCTTCCATGGTGTTTCAGTGTTAACGGTTGCTGGTGAAGCGGGCGCGTAGTTCTGCCTGAGCCGTCGCGCCTTCATAAATGAGAAACTTGTTGCCCTGCACGACCCCCGCACCGGGATCAAGGGTGGCCCAGGACAGCTCCAGCCGGTATTCGATCCCGTCGATGGTGACGCGGACGTCCGTGGTGGGATTCTTGATCTCCACGACATCGGCGCTGGCGAGACGGTCACTGGTGTTCTCAGTGCTGGTGAGGGCGAATTCGATGTCCGTGGTGAAACTCAATGATGGTTCCGTCATGGACAAGTCCACGGTGAGGGTGACGCCGCTGGCCTCGCTGTTGTAGAATGTGGTGCCGTTGAGCATCATCATCTCGCCAAATTTGAACCAAGTGTTCGGCGTGACGGTATTAAAACTCTCGCGGGTAAAGTTCAGCTCGTTTTCAACACCGGCATCGAGGTATTCGCCATTGCCAAGGTCGAGCCTGGTGTTCCCGTGCTTGAAGGTGGAGGTCTCGGTGCTGTTTACAAAACTGCTGACGAGATTTGCGCCGCCGGTGGCATCGCCCCAGTCGGCCTCTCCGCTTCCACTGAAGCCGCTGGCGAGGCGGTAGTAGGTCTGGGAGATGATGGAACTCGTGGAGTACTCCGCAGGGAGGGTCGTCTCATTCCGTGCCTGCAGGTTCATCGCTGGCGTGATTGGAACAGGGGTGCCGGTGTATTCGACCCATGCGCCGGAATTGATGCGGTACATCAGTTTGGAAACCCCGGGCAAGGCGCCATTTGAGTTGATGGTGGCCGAACTCGGAAAGCTGGCGAATGCAAACGTGCCGCCACTTGGAGTAATGACTGGGCGAGGCAGCGCCGTCACAGACCCTGAAGAACCGCCGCCACCTCCACCCGAACCACCACCGCCGCCGCCACTACCACCATCCGCAGGCGGGTCGCCAGAGGTGGGCGCGGATTCATTCGGATCAAATCCGGTGGCGGGATTCGAAGCACCAAAGGCTTGAGGGTTGAGATAGTTCGCCGTGGGATCCTTGACGGCAGCGCCCCAGATCCAGCCTTTGGTGTCTGAATTATAAGCCAGGGCCAACTTCGCTCTCGTCTCAGTTCCGAAATCTGCTCCAGCGAGCGACTCATCAAGGTAGAAATCGGAAACAGCGGTGCCGCTGGCTGTGCTGAGTTCAAAACGTTGCGTGGCCTTGTTCCAGACTGCTCGCGGATTATTGTCACTGTCTGACTGGGCGGTTGTTCTGCCACGCAGGCGAACGTCAACCAATCTGCCTGTAACCGCTCCCGCATGCCGCTGCCATTCCGATTGTGGGCGGATACGTTTCATTTTATCGAGCACGGCCTGCGGGCTGGTGAGACCGGCGACACTGCCGCCATCGGCTACATATAAGGCAACCATTTGATTCAAAGTGGAGATGTCGGACTCGAGTTTCGCCACACGAGCTGAGCCGGCATCATCAGTGATCAAAGCAACGCTCAACGTTACAATCACGCCGATGATGGCGATTGTGATGATGAGCTCGAGCAAGGAATGGCCGCCACGGCAGATCGATCTGCGTGTGGCTGAATTGAAAGCCGTGATGTTGCTCGTGCGCATGACAGGCATACTGAATAGTTCAAAGGACCTAAATTCAAGTAAAAAAATATGGAAATTATAATAAATTAAGATAAATCACATCGGGCCAAAATAGTTATTCATATGATCAAAGGGTTACCAGAAACTAAATATAATTGTTGAACAGTTGTAAATCTGGCTTGATTTGTTTTTCCATCATAACTATAATTCCAATAATTATGCGCCACTTTAACGGACTACTCCACCTTTTTCTCTGCCTCGTCCTGACAGGTTTGTCAGAAGCTACGCTGCGCGCCCAGTTTAACCAGAGCAGCATGCATCTCGTGTCTCCGGAGTATGAGGCGGAGGCTGCGCGACTACGCTCGGCGACACCCCAGCAATATGATTTTTCCAAAGCCATGCTCAGCGACGTCCTGCGCTTTCTGGCAACAGATGCGGGGATCTCATTCTTCTCCCTGCCTGATGACAGTGCGGACGGCGGCCGCCTGATCACGTTTTCCATCAAGTCCAGTCCGTTTCAGGTGCTGGAAACGCTGTGTAGGGCCAACGGCCTCGCCATTATACCCGACAATGGCATCTGGTACATTCGTCCTGCAGATGATCGCGAACTCATTGGCAAATCCTATGAGATCAAGCACAACGCGCTTGAGCATGTCGAGCGCGTCAACTCTGGTTCAAGTTCTTCAGGTTCTTCCAAATCCGGCGGCGGTGGGAGTGGTGGCGGCTTCAGTGGTGCGGCGGCGGGAATGGATCTCCAGGGGTCAAGTCAGACTTTTGCGGTCAAACGCAGTGAAGTGATCAATGATATTCGTGCTTTGCTGGGCCTCCCGCCGGAGGAAATGGAGGGCGGACAGTCTGCTGGGGGTGTTCCCGGCATGGGGGGCGCCGGGACAGATGAAAACGCCGCGCGGGCGATGAATTCCAACGAGCTCAGTTCGGTGCGGAAACCCAAGGTCATCTGGAAATCCGACTCCAACACCCTGTACATCGTCGCCACCCGTCTTCAGCATTTGTGGGTGGAGGGCTATCTCGCCGCAGCTGACAAGGAGCAGACACTGATCGCGATCGAGGTAAAATTCATCGAAACTTCACGTGATCCTTCCCGTGAGTTTGGCATCGACTGGACGGGAACGCTCGAAACCGGTAATTTCAGGCAGGTGACGAAAACGGATGTCACGACGGATGCGACGACAGGGGCGGAGACTATGAAAGTGGACTACAATAACATACCCACGACGGGTGGATTCCGCACCGACCTGGCGCCATTGTTGACGGGCGTTAATTTAAACAATGTGGCCGGCACGCTTGGCTGGCCTGGAACCAGCATTCTGAGCGCCCAAGACGTGAATGTGAAGCTCAGGGCCATGATGCGCGATGAAGAAACCAACACCACTTCCTACCCCAGAATGGTTACGTTGAGCAATCGCGAGGTTGCCATTCGCAGCGTGGTGAATCAGCCGGTGCTGGATGCCAGCTCCACCGCCAGCGCAGGTGCAGTGGGTGCCACCACTACCACCCAGGTCGCTTATCTACCGATCGGCACCGTCTTGAACATCCTGCCCAAGCGCATGCAGTCGGACAAAGTGCTCCTTAACATGGCGGTCACGGTCTCCAGCATCATCGGCACCCAGGTCATCTCCGGCAATCCGTACCCGATTGCCTCATCGCGTGTTTATAGCGCCCCGGTGGAAATCGATTCAGGCTACACCGTGGCCGTTGGCGGGCTCGATGAGGCCCGCGAACGCGAGGGGCAGGCCGGTGTGCCGTTCCTGAGCAAGATTCCAGGATTGAAATGGCTCTTCAACTACAAGAGCCGGAGCAAGAACCACAAAAACCTCATGCTCTTCATCACGCCCACGATCATTGATGCGCGCAGCGGCGGCCTGCCGATTGAACCGCAGTCCGTCGTGCCGCAGCGGCCTAATCTTCCCGGCAAACCGAAGGTCGATTACTCCACCGGCACATTGCTCGGCGGCACTCAGGCGCTGCCAAACACGGTCGCCTACCTCTCACGTGAGGCTGAAAAGCTCGGCAACACCATCAAGGAGAGCCGCATCACCGATGAAGTCGGCCAGAATCTCAAGGAACTCAAAATCGCTGTCGAACGCGTCCACGCGCAGTGTGAAAACATGAAGCTCTCCGAACCCGCCAAGTTTGCGATGATCGACCAGCATCAACTGATGCTCAAAACCATCCTCGAACGACTCGCCTCCTTCCAGCGCACGCTGTTTACGAAGAAATACCTCTGATCAACGTGCCTGAATTCGGTTCAGCGTGGGTTTTTCCATGTTGGTTTAGCTCTCTCTGAGCGCTGGCAGCCTGCGTCTTTTGAAAACGCAGGCTGCCAGGCCCGCTTGCCGGGCATTAGGTGCCCCCGCCGGTGGGTTTGGCCGCGGCGCGCGGCCCTTTGGGGCCGCCTTTTTTGTACTAACTCTTCTTCTTGAGGCCGGTGGCGGCGTATTGGTCGGAGCTTTTGCCGAATTTCGCGGCCACCTGGTCGCGTACGCCCAGCACCCAGTCGTGCTGCTGCCATTGCAGGGCCACCATTTTGTCACGCGCGTCGTTGAAGGCGTTTTGTTTGAGCAGATAGTCGGCCTCCGCTGCCGCCAGCTCTGGGCGAAGTCCGGTTTTGGTGCCATCCGCCGCCTTGAGATAAACGACGGCCTTTTCAAACTCCGGCTTCATGCTGGTGTCGTCCGTCATCGCGAGGATCGCGGTGACAGCGTCATTGTCATCGTCCTGCATGGCAGGACTCATGGGTTTGGTGTTTGGTTCCATGTTCGTGCTCCTGTGGCGAACCGACGCCGGCACGGGCCCATCGAAAAAAAGCCACTCCATATCCCACGAAAGTCGTGGGTCATCCCATCGGGCTGCTTCTCCCTCTGAATCCGGCACTTACATAAAGGTTCTGAGTTGCGGTGTGACTCGATTTTTCCCGCCGCGACTCTGTTCAAACAACCGCGCCATCTTTCTTTGCAGCTTAGCAAGCACGGATTTCACGCCGGTAATGAGCCATGACATAGACACAACCTTCCTCTGTCGGCACCCAATCCGTGATTCGCACTGCCCAATCATGAATTACCGCCAGGAAACCTTTGGTTAATCGCAGCCAATCCATGTTTTCCTCCCGACAATCATTGATTCTGCCTGGTAGAAAGAGATTGCAGAGCAGGAATGCCATTAATTTTCCATTAATAATATGAATTATATGTAAAAACAGTGTTTGCCATTTACATAAATGGGGGGGGCATGGTAATTTCCATATTAAATGGAATAAACATGAACTCGGCTGCCCCATCTCCTCCTGTTTCCCTGCTCTCCCGTCTCCGTCGCGCCCGCTGGGTGCATGGGCTGCAGCTTTTCGTTTTTATTTCTTGGGTGATGAACCCGTTCCCAGGGGCGCTTTCCTACTGGACGGACACGAACGGAGATCGGCTGAAAGAGGAAGTCGCCAATCCGCCTGAAGGGGATTCGTGGTGGGATCAGGATTCGGACGGGGATTCACTCACCAATGCGCAGGAGGCGGTGTTCGGTTCGGACCCGTACCAAATCGACGCGGACTTCGACGGGCTGACGGACCAGATTGAGCGCGATTACGCGGACCCCACGGCACCGTTTGATCCGTGGAATTGGGACAGCGATGCGGACGGGTTCGGCGACCACGACGAGTATTATCAGCGTCTCTGGGGATGGCAGCCGCAGATCAACTACCTCAACCTCGCTCCCGGCAGCTACTACAGCTATGCGGACGCCGACGGCGACGGCACGAAGAACCCAGAGGACTACGTTTTCAACGTGGACCGCGACGGCGACGGCACGGTGAACTGGCAGGACGGCGCCGCCAGTTTCAACGGTGTGGGCGGGCAGTGGATGGATGATGCCAACAACGGCGTGTGGGTGGATCCCGGTGTTTACTTTGGCGGGAACTGGTACCCGAGCGGCACGGTGGACAGCGACAACGACGGCACGCCCGACCACCTGGATGCGTTTCCCTGGGGCAGTTTTTCCTACAACGGCATCGAGTACGGTGGTTCGTGGAGTGATTCAGATGGGGATGGCGTGCCTGACGTGGCGGATGCGTGGCCTTATGATTCGAACAACGGCCAGTTCTACTACAACGGCGGTTGGTACTCCGGCGTGTGGCAGGACAGCGATGCGGACGGTATTCCCGATGTGGCTGACGCCTGGCCGTATGATGCCAGCAACGGTGCCAACTACTACTACAACCCTACGTACAACTACAACGGCAGTGCTTACTCCGGCTATTGGTCAGACAATGATGGTGATGGCGCGCCCGACCCGCAGGACTCGCATTCCTGGGACAGCAGCCGCTGGAGCGACTTCGACAACGACGGGCGGAACGCGGCGGATGACAGCCACCCTGAGTATTCCTGGCTGTGGAGCGACTGGAACTTCAACTACACCAACAACGATGTTGATGAGGATGAAGACGGCATGCCGGATACGCGCGACAGTCATCCGCGAGAATCGTGGCGCTCAAACGACTGGAACGGCGACGGCAGCAACGATGATCCTGCCAGCGACTTCGACGGTGACGGCCGCATTTTCGGCCACGACAGTCATCCCGGCAACAGCGCCCTCTGGAGCGACTGGAACTTCAACGGCACCAACAACGACAGCAACGGCGACGAGGATGCGCGTGAGGACGCGGACGACAGCCATCCGCGTGATCCGAACCTGTGGAGCGACTGGAATGGCAACGGCACCAACAACGACAGCGATGGCGACGAGGATGGTTACGCCGATGCGGAGGACAGCCACTCGCGTTTCAACGGCCTGCGCAGCGACTGGAACCACGACGGCGATGACAACGACGCCGACTGGGACGAGGACGGCGTCACCAACACCAGCGACTCGCATCCGCGTGACGGCGGCGTGAGCAGCGACTTTGATGGCGACGGCCGCAACGAGGCCGATGACAGCCACCCCCAGAACAACCAGCTCTGGAGCGACTGGAACCACAACGGCACCAACAACGACGCCGACGGTGATGAAGACGGCTGGGCCGATGGCAGCGACAGCCACGCGCGTGATGTGAACCTCTGGAGCGACTTCGACGGGGACGGCGCCAACGCTGATCGCGACAGCGATCCGCAGAATGCCGCGCTGTGGAGCGACTGGAACCGCAACGGTACCAACAACGACGCCGACTGGGATGAGGACGGCTGCGCCAATGAAAACGACAGCTCCCCCTATGTGGCCATGCTTTGGAGCGACTGGGACCAAAACGGCAGCAACAATGACAGCGATGGCGACGAGGACGGCGCCATCAATGCTCTCGACAGTCATCCGCGTGATCCGGCGTTCTGGGGGGACTGGAATTACGACGGCAGCAACGACACGCCCGCCGACAACGCGGACGGTGATGCGCGCGACAACACCACGGACAGCGATCCGCTCAACGCCGCGCTGTGGAGCGACTGGAATCATGACGGCGACAACAACGACGCGGATGTGGATGAGGACGGCTACGGCAACGAGGGCGACAGCCATCCGTTTGACGCCGCGCTGAGCACGGACTGGAACGGTGATGGCGACAACCACGAGGCGGACATGGACGAGGACGGTCGCGTCAACGAGCACACCACCAGCGAAGGAACGCTGATGCCGAACCAGGACAGCCATCCGCGCAATGCCAGCCTGTGGAGCGACTGGAACGGCAACGGGTCAAACAACGACAGCGATGGAGACGAGGACGGCGTGCTCAATGAAAACGACAGCCATCCGCAGCACGCGCACCTGTGGAGCGATTGGAACTTCAACCAGACCAACAACGACAGCGATGGCGACGAGGACGGCACGCAGGACACCCAGGACAGCGATCCGCGCAACGCCAGCCTGCGCAGCGACTGGAACCACGACGGCGATGACAATGACACCGACTGGGACGAGGACGGCTACGACAACGGCAGCGATTCCCACGTCACAAACGCCGCGTTGTGGGACGACTTCGATGTGGACGGCATTAATGCGGCGAATGACAGCGACCCCGCCGACAACGCCCTGTGGGCCGACTGGAACCACGACGGCGACAACCACGCCACCGACGGCGACGAGGACGGCGCTGACGACCCCAGCGACAGCGATCCACGCAACGCCGCGCTGTGGTGCGACTGGAGTCCACGTGACGGATACAACGACGGCAGCGAACCGCCCGACCGCGATGGCGATGGCCTCTTCGACAACGCAGACGACTACCCCGACGATCCTTACAACAACGCCGACAGCGACATGGACGGCCTCATCGACTACGACGAGGTGCTCACCCACGGCACCGACCGCAACGATGTGGATAGTGATAACGACTTCCTCACCGACTATGAGGAACTGCTCATCTTCCACACGAACCCGTTGTTGCAGAAGACGAACGCGGAACAGAGCGCGGCGGACGGCTACATGTACCTCGGCCAGGATGCGGATGGCGATGGATTGCCCAACCTGCTGGAAGAGCACTACGGCCTGAACAAGAACGATCCCAATGACGCCGCTGGCGACCTCGACGGCGATGGTTACACCAACCTACAAGCCTATCAAAACGGCTGGAGCCTCAGCCTCTACCTGGACACCTATGATGCGGACGGTGACCGCATTTTCGACGCGGTGGAAGACGCCTGGGCGGCACTTGCGCCTGGCAGCCTGGACAAGCACAACTTTAAGGATGCGGTGGCGGACTTTGATAATGACGGCGTGATGAACTTCGAGGAGGTCAAGCTGGCGCTGAATCTCGTTGCTGCCGTCTCCGCCCGTGCGGACGGGTGGAGCGACATGCAGGTGCTGGCCTGGGCGCTGCAACTGGGGGAATACCGGCGCGCGACGGATTACGTCCGTGCCACGTGGGAGCAGGCGCAACTGCCGCAGCAGGCGCACCGCTACCTGGCCGCGTGGACGCCGGAGTGGCAGACCAGCGGCACCTATGCCGGCTGGCTGGAGCAAACCGACCTCAATGGCGACAGCGTGCCTGAGGGACTCGCACGTTTTGCCGCCCAGTTCACGCCGGTCACGCCCGGGCGCGCGAACGCCACCGATGCCGATGGCGACGGCATGAGCGACGTGTGGGAGCACCGCCACCAGCTCAATCCACGCTCACCGCTGGATGCCGGCAGCGCGACGATGCTCTACAACGCGGCGAACCAGCCGGTGATGATGAGCTTGGAGGAGTTCGTGCCGACGTGGACGGACATTGAAAGCGTCCAGGTGGCTTACCAGTGGTACCAGCAGTCGCTGGCGCGGGAAGTGGCGGCCTGGGCGCTCATCGACCCTGACGGCGACACGCTTGCCAATGTGAAGGAATTCCAGATGGGAACCAACCCACGCATCGCCGACACCGACGGGGATGGAGCCAGCGATCTGGTGGAGTTGCAGTATGGCACCAACCCGAACAGCCCCGGCGTCATGAGCCCGGGTGGAACGACCGGTGGCGGCACCACGACTGGCGGCGGAGGTGCAGGAACGAGCGGTGGGTCAACCACCGGCGGCGGAGCAACGACGGGTGGCACTGGCGGTGGCGGCAGCACGCCGCCGCCTGCGCCTGATCCGAACGAGCCGTTGATCCAGTTCCGTGGTGCCAGCGCGAGTTATGGGGGCTCTTTCCGCTACACCCTAACCACCACCCCCAAGGATTACCAGGGCAGATGGGACCTATCCAGCCTCGACAATGATCCGCCAGAGGTGCCAACTTGGAATGGCTGGGAATTGGTCAGAACCGGTCCGTCAACCACCGAAGAGCAAGGCAGCGATGAGAACTCCGCATCGGTGCAGGACACTGACGGCTATTTCAATTCCATATTCCAAAGCGCAGCCGAGGCGGCTGGCGATTTTGACGCTCGTGAACCCGAGTATTGGCAGGCGGCGGCAAGCCCGGAGAGCCTGCGCGTTCACTCCAGCGCCGTCAGTCAAGAGGGGGTGGGGCAGACGGAGACTGACTTCGCTGAAGAAGAGGAACCCGACCCTGAGTACCCCTACTATACTTGGGACGGCCAGCTGCGTCGCCCCAGGTATGGCGAGGAAAACCTGCGGAAGAAAACCATAAATGAAATCTCTGGCGGCCCGCCGCCAACGCAGCACTGGAGCGCCGCGTTCAATGATGTGCGGCTCATCCGCCCGCAGGACGCGGACACCCGCGAGGCCGTCAGCCGCGCCTATTTGAAAATTCGCACGGAAACCGGTGGTGAGGACGGCCCTGAAACCACCGTCGAACCGGTGACCCTGACCATCCCCGCAGGTTCCCGCCACTCCAACATTGTTACCCTGCGTGCCAGGGTGCCGGTGGACTCCGGCACCAACCTCACGGAGACGCTGGTGCCGGTCTCCATCGGTGTTTATCCCATTCGTGATCCTGACGAGTCGGCCACCTATCGTGTGTCTGCTGATCAACACGAGGTCACCCTGAGTGCCACGGTTTATGTGGGAGGACATCCAGTGGGGAATGGCTCACGAGTGAAGTGGGAGTTTGAAGGCGCGGCTTCCGGCGGTTCGTTCAGCCAGCAGCAAACCACGATCACGAACGGTTTCACTTCAACGAAGCTGCGCACCTCGAGCGAGCCAGGGGACACTTACAAAGCGCGTTGCATTCCGGTGGACTTGAAGTTGCCAGATGACGAGGCGGCTAAACAAGCAGTGTTGTCTTCGACTGCCGGGGCGGCGGGTGGCGGCGGGCGGGCTGCCACGATTGAAGTGGTGCCGGGGCTGGCGGCCAGCAACGGGATGACGCATGGCAATGGCAGTCTGACGATGCCGGCGGATGGCAAGTCGGAGCGGGAAATCACTGTCACGGTGAAGGACAAGTTTGGTCACAAGGTTCACACAGGCACGCCAGTGAGCTGGCACTTGAAGGGTTTGGGGAAGGTCAAATCGAAGGCCATCGAGACGGATGCAGATGGCGTGGCGCGGGCCACCATCATCGCTGGAACGGTGCCGGGCGTGCAGAAGGTGCAGGTCATCGCGGATGCGGGGTTGCATGAGGTGACGATCCAGAACACGCTGCTCAATCCCACGGTGGCGGCGGCAAGCGGGACGCTGGATGCCTCACAGAGTCAATCGACCACGGTCACGGCGTCGTTCCCTGGGGCGGCGGAGGGGGCGCAGGTGGTGTGGCATGCGACGCGTGGCGCCATCGTGAACGCGCAGAGCGTGGTGTCCGGCGGTCAGGCGGCGGCCACGTTCCTTTCCGAGCCGGGGCCGGATGGTACGGCCTTTGTGGCAGCCACGGTGGGCAGTTCCACCGGCTGGGCGCGCATTCCGCTGGTGTCGCAGGGACCACTGCGCGTGACGCAGGTCAGCCAGCCGGTGCTGGCGGCCAATGCCACGGCCAGTGGCTCGCTCCCGGTGAAAACCTCCACCGGCGGCACGGTGTCGGCGGGTTATGCGGCCAGCACGCAGGTGAGCATTCATCTGCCCGGCAAGGGCGGGCAGACGGCCAGCATCGGCTTTGGCCGTCTGGGTGTGCATGAAGGCGCGCGCTTTGCGTTTGATGCCCTGCATGCCTCTGGTTCGTTCCGGGATGCGGCGAACCTGCACAGCGCCACGCCTGCGGGTGCCACGCTGGACGCGGAGCAAAAATATGTGGGCGCAGGCGCGGTGAAGCTCACGGCGGAGTCCTCGCTCGCGCTGAATGCGTCGTCGGCCTTTGAGCTGCGGCCCGGCTTGATGTGGCAGGGCTGGGTGCGGCCCGAGCAGCTTGGCGGCGATTTGATTTATCAACCCGGCCAGTACCGCCTGCTGATGGATGCCGGGGGCGTGCTGAGCTTCAGCGTGTGGACGAGCGAGGGTGAAAAAACGGTGATGCTGCCACAGCAGCCGCTCGCCGTGGGGCAGTGGCAGCAGGTCACGGCGCGTTATCTCGGGGAGCAGGGCGGCATCACGCTGAGTGTCGGTGGTGCCACCGCGCAGGCGGCGGCAGCGGGCACACCGAGCACAACCACGCAGGCCGCCGTGCTTGGCGGTGGTTATGCGGGCTGGCTGGATGAAGTACACCTCGGCATCGAGAGCACGGGCGGTGGCATGGGAGCGTTCCTGAGAACCGATCTGCCGGGAGATGAGATCACGCTGGATACCGAAGGGCGTGGCACCTTCACGGTGACGAGCACCGGCCAGTCGGTGAACGGCGGCGCGCAGGCGGTGGCCTTGCAGGTGCAGGTGGGCAACGAGGCGGTGCAGACCGTGCCGCAGGCGTTCACCGTGGCCGATAAGACGGACGCGGTGCGCATGCACGTCATGCTCGAAGCGGCACAGCCCGGTGGAGCACTCACGGCAGCGGAGCATTTGGAGATCGTTGCCGACCAGCTCGGCAAGATGGCGCGCAGCGGCCAGCGCTGCGACGCGGCGAACCTGCCCGTCAGCGGCACGCTCGGCCAGCAGGCGGAGGCGGGCTACCACATGGGCATCTTCATGAGCAAGGGCGAAGGCTCGCTCGGTGATGGCGCTTATGTCATCAGCTTGTTTGGACTGAACCTGCCTGCCGTCGGACCGGAGGCGGACTACCTGCGCGAGCGCGTGGCGCAGTTCGCCGAAGAGGCCGCGCGCACCGGCAGCGACGCCGCCGCACAGAACTACGCGGCGCAGAACGGCGGCAAGCTCGTCGAAGAATTGGCGAAGTACTGCCGTGAGAAGTTCGGTCATCAGCGGCCGATGGTGGACACGATTGAGTTCGGCCCCATTCCTCAAGAACTGGCAGACAAGCTGTTTGCCGTCCCCGATGTCATCGACGGCCAGGAGGCCTTTGAAGACTTCAACACCATCGCTGAGCACGATCCTGATCTGCTCGATGATTTGCTGGAATGCGCGAAGCAAGCGATCCACTGGCACAACGAGGCCGTGCGCTACACCAGTGCATTGATCGCGGACGGATTCAACTATGTCACCGCGCCGCTCAACGACCTGGTGAAGTGGAAGAAAAAAGTGATCAACGGGCTGGAAGACCTCATCAAGAAGTCCATCGCGGAGGGTTTGGCCGACGGCAGCATCAGCCAGGACAAGGCGTTCAAGATCGGTGCCACCTGGGGCGCGGTGCGGCAGGTCACGGACATGGCGGACCTCCTCAGTCCCGAAGTCGCGGGGCAGATGATTTCAGGGCTCACGGCCATGGTGATCGGCGCGATCAAGGGGGACGCTAAATCGCAGGAGGCGCTGGCCGAGATGGCCCCGTTGGTCGGGACATGGAAGGCGGGGCAGGAGGTGGAGTCACTCAAGAGTCAGGGCAAGTACTTCGAGGCGGGAGTGAAGTACACGGAGTTCGCGGTGTCAGCGGCGGAGGACAGCGCCATGGTGTTTGGAGTCATGTCGGCGGGAACGGTGTCAGGGGTTGTTGTCGCGGTAAAGACCCTGCGCAAGGCGCTCAAGCATGCGCGTCCGCCGCGTGGCGCGCTGACTCCGCGTCATCCGTCGGATTTCACACCGAATGAAGCTGGCACCCGGTATTCGGGTGGTTCAGGCACCTCCTCCCGGAGAGCAAGGCGTCACAACACGCTTTCGACACGCGATTTTGAAAAATTCGTAGAAGATCTTCAGAATGATTTTCCGAACGTCACAGTCGAGCCGCGCATAAATGGTGATCGAGTTTTGAATGCACAAGAAAAGCTTTTGGGCTATACTATTAATGCTCAGTTTAAGCCGCTGACTGACAAAAGGGTTCATTTGACCTTCAGAGATAACGTGACTTTGTATGATTGTCTTCATGAGAGGCTTCACGTTAGGCACTTTTACGATAGAAAACCGGAAATGGGTCGACTGGAGTCTTGGGACGATATATTGCCTTCAGATCACGAATTCAATGTTTTGAAAGATTTGAAAGACAAGCATTGGGGAGAACTCACTGCTACTGAACAAGCCCACGCCCTTCAATATGTCGACGATGTATTCAGCAAGATCGACGATAGATATCCGCCACCAATCCTTCAAGAATGGATTGACGAGTGGAAATCGGAGAACGCCAATCAGTCTATAAAGCAGAAGCACAATGAGTACCTCGGCATCGACGAGCGATGAATTTCTATGAGCGTTTACAATGCAAATACTGCGAATCCAAAGTTTAACCTATTTATGGTCCTCAGTGGAGTGTACGGGACATTACATCTTCGAGCGTATCAAATAACCAGTCATGACTTGGCGGAAGCGCCGCCAACAATGGACTTAATTAATCGTTCGATTGAGCGTTGGGCTGATCGTGAGCTGAAGCGTTCAGGCGAAACGGTTGATTTAACAGGCGCCAAGCGAAAGGTGTCCAGTGCGTTTGAGGAACTGATCAAAAAACACTCTCAGCACTTGCCTCCAACGAGAAGTCGTTGTCGTGTATGCCACAGCATGCTCGCGACAGAATGGTTTGAGGTTCCGCTTGCTTGTGAAACGTGTGTAATTCCAGTCCATGAGGCTATTGATCACCTGGTTCGTGATTCAACAAAGATGTTTAGTCCAGAAGAACTCATGCATGAATGGCGTTCCCTGATGAGGCGGATCGAAGAAGCTCGGCGCAACCCGCTTGAGAAAAACTAGCAGGGCTGGGTGCGGCCGGAGCAGCTTGGCGGTGATCTGATCTATCAACCCGGCCAGTACCGTCTGCTCATGGATGCCGGGGGCGTGCTGAGCTTCAGCGTGCTGACCAGCACGGGGGAGAAAACGGTGACGCTGCCGCAGCAACCGCTCGCCGTGGGGCAGTGGCAGCAGGTCACGGCGCGTTATCTGGGTGAGCAGGGCGGCATCACGCTGAGTGTCGGTGGTGTCACCGCGCAGGCGGCGGTAGCAGGCACGCCTGCCGCAGGGGGGAAACGGGGTCAGGCTACAACTGGCTGACAAACCAAATCGCCGCGACCGCAAGCAGCCAGCTTTTCCATTGTAGGTTGGCCGAATGGCCTGAGATCAGCCGCAGCGGCATGCAGGCTGGTTTTACCCCGACCCCGAGAACAACGCCGACACTGATGGCGACGGTTTTTCCAATTATGCCGAGCGCACGCAGCACGGCACTGATCCCGCGCTGCCGGACACGGATGGCGACGGCCTCAGGAAGGGGTGGGAGGCGATTCTTAACAGCAGTGACTGAATCAGCCTTGAAGTTCTCTAATCGCGCCGGACATCCCGAGCGTTGCGGTTCTTTCAACTTTCCGTGCGCTCAAATACGCGTGGCGTTTTCACCTCGGCGTTTTTCGGTTTCGGTGCCGCCTTCGGATCGAGGTTCTGCTGCAATTCTTCAGCGGTCACTTCTGATTCGACGCCTTTCTCCGGCACTTCGACCTTCGTGACCCACAGCAGCGCATTGAGCACGGCCTTGCGCACATTCGCGTTGCCCCAGTTGTCATGGAAATGACCGCCGGTGAATCCAAAACCGCGTCCGCCGTCTGTCCGTTCAATCGCCCACATCATCGTCTCCGCGCTGCCTTTCTCCGCCTGGATGTGCGGATACGGACCCTTCGGATAGACATACGGTCCATCACGCGTCGCATCGCTCGGCGTCGCCACCAGAATCGGCGCAAACTTTGCCGCGCCATCTTCCGCAGGCTTTACGCCATGGCCAAAGGCCGGGCGAAAGCGCATGTGGAAGTACCACTCGTCCTTCGTCGTGAAAGGTTCCACGCCGCGCGTGATCACATGCTTCGGGATCTCGGTGTAGTTCGCATCCCAGATTGGATTGCACGAATACGCGTTCTCATAGTGCCCGCCCAGCCATTCTTGGAACTCTTTGCCCGCCTCAGTCGGCACGATCTCGACGCCATAGTGCATGCAGCCAAAGCCCACGCCTTTCGAGATCAGCTTGCGCAGTGTTTCGAGATGTCCATCGACCACTGCGGGATGCTTGCCGCCGCCATCCGCGTAAATCACCACCGCATCGGCATTCTCAAGCGTCTTCTCATCGCTCACCCAGCCCAACTCATGCCGGTCCACGACCAGATTGGGCACGCTTTTGAGGCATTTCTCCAGCAGCATCGTTCCGGCACGAAACTCATGCATGCCCGGCGGATGCGACGGCTTCCCGGCGATCAAAACGAGCTTCTGTTTGCCATCCGACGTGACGGCTTGAACGGAAGCAGCGGCGGTGAAGAGAAAGGTGAGGAAGTGGATCGGTTTCATGCGGTTGGAGCGGTGAGTTTATCTTTCTCCTCTCTCCACATCACGCAACTGGAGATCGAGGGCAGTGCCAGACATTTGAATCTCCCACAATGACAAACCCAGCGAGGCGATCATCACCACCAGGCTGAAAGCAAAAGCGATCTGGCCACCCATCTGATTGCCGAAGAATAGCAGCGCCATGCTGATCGTGCAGGCCATCATGCTCAGCACGCCCAGCGTTTGCATGCGCTTGATGATGCCGATGCGCCGCCGCAAGTTGTCGATCTGCTGCGCCAGCATCGGATCGCCCGAAGTGCGCCACGTTGCATGCAATGAGCGTACCACGCTTGCCAAGCCAAGAAAGCGGTTCGTGTAGGCCAGCATCAGCAACGAAATGGCCGGAAACAGCAGGGATGGCGTCGAAAGCGGCAGATCAGGAAGGTTCATGCCCTGAGAATGGCACACGCCTCACATCTATGCGATCACGCCCTTCACCAAGTTCCCATGGATGTCCGTCAGCCGGTAGTCGCGGCCCTGGAACGGGAAAGTCAGTCGTTCGTGGTTGATGCCGAGCAGATGCAGGATCGTGGCGTTCAAATCATGCACATGCACCGGATCACGCGTGATGTTGTAGCAGTAGTCGTCCGTCTCGCCGTAGGTCGTGCCCTTTTTGACACCCGCACCGGCCATGAACACTGTGAAACAGCGCGGATGATGATCGCGGCCGTAGTTGGTCTCCGTCAGCGTGCCTTGAGAGTAAATGGTGCGGCCAAATTCGCCACCCCAGACGATGAGCGTGTCATCCAGCAGCCCACGTTGCTTCAAGTCTTTGATCAAAGCCGCTGTGGGTTGATCCGTGTCACGGCACTGGCCTTTGATCGCATTCGGCAGACCGCCGTGATGATCCCAGCCCATGTGGAAGAGTTGAATGAAACGCACATCGCGTTCCGCCAATCGACGTGCCAGCAGGCAGTTCGCCGCATAGGTGCCGGGGGTTTTCACCTCCGGGCCGTATTCATCAAGCACATGCTGCGGCTCCTTCGAAATGTCGGTCAAGTCAGGCACGCTCGCCTGCATGCGGAAGGCCATTTCATACTGCGCCACGCGGGCGGTGATCTCAGGATCGCCGAAAAGCTGGTGATCGTGCTGATTCAAGGCCGCGAGTTCATCCAGCATGCCCCGCCGCATACCGCGATTTACCCCGGCTGGATCGGAGAGATACAGCACGGGGTCGCCCACATTGCGAAACTTCACGCCCTGATGCTGCGTCGGCAAAAAACCCGAACTCCACAGCCGGTCATAGAGCGGCTGGTCATCACGCCGCCCCGTGCCGAACGAGGTGAGCACCACATAGGCCGGCAGATCGCGATTCGCACTGCCAAGGCCGTAACTGAGCCACGAACCGATGCTTGGCCGCCCCGCAAGCTGCGATCCCGTTTGGCAAAACGTGATCGCCGGATCGTGATTGATCGCCTCCGTGTGCATGGAACGGATGAAACACAGTTCATCGGCTATTTTTGAGATATTCGGCATCAATTCACTGATCCACGCACCGCCCTGGCCGTGCTGGGCGAATTTAAACATCGACGGTGCTACGGGAAACGTCTTTTGCCCCGACGTCATGCCGGTGAGTCGCTGCCCCAAGCGAATCGAAGCCGGCAAGTCCTCACCACGATGTTTTTCCATCTGCGGTTTCGGATCAAACAGGTCCATCTGCGACGGCGCACCACTTTGAAACAGGTAGATGATACGTTTGGCCTTTGGCGCGAAATGCGTGGGCGCAGCCGCGAGTTGCGAAGCCAGCGCGGTGGAACCGAGCGCGAGGCCGCTGTGCTTGAGAAAGGCACGCCGGTTGAGCCGGTCTTGCAGTTGGAGCGTGGAGGAGATCATGTCAGTCGCGGGTGATGGTTCGATCCAGATTGAGCAGAACGCTGGCCGTCATGGTGTAGGCAGCGAGTTCGGAGGCGTTGAGAGATGCGTCGGGCTTTGATTCGCCGGTCGTGATGAGTTTGGTGGCGGCTTCGGGGGTGGCTTTGAATTCAGCGAGGCGCTGATTTAATCCGGCGAGCAGGATGCGTTTGGCATCCGCATCAGGCTGGCGGGCGGTGGCGAGGCGGTAGCCGTAGGCGATGCGGGATTCGGCGCTGGTGCCGCCTTCTTTGAGGATGCGTTGCGCCAAAGCACGTGCGGCTTCGACGAAGGTCACTTCATTCAGCAACGCGAGTGCTTGCAGCGGTGTGTTCGTGCGTGAGCGCTTCACGGTGCAGAGTTCGCGGGAAGGGGAGTCGAACAGCAGCATCGTGGGCGGTGCGGCGGTGCGTTTCCAGATGGTGTACATGGTGCGGCGGTACAAACCCTCGCCGCTGTCGTTCTTGTAGCCGCGCAGATTGCCATACTTGCTGGTTTCATCCCAAACACCTTCGGGCATGTATGGGCGCACGCTGTCGCCGCCGATCTTCGGCACAAGCAGTCCGCTCAAGGCGAGCGCTTGATCGCGCACCAGTTCTCCAGCGAGGCGGAATCGCGGTCCACGAGCGATGAGACGGTTGTCAGGGTCTTTGGCGATGAGTTCTGGCGTGACTTTGCTTTGCTGGCGGTAGGCCTGGCTCATGACCATCAGTTTCTGCAAAGCCTTCATATTCCAGCCACTGCGCATGAATTCGGTGGCGAGCCAGTCGAGCAGCTCCGGATGCACCGGGTATTCGGCCTGCGAGCCGAGGTTCTCGGTGGTTTTGCACAAGCCGTAGCCAAAGAACTTTTCCCAAGCGCGATTGACCCACACACGCGCCGTGAGCGGATTGGCGGGATCGACGAGCCACTTGGCGAGACCGAGACGATTGAGCGGCGCACCTTTCGGCAGGGGTGGCAGCACGGCGGGCAGGCCCATGGTCACTTTGACGGTCGGTTTGTCGTATTCGCCACGGCTGAGGATGAAGGCATCACGCGGTTGCGGCATTTCCTCCATCACCATGACGTTCGGCAGCTTGTTCTTAGCTTCGTCGAGTGCCTTCTGCTTCGTGATGGCAAGATCGCTGGCGCGTTTGAGCGGACTGTCCACGTTCGCGGCAAAGAATTTCTCGATCTCGGCCTGCTGCGGCTTCGTGCGCTTGTCCGCCGGAGTTTGCAGAATGATTTTCACGGCGGTGAGCTGCGTGTCACCATCAAGCTTGAGCGTTTCAGCGGGCGCGGCGGTCGCTGAAATGCGGAAGCGACCGATGTTGTGGCCGCCGATGGCTTCATGGCGCAGACGCAGCAGCAACATCGTGTCTTCGGTGGCTTGCAGCGGCTGTTGTAGCACAAACATCGCGCGGCGCGGATCTTTCTTGCTGTTGCCGTCGATGGCCCAGCCTTTGCCCTTGTCACGCTTGAGCACTTTGTCGATCTCGTAGCCTTTCTGCGAGTAGTCGGCGGCCACGCGGGACAGCGTTTGTTTCTCCGGCTTGCCACCAGGCTTTTGAATGAAGACATCGACGTCAGTGAGCACGAAATTGCCGTTGGCGTAACGCCCCAGGCTTTGATTCGGCAGCGACGGATCAGGCAGGCATTCGAGCAGCAGCGCTGTCACACCTTCCTTCGGCAGCGGGGCATCGAAGAGGTAGGTGTCGTTGGGCGGGTTTGGGCCGCTGGCGAGCCAGGAACCATCGCTTTGACGTGTGAGCGTCGCACCTTTGCCCTTCTCTTTGGAAATGACCTGCGTCGGTTGCAGCGGTGACCAAGCGTTTTTCGTTTCGGAGAGATTTTTCAGTGCCTGCGGCTCCCATGCGGCGATGAGTTTCGGCAAATCCTTGCGCGCTGTCGTGGCTTGTTGTTTCGCTGCTTCGATTTCTTTCTGCATGGCCGCCAGTGTCGCTTCGGTGGCCGGATCGCTGACCGTGACGACGGGATCTTCGTTGCCACCGGCACGATTTGAACTGCCGGTAATGGTGCCGCGCTCGTTGGTGTTGTTGAAGAACGAGAAGAGCTGATAAAACTCCTTTTGCGTGATCGGATCGAATTTGTGGTCGTGGCAGCGGCAGCAGTTCAGGCTCAGCGCCATCCAGGTGAAGCCGGTGGTTTCGACACGGTCGATGATGTTCTCAATGCGCCACTCCTCACCGATGATGCCGCCCTCACCATTGATGCGGTGGTTGCGATTGAAGCCGGTGGCGACTTTTTGATCGAGCGTGGCGCTCGGCAGCAGATCGCCGGCGATCTGCTCGATGGTGAACTGGTCGAAAGGTTTGTTATCATTGAACGCGCGGATCACCCAGTCACGCCATGGCCACATGCTGCGGCTGCTGTCGGTCTGAAAGCCGTGGCTGTCTGCGTAACGGGCAAAGTCGAGCCACTGCATCGCCATGCGCTCGCCGTAGTGCGGCGATTGCAGCAAACGATCCACCACCTTCTCATAGGCGTTCGGTGATGGGTCCTTTTCAAAGGCATCGACCTCTGCCGGTGTTGGTGGCAGACCGGTCAAATCGAGCGCAGCACGACGAATCAACGTGGCGCGATCCGCTTCGGGCGATGATTGCAATCCTGCTTGAGCTAGACGGGCCTTGATGAAGGAGTCGATGCTGTGCGGACCTGGCGTGGTCGGCCTGACCGGCGGAATAAAGGCCCAGTGCCCTTGATACTCGGCCCCTTCAGCCACCCATTGCTTGAGCAGTGCTTTTTCCCGATCTGAGAGCGGTTTGCCGAGCTTCGATGGCGGCATCAGGTCGTCTTCGTTGCTCGTGAAACAGCGGGCGATGAGTTCGCTCTGATCCGGTGTGCCGGGAACAATCGCCACCGCACCCGACTTCGCCGCCTTGAGCGCCGAATCACGCTGATCGAGCCGCAAGCCACTCTTGCGCTCTTTTTCGTCCGGCCCGTGGCAATGAAAGCACTTGTCCGAGAGAATCGGCCGGATGTCGCGATTGAAGACGATCTTCTCCGCCGCACGGGGGAGGGCAGGGAAGGCGATGAACAGGAGCAGAAGGAGAC
Organism: Verrucomicrobiales bacterium; assembly: GCA_043770175.1. GTDB lineage: Bacteria > Verrucomicrobiota > Verrucomicrobiia > Verrucomicrobiales > Verrucomicrobiaceae > Prosthecobacter. The sequence continues at coordinate 15,457 of JAYVIO010000437.1, read as the reverse complement.
GCATTGCAGGGATGAAAACGATGTTCTGGAGTCAAATCTACCTGATGATGCGGGCGATCATCAATCTGCTGCCTGACGGGTTGCGAAAGTTTGAGGCACCGTTTACTCTCCGCATGCCTTCCAATGTCCCAGAACCCAGCCAGCCCAGCGCCCGTGAAGCCGCTGCTCACCCAGGAGCAGATGGCGAGGATATTATCCTCGCGGCGCTCAATCACCTCCGAGGAATTTCGTCGGCAGGTGGAGGCGCATCTGGGCCGCCCCCTCTCTCCCGGCAGAAAGAAAGCCTGCGTGAATGGGCGGGAAGTCTGGGTCTGCTGCTGAATCCTGATGAGATTGTGCTGCGTCTTGAACGTGGTGGTCAGGAGCATGACTTCTTCCGCGAAGGCGAACGTGTTTTCAAAGTCACCCGTGACGGGATGTTCGGCCTCTCGCCCGGTATTGATCTCGCTCTCGTGTCATCGGACATGGATGCACGTCGCTTTCATCTCTGGGAAGCTTCGCCGGTGGAATATCTGGAGCGGCTGCTGCTGCAAAACGAACTCGTGCCTGGCCTGAACAAGCTGGAAGGCGTACTCGATCAGGGAGATGACCTCGCCATCGTCACTTCCCAGCCACGGTTCGACATCGTGCCTGTTACACTCGCCGAAATTGATGCTTGGTTTGCCGCGCTGGGCTTTGAAAAAATCACCGCCTGTGGCTACTACCGCGCTGAGGACAACCTCGGCGTCTTCGATGCGCATGCGAAGAATCTCGTGCGCTTTGAGAACGATCTGATTCCATTTGATGTCATCCCATGCCGACCCGAGGGAGGGTTCCTCAAGTTTATCGCCGACACCCTGGCCGCAGGCCACACCCTCACCACGGTGCGCACTGTTTCCACGTCGCCGAGGCCGGTTGCTTGAGGTTTCGAAGACGTCCTGTTTTCGTGATGATGCAACTCGACAACGTAGCGGGGTTGAAGTGTAATTCCAGCATTCCAACCTCCTTCATGCAGTCCTCGTCGCGCACGCCGCCGAACATCCGTGATCATGAAACGCTCCGCCTCATCGGGCGCGGAGGGTTTGGGGAGGTGTGGCTGGCGCGCAGTGTGACGGGGGTGCTGCGGGCGGTGAAGGTGGTGTGGCGGGAGGATTATGACAACCCGGACGCGTTTGAGCGTGAGTTCGAGGCGCTGAAACGGTTTGAGCCGATCTCGCGCCGCCACGAGGGACTGGTGCCGATTTTGCAGGTGGGGCGCAGCGATCAAGAGGGCTTCTATTATTACGTGATGGAGCTGGCGGACGACTTGGAGCGCGGGCGTGACATCGACGCGGCGACGTACCAGCCGCACACGCTCGGTTTGCAGATGCGGCGTGACAAACGGGTGTCGGCGGAGGGGTGCATCAAGCTGGGGGCAACGATTGCGGAGGGGCTCGATTACCTGCATCGCAATCAGCTGATTCACCGTGACGTGAAGCCGTCGAATCTGATTTTCATCGACGGCATCGGGCGGCTGGCGGACATCGGGCTGGTGGCGCTGCTGGGACAGCGCAGTTTCGTGGGCACGGAAGGTTTTGTGGCGCCTGAAGGGCCGGGGACGGCGGCGTCGGATATTTTTTCGCTGGGCATGGTGCTGTATGAAGCGAGCACGGGGAAGGACCGGCTGGATTTCCCGGATCTGCCGTCATGCACGGAATCGGGCGCGGACTTGGAGGTGTGGCGCAGGCTTCAGGATGCGATCTGCACGGCCTGTGCGCCGAAGGCGAAGCAGCGTTTTGTGAGCGCACGCGAGATGGCGCTGGCGCTGCGCGGTGAGCCGCTGCCATCGTCGCGCAAGCTGATGTGGTCGTGGATCGCCGCTGGTTCGGTGGCGCTGGTGCTGGCGGTGGGCTTTGGCATGTGGCTGGCGCTCAGCCAGCGCGGCAGAACGATGGTGGCGATGAATCACAGCGTGCCGCGTTTGAAAATCATGACGACGCCGCCGGGCGCGGTGGTGTTTGCGGGCGAGGAACAGCTCGGTGTGACGCCGCTGGAATTGAATCCTGCGGAAGGCGTGCCGGTGATCTACCAACTGCGGATGCCGGGTCACAAGCAGGTCGAGATCGAGCACATCGCGTCGGATGAAAAGCCGGCGGTGTTTGATTTGAAGATGGACGCATCGCGACTGCCGCAAAAGGGCGAGCGCTGGCTAAACAGCCTCGGCATGGTGTTTAAACCAGGGCAAGGCGGGCATGTGAGTGCTGATCCGGTGGAGATGAAATTTTTCCGCCGCTTCCTGGAGGCTACGGGGCGGTCGTTTGAGGGCAAGGTGGTGCGTTATCAGCAGGGGAAGGATCAAGAGACGGCGTATCTCGTCGTCGTGCCGGATGGCGATGCGGAGGCGTTCCGCTACTGGCTGACGGATCGTGACCGCAACGAGGCGTTCTTGAGCCAGGAGCATCACTACGAGGTGGAGCCGTTTCATTTTGTTGAGAGCGGCCAGCCTGCGGCGGAGGAAATGCCGGACGGGCGCGAGACTGAGACGAATGCCAGCGAGGAGAAAAACTGGCGCGCGTTTTTGCTGCGGGTGGAGCGCCAGACCTACGGCAGCGTGATCATCCACAGCCAGCCAGAGAAAGTACGCGTCTTCCTGCATGAGGAATTTCTGGGTGAGACACCACTGGAACTGCCGCGCGTGCGCACCGGGCCGGTGGAATTTGAACTGCACGAGGAGGGCTTTGCCGATGTCGTTCTCGAAGGCGAGGTGAAGGAAGGCGAGCAGGCGGAACTCTTCGCCGACATGCAGACACGCAAAGCGGTGACCTTTGGCCGGCAGTGGAAGGCAAACAGCCTGGGCATGAATTTTGTACCGCTGGGCGATGTGATGATCTCCGCGTGGGAGATCCGGCATCGCGATTACATCGAGTACTCCAAGTCCACGCAGTCCCGCCGTCCGGGCCGTGTGGAAGACAATGGCAGCAATGGCAACAAAGGCGGTTCGCTGCCGGTGGCGGGCGTGGATCGCAATGAAGCGCGGGCGTTTTGTGCCTGGCTGACCGAACGCGAGCGCAATGCCGGTCTGATCGGTGCGAAGGATGTGTACCGTCTGCCCACGGATGAAGAGTGGAGCCGCGCAGTCGGTTTGCCGCTCGAACGCGGCACCACACCGGAAGATCGTAACGGCCGCATCCGCGGCATTTACCCGTGGGGTTTCGACTGGCCGCCGCCCTCGGGCGTGGACAATCTTGCGGACATCAATTCCGCCCGCAAAGCCAGCCTCGACAGCGCCATCGCTGGTTATGAGGACAAATTTCCGTTCCTGGCACCGGTGACGGCGTTGCAGCCGAATGAGCGCGGCATCAGCGGGCTCGCGGGCAATGTTTCCGAGTGGGTGGACACCGATTACGAGCCGGTTCCGGCCGCCAAACCGGGCGAGCAGGCGAAACCGGCGCTGGGAACGACCCGTGGCGGCAACTGGCGCACCGCCGCGCAGGAGGAACTGCTGGCCTCCGCCCGCATGCCGGTGCCGCCGGAGACACGGCGGAACACGATCGGCTTCCGCGTGGTGCTGGTGCGGGGGAAGTGAGAGTCGTCAAGCAGGTCATGGAACGACTCTTGACCATTCCTTGACGAATCCTTGACCTTCCCTGCATCTTCCCGACTTTACGTGTCGAAACCATCGCGCTGCCGCGTTTCTTCTTCACCCCCAATCATGCAAACCACTCTCGATTCTCCGCTGGCTTCGGCTGCGACCGAAGTCAACGCGCCGAAGAAGGTCGAACAGACCGAAGTCGGCAATTACTTCGTCTCGAACTACCCGCCCTTCTCGTTTTGGAAGCCCGATCAGGTTTCACTCGTCGATGAAGTGCTGCAACGTCCCGCGCCATCCGACATTCCGCTTGGCGTTTATTTTCACATCCCGTTCTGCCGCAAGCGCTGCCACTTCTGCTACTTCAAGGTCTATACCGATAAAAATGCTCAGGAGGTGAAGGCCTACATCGACGCTGGCATGCGTGAAATGGCGACCTTTGCCAGCCAGCCATATTTAAAGGGCCGCAAGGCGCACTTCGTGTACTTTGGTGGCGGAACACCGAGCTATCTCTCGGTGCCGCAGCTCAAAGATCTCACGAACCGCATGAAAGACCTCGTTTCGTGGGAAGGTGCGGCGGAGGTGGCTTTTGAGGCCGAACCTGGCACGTTGAACGAGGTCAAGCTCACCGGCATCCGTGAAATCGGCGTCACGCGACTGAGCCTGGGCGTGGAAAATTTTGATGACCACATTCTCGAAACGAACGGTCGTGCGCACCGCAGTGGCGAGATTGAAAAATCCTATCGCTTTGCCCGCACGCTTGGCTTTGAGCATATCAACATCGACCTCATCGCCGGCATGATGAATGAGACGCCTGCGAACTGGAAGGACACCGTGGCGAAGGCCGTAGCGATGCAGCCGGATGCGGTCACGATTTATCAAATGGAGGTGCCTTATAACACCACGATGTACCAGCAGATGAAGGCCGAGGGCAAAGTCACCGCACCAGTGGCTGACTGGCAGACGAAGCGCGACTGGGTGAGCTACGCGTTCGATGAGTTCCAAAAGGTCGGCTACACCGTCACCAGTGCGTACACCGTGGTGAAGGATCCGCAGCGCATCAAATTCGTCTATCGCGACTCGTTGTGGGAAGGCGCTGACCTGCTGAGCTGCGGCGTGGCTTCGTTCGGCCACCTCGGCGGCGTGCATTATCAAAACCAGGCCGATGTCGGTCCTTACATGCAGGCGCTCGATGCTGGTCAACGTCCAATCTATCGCGCTTATCAAACCACGGCTGAAGATCGTTTCGTGCGCGAGTTCATTCTCAAGCTCAAGCTCGGCCGCAGCGAGTTCGATTACTACATCAAAAAGTTCGGTGAAGATCCGCGCCAGCATTTCGGGCCGCAGCTCGACTATCTCGCGAAAGAAGGCTTTGCCACGCTCGACGCCAACGGCATCACGCTCACTCGCGATGGTTTGCTCCAGGTGGACCGCCTGCTGCACGATTTTTTCCTGCCTCAGCATCGCCAGTATGCGCGCTACACCTGAGTTGGAATGACGAATGAGGAATGCAGAATGACGAATGTGATGAATGAGGCACCCCGGCAGGACGAGGACATCCTGGCACCTCTCATTTTCTTTTACGGCATCGGCAGCACGCGGCCACGCGTGACGTTTGTGCAGCCGGACGAGCTGGCAGAGCAGGAGCGCAGCCTGCTGGTTCATGAGAAAGACATGACGCCACGGCTGCGCGAGTTCCACGGCTGCGAGATCGACCTCGACGTCGCCGCCCGTGCCCGCATCGGCAACTACCTCGTCCGTGCCTCCGTGCTGCATCGCCGCAGCGATGGCAAACCCGTCGAATTCGGCGCCATCGGCATCCACCTTGATCTGTTGCCGGATGAGGCGCAAAAGCTCGTGCTTGAAGGTCGCGTACCGTTTGGGGCGATCCTCGAACGCTTTGCCGTGCCGCATTCCAGTCATCCGCGCGGTTATTTCCGCATTTCCGTCGATCAACGCCTCGCCGAACTCCTCGGCGCGACGAGTGGCCAGATGCTGTTTGGCCGCTGCAATGAGTTGCGCCACGGCAGCGGTCGCGTGCTGGCGGATGTGGTCGAGGTGCTGCCGCGGGTGGTGTGATATTTGGATTGCGCTTAAAAGGCGGAAGGGCTTAAAAAGCAAAATAGCCATGAGCCTGCAAATCAACTGCCCCTTTTGCCAGATGCTGCTGACCCTTGATCCGCGCTTTGCGGGGAACCAGGTTCAGTGCCCCTCGTGCCACCAACTTTTTATGGTGGCACCCCCGCCGGTGATGCCGGTGGTCCAGGCACGCGCGGCGCCCATGCCCCAGGCGGCACCGTCCCAACGACCTGCTGGAGTGCAACAGCCAGCAAGGTCTCCGGCATCCCGTCCTGCACCGAAAGTGGTGGTAAAAACGCAGGCTGATGGCGGTGGGATGGCTGCGGCCATCATGATTGGACTGGTTGTGCTGGGGGTCGGCATTGTGTTCGGCGGCTTTTATTACCTCAACGCGGCATTGAAAAAACGCCAGATGGCCGAGAAGGGGCTGGGGACGGAGATCAAGGGACAGCTTGATGCCAAACGCGCCGCCATGGCAAAGGTGAAAGACGAGGAAGCCACCAAGAGAGCCGCTTTACTGAGCGGATTGCGGAAATATTTGACCGAAACGCTTTGCGAGGGAAACGACAAGGCGGCGGGCGAGATCATGCGCGAGGTTGAATCAGCCAGCGCCGAGGCGGACAAGTTGTTTGCCGATGCCGACGCCAACAATGACCCAAAAGACATGGGCGCATTTCTTGCCGAACGAATGGAGCCGCGAGTGCGGACCAATCCGGTGATTTTCAACTGGCTGGGAGGCCGGACCACTCCGAAGGAGTTTTGCGCGATGTTGTTCGGTCAGGAGCGTGCGGAAGCGAAGGAACGAGGCAAAGTGGCGGACTTCCTCACCGCCGGGAATTATTCCAGCACCGGCACCGGTTTTTATATTGCCAGCGATGGCTGGCTGCTGACCAACCAGCATGTTGTGAAAGAGGCTTTGGAGGTGGATGTGCGTGGTGCGGACGGCTTGATCCGTCGTGCGACCGTGTTGAAGGCCGATGCGGAGGGAGATGTGGCCGTGCTTAAAACCAAGGAGCCTGCGGCCAAATGGCTGCCGCTGGTGACGAATGAGGGAACGATGGGGGCTGCGGTGTTCACGATCGGCTTTCCCAATGCCGACCTGCAAGGAGTGGAGCCCAAATTCACCGACGGGCGCATCAGCAGCCTCAGCGGTCTCCGCGATGACCGTGACCACTATCAGATCACGGTACCGGCCCAACCAGGCAACTCCGGAGGGCCGCTGGTGGACGTGAAAACTGGATCTGTCGTCGGCATCGTTGCTGCGGTGCTTCGTGGGCGGGAAAATGTGACTTATGCCATCAAAAGCCGGGTGGCGGCGGCCCTGCTCAAAACTGTGCCGTCGTTTCCGTCAGTGACGTCGTCTAAAGTGCCTGTCAGCATCGAGATGGAAGCCTTGGCGGCGGAGGTGCGCGCGGCGACCGTGCTGGTGATGGTGCGGCAGTGAATAGAACTGCCGCGTTTGCCCTAGATGACGCAGCGTGTGCGGTTGGTGGTCAAACCAGTTGCGATCCGGGGGTTATGCGGCTTGAGTTAGCGAGTCACAAACCGTCCGTAAAACCTGCTCCTACTGCTATGATCCGTCCCCCCATTTCAATCGCAGCCATCATGGCTGGCATGCTGCTGCTCGGCAGTCTGAACCTCACTGCTGCGCCGCAAGGCACCAAGGGCGTCGAAGAATTCGACCCGCTGGCCTTCCCAGGGAAGGTTGTCGATGACGTGGTCGTGCCGGTGCCGAGCGAGGTCTTTTCGGTGCTCGACAAGCTGGGTGAACCAAACTGGCGTGCCGAACTGCGCAAGCAGGAGATGCCGACCACGAGCGACCGCACGCAGCTCTCGCTGCTGTTCGGCTACACCGTGGCGGAAGGCTTTGTCGCCGTGCAGGCGGAGGACAAGGAGGCGGTGAAGGACATCGGCCGGGATGTGATCTCTCTCTCGAAAAGTCTCGGCCTCAGCAAATCAGTCCTGCCACATGCGCAGAGCATTCTGGATGCCGCCGACAAAGGCAACTGGAGCGCCATCCGCAAGGAATTCGACCAGACGCAGAAGACGGTGCGCGACACGATGGAGCAGATGAAGGACATGGATCTCTCGCAGTGCGTCAGCCTCGGCGGTTGGCTGCGTGGCACGGCTTCGGTGACTTCGGTCGTGAAAAAGAGCTTTTCTGCTGACCGTGCCGAATTGCTGAACCAGCCGATGCTGGTGGAGCATTTTGTGAACTCGATTTCCAAAATGCCAGCGAGCACCCGCGACCATGATGTGGTCCGATCCATCGGCAAAGGACTCGGTTCCGTGCTGCAACAGATGGAAGGCGCGGTGGACGGCTTCTCGAAGGATGCCGTTTCTGACATCGGCAAAACCTGCGACGGCCTGCTGACTGAAATTCTCGCCAAAAAGTAACTTTGTGAACGTCATGCGCATGAATTCAATTTTTGGAAGAATCGCCTGCACCGCGCTGGTGCTGGCCGTCGCGACATTCAGCCACGCGACGGTGGACGAGGCGCATGATTTCGCCATGGAAGCCGCCACTCCGTTTGTGGAGCAGGGGTTCATCGTGCGTGAAGACTACTGGAACGGCGAGGTGAAGAGCGGCCAGAAGCTCATGATCACGCACCAGCTTTTCAAGGGCAACGAATACGCGTTCTGGCTCGGCACGAGCCAGGAGGGGGTGACGCTCGACATGAAGGTCTTTGATGACAAAGGCCAGCCGGTGCAGATCAATGCGAAGGCGGACAAATTCTTCATGAGCGTGCGGGTGAACCCGCCGAAGACCGGCACTTACAAGATCGTCTTCGAGCTGACATCGAAGAAGGAGCCGGCCGTGCTCTGGGCGCTGGCATATGGTTATCGCTGATGCCCGTTGCCACGCTCACCTATGAGACGCCGCAGTTTCTGCAGAAGCTGATTGGCAATGACCTCGGCAGTCTGCGGCTCGTGGCGGAAACGTTCGGCGTGAATGTGACCAGCCGCGAAGGCTGGGTGCGGATCGAAGGGGACGACGATAAAATCCCTGCTGCGCGTGAAGTTTTCATGCAGCTCGAAAAGGTGCGCCGTCAGGGCGGGGAGGTTTCCTTCGCGATGGTCCGCCTCGTGATCGAAAGCGTGCAGCGTGAAGTCGGCGATGCGCCGGCGGAGGCGATCATGCAGTTGAAACTGCTGGGTTCCAGCAAGCGCCCGGCGGTTCTGGCTAAAACTCGCGGCCAGATCGCTTATGTGCAGGCCATGCGTGAAAGTGAAGTCGTCTTCGGCGTCGGCCCCGCTGGTACGGGCAAGACCTACCTCGCGATGGCGCAGGGCCTCCACTGGTTGAAGGAAAAAGTCGTGCAGCGTCTCGTTTTGACCCGTCCTGCCGTGGAAGCCGGCGAGGCGCTGGGCTTTCTGCCCGGTGATCTCAAGGAAAAAATCTTCCCCTACTTGCGTCCGCTCTACGATGCGCTCTACGACATGCTCGATCCCGAAGAAGCCGAGCGCCTCATCGAACGCGGCAGCATCGAGATCGCCCCGCTGGCTTACATGCGTGGCCGCACGCTCAAAAACGCCTTCATCATCCTCGACGAAGCGCAGAACACCACGACCGAGCAGATGCTCATGTTCCTGACTCGCCTCGGCGACGGTGCACGCTGCGTGGTCACGGGCGATCCTTCGCAGATCGACCTCCGTCGTAATGTGAAATCCGGTCTGAAGGAGGCGGTCGAGTTGCTTCAGGACGTGGAGGGCGTGCGTTTCGTCAGTTTTGCACCGAAGGACATCGTCCGCCTGCCGGTCGTGCAGCGTATCATTGAGGCCTATCAAGCGGGTCGAGTCCGTAAAAGTGAGCCACAACGGCACCCTGAGGCCGAAGGGCAGGGGAAAGATTCTTGTCCGACCCCGGATGTGTGATAACGTCGCCGCCACCCCCTCACCCAAAACATGTTCGAGTCCATTCGTCGGGCCAGACTTCAACGCGAAGGGCTTTCCTGCGGTAAAACCCGCCGAAAGCACCAGGAGGGCGATCTTTTGGACGAGATGCGCACCCATCCGGCTGGCACCGTTGGGGTGTATGTGCTGTTTTTCATCGGTGTCGCCGTGCTGATGCGGCTGGGCACGCACGTCGAAGAGGGGCTGCCCGCTCTGACCTGGCTGCATGCGCTGTATGCCGCCGCCATCGGTTTTGCCCTCGTCGCTCATGAACGCATCGCCCTGCGCGAGCAGATCAGTGACAACAGCATCCTGCTCCTCGTGCTCGGCACCATCTTGATGCACCTGGCTTTAATCGTTTTCACGCTGGACCTGTCTGCTGGTCAGAGCTGGGGTAAAACGCTCAAAGCCATCGTCCTGCCGCATGCTTTTGGCCCGCTCGTGCTCTCGGTGATCTTGGGCCGTCGAATCGGCTTGTTCGGGGCCATTTACGCCACGCTCTTCGGCGTTCTGGTCTGCGTTTCGGTGTCGGCACCCACGTTCATGGCCACCTCGGCCCTGATCGGTTTCACTGGCGTGCTGCTCACCAAGCGCGTCAGCCGCCGCAATCGCCTGTTCATGGCCGGACTCTATGTCGGCGTCGTGGCGATGGCTTTTTCACTCCTGCTGCATGAAGCGGCTGGTGTGATCATGGAGGAGCAAATCGGCCGCATGATCGGCCTGCCGCTCGTCATCGGTATCATCACCGGCATGGCCGTTGGCGGTTTGCTGCCGGTACTGGAGAGCGTGTTCGGCGTCACCACCGATGTGTCTTGGCTCGAACTTGGCGATTTGAATCATCCGCTCATGCGCCGTTTGAGCATTGAAGCCCCCGGCACCTACCATCACAGCCTCGTCGTCGCGAATCTCGCCGAAGCCGCCGCCGAAACCATCGGTGCCCGCGCCAGCATGTGCCGTGTGAGCGCCTACTTCCATGACATCGGCAAGCTCAGCAAGCCGGAGTACTTCGTCGAAAACATGGACCCTTCGGCCAATCCGCACGACGATCTCACGCCGCGCATGAGCGCCCTCGTCATCATCGCGCATGTCAAAGACGGCGTTGATCTCGCCATCAAGCACAACCTCAACTCACGCATCATCGACGTGATCGAGCAGCACCACGGTACCTCGCTCGCGTGGTATTTCTACCGTCAGGCACTCGATCAGAAGGCGGAAATGGAGCGCCTTGTGAAACAGTCGAAGGCCAAGGAAGACGACGTGCCGCAGGTCAGCGAAGAAACCTTCCGCTATCCCGGTCCGAAGCCGCAGTTCAAGGAAGCCGCCATCATCTCACTCGCCGATGCCGTCGAGAGCGCCTCCCGCACCTTGGAAAAACCCAATGCCTCGCGCATCGAAACGATGATCGCCGAAATCGTGCAGGCCCGCATGCTCGACGGTCAACTCGACGAATGCGATCTCACCATCGCCGAACTTGCCAAGGTGAAGGCCAGCTTTGCCAAAACGCTCCTCAGCATGATGCACGGCCGCATCAAGTATCAGAAAGCCGTTGAGTCCACTTCGGCTTCCTCCATGGGCCTGCGTGATGAACCTAAGCCGCGTCTGGCACGCGATGATGACGAAACGCCCACGACCACGTCGATGAAGATCGTCGAAGCCTCCTTCGCCGGCCCTGCAGCCGAAGCAGCAGCCAAAAAGAGCCGCAGCCGTAAATCGCCTCCTGCTTCCGCCGCCTGATGCCGCTGCCCAAGCTCCGCATCTACAACCGTCAGAAGGCGCACGTCATCCCGCTGCCATGGCTGCGACGCATCGGCAAAGCCGCATTGCCCGGCTGCCTCGCCACCATCAAATCTCCCGACGCACCGCTCGCATTACTGCCAGAGATCGAGATCACCATTGTCGATGATGCAGACATCGCCCGCGTACATGGCGATTTCCTCGACGATCCCACGCCCACCGACGTCATCACCTTCCACCACGGCGAAATCCTCATCAGCGCCGACACCGCAGAGCGACAGGGCAGGGAACACGGCCAGTCCGTCGATCACGAAGTCGCCCTCTATCTCGTCCACGGCCTCATGCACCTCGCCGGTTGGGACGATCATGAAGTTGATGAAGCTCACGAGATGGCGAAACTTCAAAGCTCCATCCTCGAAGACGCGGTCAAAGCTGTTCAATCAGCTTGATCCCGGAGGGATCAAAGAAGGTAACCGGTGGTCGATTGAGCGTAGCGAACGAAAACCACCGGTTTGTCGATGATCTCCCTTTTGCCCAAGGGCGCATGCCGGAGGCATGCCAGCAGGCCTCGCTTGCGACCACGCTCTCTTGATTCGGCCCGCTCCATGAGCTTTGTGCGGCCATTCCTGGCAGGTTCAGCAACTTTCTCGCATGGCTGAGGTGAAAAAACTTTACCGTGAACCCGAGACCATGATAACACCTGAATAACCATCCACCCACACACTTATGCTCATCTGGAAAGGTCACGGAATTTTGATTTTGGTATTTGGTGTCATTGGCAGCCTCGTCGCAGGCATGGCCGTCAGTGCTCTGTTTTTCGCGACGCATTGGACTTGGATGGCGCGTCTGATGATCTGCGCTCCGTTCTGGGGCGCGGCCGCCGCAATCTGGACGTATGCAAAGACCATGGGCAAGCCGACTGAGCAGACGCTCCTTGACCCGACCACCCGCATGCCGGTGATCATTCGCAGCTCGCACTCGCTCTTTTTCATTCCGCCGGTGCCTTGGGCCGTCATCGCTACGGTCATGGCCGTCGGCATGTCGTTCTCGGCGCTCATCATGCCTGCCTCCACGTTTGAGGACAAAGGCACGTCATCATCAGGGCCGGGATCATCCGCCTTTGACGCGGCCAATCGCCTGATCACCTCTGACAAAGGCAAGGAGGCTTATGGCAACACGGCTGACGCGGAGAAACTGGCGGCTGAATTCGCCGAATTGGTCAAGCTCGGGCGCAAGATGGGCGTGCAGGCCGCCACCAAGTCCACCTTCAGCCTTTCCAAGGGGAAATTCCTCACCTACTGCCGCGTCAACCCAGACTCCTGCGCCTTCATGGTGCATGTGCCCGACCTGCGTAAATTCAGCCAGGATGCGAAAGATCTCATCGCCTACATCGCCTGGGCCACGGCAATGGATGCGGCACGTTCTCTCGATCCCCAACCCAAACACATCGCCGTCGGCATCCGCGGAGCCTTCCTTTACGACACGGTCACCGTCGGTCATATAGTTGCAGAGGATGTGGATGCCGAGGATGGCGTTGAAAAACGCCACACCGATTCCAGCCCGGAAAAAAATCTCGCTGCATTCTTCGAAGCACCAGCCGCAACAGCAACCATGCCGCGACTCAAAACCGCCGAGGAAGTGGCGCAGGTAGAAAGACCGAAGGCAGTCAACCCAAACAATCCAGCGCCAACACCCGAAATCAAAGCGCCACCCGTGCAGGAGAAGAAAATACCAGTGCCTGAAAACTCAGCACCGCCGTCTGTGACTGCCACGCCTCCGCCCCCTGCGGCTCCAGCAGCCCCCACACTGCCCACGCCGGTGCGTGAGTGGAAAGACAGCACCGGTCGTGTGTTGAAGGCATCGCTCGAAAGTTTCACCACGCCAGCGCATGACACTGCCCGCTTCAAACGTGAAGACGGCCAGACGTTTGATGTTCCCGTTTCACGCTTCTCCGATGAAGACCAGGCGTTCATCAGCAAACTCGTGCCGCAGTGAGCATGGGCGGTTGATAAAAGTGACGTTACTGCTCCAAAACCTTCAGCGCATTGCGCAGTAGCGTCAGTCCCGCTTCCTGGCTTTTCTCCGGGTGAAACTGCACCGCCACGAGGTTCTTCTTCGCGATGCCGCTGATAAAGCTCACGCCGTAATCCGTCCGGCACAGCGCCAGCGACTCATCCAGCACCTCGGGGTAATACGAATGCACGAAATAGACATAAGTCGGGTTCGACAGGCCATCCCATACCGCTGACTGAGCCGTTTCCCACTGCGCCACGTTCCAGCCCATGTGCGGAATCTTCAAACCGCTCGCGGCATCAAATTTGCGCACCTTTCCGGCCACAGCCGACAATCCTTCGACGCCTGGACACTCCTCACTGCTTTCAAACAAGAGTTGGTAGCCAAGGCAGATGCCGAGATACGGCTTCTCCGCCTTCAGCCAATCCCGCAGCGGCTCCCAGAGCCCGGTTTCCTTCAAAATGCGCACCGAATCACCGAATGCTCCCTGACCAGGAAACACGAGCACGTCGATGTTGTCGAAGTCGGCAGGCTGCGTCACGAGATTCGCATGCGCGCCGATGGCTTCGAAGGCATTCAATACGCTGCGCAGGTTCCCCGCGCCATAATCAAGCACACCGAGTTTCATCACAGGACGTCCTTCGTGCTGGGGATGCCGGTGACGCGTGGATCAAGCTTGGTGGCGGCATCCAGCGCGCGTGCGAGGCCTTTGAAGATCGCCTCCGCCATGTGGTGAGCATCGCGACCGCGCCGGATTTCGACGTGCAGCGTCGCCAGCAGGCTCGACGTGAAGGCGCGCAGGAATTCCTCCACGAGCTGGTAGCTGAAGCGGTTCACACCGCCGATGGCCTCGACGTTCTCGGGCGCATGATAGCTGAGAAAGGACCGACCGCTGAGGTCGAGCGCGACTTCGGCGAGCGTTTCATCCATGGGCAGCAGCCAAAAGCCGTAACGCACGATGCCCGCCTTGTTGCCCAGCGCCTCGCGAAAGCAGTTGCCCAGCACGATGCCCGTGTCTTCGACGGTGTGGTGATAGTCCACCTCAATATCGCCCACGACCTTCACCTTGAGGTCAAACAGGCCGTGCTTCGTGAACAACGTCAGCATGTGGTCAAAGAACGGCACTCCCGTGTCGATCTGCGCTTTGCCGGACCCATCGACATTGAGTTCGATCTCAATGTCTGTCTCGGCGGTTTTGCGGTGTTGTTTGGCGGTTCTGGCTTGGCTCATGAGCCGCGAATGAACACGCGGTTGGGACGTAGTGCAACCGTCCCGGTTGCAGTTTGGGCAAGCGGGACGCGCGCCCTACGTCACGATCCCTTTTACCAGATGCCCATGCACATCCGTCAGCCGGTAGCGCCGCCCCTGGAACTTGTACGTCAGCCGTTCATGGTCGATGCCAAGCAGGTGCATCAGCGTGGCGTGGAAATCGTGGATGTGCAGGCCATCCTTTACGGTGTTGTAGCCAAAGTCGTCCGTCTCGCCATACACCGAGCCCGCCTTGATGCCGCCGCCGGCAAACCACGCGCTGAAACAGCGCGGATGATGATCGCGTCCGAAGTTCGTGCTGATCTTGCCCTGGCAATACGCCGTGCGGCCAAATTCACCGCCCCAGACGACCAGCGTGTCATCCAGCAAGCCACGTTGCTTGAGATCTTTGACCAGCGCTGCGGCTGGTTGATCCGTCTCCTTGCACAGTTTCGGCAACGCACCCGGCAGGCCGCCGTGATGATCCCAATCCTGATGGTAGAGCTGGATAAATCGCACGCCTTTTTCCGCGAGACGCCGCGCTTGCAGGCAGTTCGCGGCAAAGGTGCCCGGCGTCTTCACATCGGGGCCGTAGCTGTTCAGCACGTGCTGCGGTTCATCGCTCAGATCAGTCACCTCCGGGATGCTCGTCTGCATGCGGAAGGCCATTTCATAGTGGTCGATGCGATTCTTAATCTCCGTATCCGGCGTTCCGGCAAACTGATGCTCATGCAATTCCTTGAGGCGATCCAGCATTAGCCTGCGACTGTCAGCGTTCACACCCGCCGGATTGCCGAGATACAGCACCGGATCCTTCGCCGCACGGAACAGCACCCCCTGATGCTTCGTCGGCAAAAAGCCGCTGCCCCACAGATGCGATCCCAGTGGCTGCCCGCCCTTGCCCTTCGTGATCAGCACCGTGAACGACGGCAGATTCGCATT
>JAYVIO010000436.1:0-6902 GCA_043770175.1 Verrucomicrobiales bacterium | reverse complement strand
AGTCGTGGCAAGCTGGTGGACAGCACGGCGGTGATCGAGGCGCTGAAGTCCGGCCAGCTCGGCGGCGTGGCTCTCGATGTCTATGAAGAAGAGGAGGGAATCTTCTTCGAGGACCACTCCGGCACGGTGCTTCAAGACGATGAACTGGCCCGGCTCATGATTTTCCCCAACGTCCTCATCACTGCGCATCAGGCCTTCCTCACGTACGAAGCCCTCACTGAAATCGCCCGCGTTACGCTGGACAGCATTCATCGCTTCCGTAATGGAACGGAGCCTGTGGCCGAGCGCGTGGTGACGTGAGCGTGAGCGCATCGGCATCCCCTTGAACCTGATTTTCTGGAGCATCTCGGTTTACGTCATTCCGAAGTTCTGGCCGTTCGCTGCCGCCAAGTTTTAGCCACAATCAGAATCGAATGGGCGTGCGTCGTGCAATGGGAGGTCCAAATCACCGCAGCAACCAAAAAAACACGATGGCAATGGCTGTGGGCGGCAGCGCACCGAGAAACAAACCCAGCGGGCTGATGCCTTCATTGCCGAAGGCCTTGGCGCTTTGCAGGATGCCGACGCCCGCAGGATTGGGCGCGTTGGCGATGACGGTGAGGCCGCCGCCGGTGACGGCGCCGGCGACGAGCGCGTATTTCAATTCATCACTGATGCCTTCCACCAGTGTGCCGAGATAGGTGAGCGCGGCGTTATCAGTGAGAGCGGTCAGACCGGTGGCTCCGAAATACAAGGTGGCTCCGTCCATGCCAGCGATGAGCGGCTTGAGCCACCAAGCCTGCAAGGAGCCGAGCGTGACGAGTCCGGCGAGGAAGAAGCCGACGAGCAGACCTTCGCGCAGCTTCAGATTGTCTTGATATTCGCGTGTGGCGGAGACGAGACCGAGGAACAGCATGAACACGCCAAAGAACACATCGGGATGATGCGCAAAGCCGACGACAGCGCCGAGAAAACCGAGATGCGCCAGAGTGAGCCATGCCGGAATGGGATCCGCTTTGGCGTGCTGAGGCTTGAGACTCAGCAGCTCCTTCCGAAACACGAACGCGACCAGAGCGGTGGAGACGAGACAACTCGCCGCAGCCTTCCAGCCGAAGTGAGTGAGCATGAACAGCGTGTCCCACTCCCATTTCGCCGCCACCATGAGCACGGGCGGCGCGGCGAAGTGCGTGAGCGTGCCGCCGATGGAGACATTCACGAACAACAAGCCCAGTGTGGCATAGGCGAGCCGCAGGCTGATGCCACGGTCAAAGTAGCGGCGCTTCAGCAGGATGGCGAGCAAGGTCATCGCCGCCGGTTCGGTGATGAGTGATCCGAGCAGGCTGCCCACGGATAAAGCCGCGCAGTAAAACGCCAGACTCTCATGCAGCGGCAGCAGACGGGCAAAGAAGGAGATGAATGCCTCCGCCAGCTTCACCACCGGTCGCGTGGCCGCCACGACCATGACGACGAGGACAAACTTCGGCTCGGTGAAGTTCAGGCTCTCGATGTAAACGACCGCGTCATGCACGGAACCTTTCAGCGCAGCGATTCCAGCAAACAACGCCGCCGCCCACAAGCCAAACACCACCTCCGTCTCCGCCAGGAAATGCAGCAGATTCTCCGCGATGGAGCCTTTCGGATGCTGGTGCGCCCAATGGGCGAAACGCTTGACAGAAAAAGTGTGCAGGACGGCCAGGGCAAAGAACACGGTGGCGAGAATCTCGGGCGGGGAGGCAGTCATGGTGAAGGTGTTTGTTTGATGCTAACCAAGACATAGGCTGCATAGAGGGCCAGCAGCACAAAGCCGCGCCAGCGGCCCAGCGCTCCGCCGCGTCCGGGCCAAATGATGAGCGTGGTCACCACGCCAAATACAAGGCTTGGCATCACCTCCGGCGGTTTCACCGGATATGGATGAATCAGCGCGGCAATCGAGGCGATGAACAGCGCATTGAAGACATTGCTACCGAGGATGTTTCCCAGTCCCACATCGTGCTGGCCCCGGATGCGTGCGATGATAGTCGTCGCCAGTTCCGGTGTGCCTGTGGCTACCGCCACCACCACCGCACCGACGATGAAGGGGCTCCAGCCCAGTGCCAAGGCAACGCCTGTGCCGCCACGCACCACGAACTGTGCCGCAGCGATGAGCAAGGCCAGCCCCGCCACCACCTGAAACACGATCTTCAGCGATGATGCCCGGCCCGCTTCGATCACCTCGTCCTTGTTCCTTGCCCGATTCCGCCGGGCATGACGCACCACCATCGCCAGCCATGCCGCAAACAATCCCATCAGCATCAGCGCATCCAGTCGCGAGAACCAGCCATCCCACAGCACTGCCGCCATGATAAAGGGCACCGCCAGCGCGCAGGCCCAGTCACGCCTCACGCCCGCATCATCCGCCTTCATGCCGGAAAGCGAAAGCACGAGGGCCAGCACCAGCGCGATGTTCACCACATTGCTGCCGAGCACATCCCCCAGCGAGATTTGCGGCACACCATCCACTGCCGCTTGGATGGCCACCATTAGCTCCGGCGAAGACGTGCCGAACGCAGCCACCGTCACCCCGATCACCGCCACCGGGCAGCGCGCCCATCTTGCCAGCCCCACCGCGCCATCCACAAACAACGAGCCGCCAAACCACGCCAACACCACACCGACCAGCAAGAGCAGAATGGAAGTGAGCATGTGGCGGCAGGAAGCAGAAAAACCCTCACCGCACCACCAGCACACTGCATGGCGCGTGACGCACCACTTTCTCCGCCACGCTGCCGAGCATGAAGTGCTTCATCGCTGTGATGCCATGGGTGGCGATGAAGATGGCATCGGCCTTCACTGTCCGAGCCAGCTCGCAAATCACCTCCCCGGCGCGGCCATCCTTGACCAGCGTGGTGACCGATGAGCTGCCGCCGAAATGCATGTCCACCAGTGCTTCGAGCTGTTGTCTGGCTGCCTTCTGGCTTTCATCGTGGAGATCACCCGTATGAATGCGCAGACCGTCAATCGCAGGCTCCGTCACATGCACCAGCACCACCTCCGACTGAGTGAGCTGTTGAAAACGCCGCGCCTCGCGCACAGCCGTCAGCGAGTCCTCCGAAAAGTCAGTGGGGACGAGTATCTTCTTCCAGTGGGTCGGGGTGCTCATGCGGAATGAATGGGTGGTGCGTCATGCTGGCCCGTCCTGAGGCGGTGGCAAGCGAAGGATGCGCGCGAACACGTCAGCCGACAAGAGCCACACCGCTGCGAGTGCTATGCGGGACAAGATGCACCCTTCTTTTGACAAGCCATGTCTCGCATCTGAGTCAGCAGCGAGACAGAATGCAGCGTTCATCCAGATGCTGTCATTGATGACTCGCGCCAAACTCTCCTCATGACCTCTCTCTCCACCTCATGGCACCACATGGCTGCCGTGTGGCTGTTCATCATTCCCTTCGCGCTTGGCATGCTTGCGCTCGAAGAGCTGCGGAAATGGTTCGTGCGCGCACGCCCAACACCTGCCCGCACCCAAAAAACACAGGGGGAATCGGGCACATGACCCTCGTCTCCCATCGCATCCCCAAGACCGTCGTCGCGCTCGGCGTGGTGAGCCTGCTCACCGACCTCTCCAGCGAGATGATCTATCCGCTGCTGCCGATCTTTCTCTCAACGGTGCTCGGCGCGGGTGCGCTGGCGCTCGGATTGATCGAAGGTGCCGCCGAATCGACCGCCGCGCTGCTCAAGGTGGTGTCGGGTGTCTGGACGGATCGCACGCAGCGTCGTAAGCCGCTCGTCATTGCCGGCTACAGCTTGTCAGGAATGATGCGCCCGCTCATCGGCCTCGCCACGGCATGGCCGGCTGTGATGGTGCTGCGTTTCGCCGATCGCGTGGGCAAAGGTCTGCGCACTTCGCCCAGGGATGCGCTCATCGCCGACGTGACGGATGCGGGTGCGCGTGGTGCCGCGTATGGATTTCACCGCGCGATGGATCATGCGGGTGCCGTGCTCGGTCCGCTCGTCGCCGCCTTGCTGCTGAATGCTGCGGGCCTGCCACTGCGGCAGGTGTTCCTCCTTTCCGCCATCCCGGCTGTCGCCGTGCTGGCGGTGCTGCTGCTCGGTGTGAAAGAGCCGCAAATCCACCAAGCGAAGGCTGCCGAAGCGGCGACGGTCCTCGCACCGTGGAGCGCGCTCGGTCCGGACTATCGGCGGCTGCTCATCGCCGTGCTGGTCTTCACCTTGGGCAATTCCACGGATGCTTTTCTGCTGCTGCGTCTCAGTGAAACAGGCGTCCCCGCCGCAGGCATCGCGCTGCTCTGGTCCGCGCATCATGGGGTGAAGATGATCGCCAATTATTATGGCGGTCGGCTCTCGGATCGGATTGGTCCGCGTGCCATGGTCCGGGCTGGCTGGTTCTTTTATGCCGCGATCTATGTGACGTTTGGCTGGCTGTCTTCTGCGCCGTGGCTCATCGCCGTTTTTCTTGCCTATGGCATCTACTTTGGCCTCACCGAGCCTGCTGAGCGAGCATGGGTCGCCAGCCTCGCACCCGCCAATCTGCGTGGTACGGCTTTCGGCTGGTATCATGGCGCGGTGGGCCTGGCCGCCCTGCCCGCCAGCGTTGTTTTTGGCCTGCTGTGGCAGCAATGGGGCGCCACCGTCGCATTCAGCGTCGGTGCCGTGCTCGCCGCATTCGCTGCGCTGCTGCTGCCGCGTGCCCAAGGTTCACTTGATGCGAAAGGAGCCGCCACATGACCACACCACCGACCCAAGCCTGGCACAGCCTGTGTGCTGAGGAAGTGCTGGCAAAACTTGGCTCCGCAACAACGGGCCTGTCGGCGCAGGAAGCCGCGCAACGTCTCGCGGCTGACGGCCCGAACGAATTGAAGGAAGGGAAGCGCATCAGCCCATGGCAGATTTTTCTCGGGCAGTTCAAGAGCCTCATCGTGTGGATTCTCATCGTCGCCGGCATCATCTCCGGCGTGCTCGGTAAGATGCGCGATGCGCGATGAATAGATACTTTTGGGGCAAACACCCCATGGCATTTGGTCGCCCCAGTGTGGATGAGTCACCATCATGAAAACACACATCGGTTTGTGGATCGACCATCGGAGGGCGGTGATCATCCTTTCATCAGAACCAAACGCGCGCATCATTCTCTCCCATGCGGAGCGCCACGGCGGACGCATTGACGGGGAGCAATCCACGGAGGCCTTCGAGGCGCTGCGCATTCCCGCAGATGATGTGCAGGACCGGAAGTTCGCTAAACATCTCAACATCTATTACGACGAGGTCATCGACTGCGTCCACGAGGCGAAGTCACTGTTCATCTTCGGACCCGGCGAGGCGAAGGGCGAGTTTAGAAAACGCCTCGAGCACGAAAAGCCCGGCGGTCGCACGCTCAGCGTCGAGACCACCGATAAGATGACGGACCGGCAGATTACCGCAAAAGTTCACGATCACTTCAAGGCTGAGTTTCCGCTCAGCGCATGACGGACAGTAAACAAAAGCCATGAATCCACTCCGCAAGAAAGTCTGGTCGCCGTACCTCGTGGGTGCGGGCATTGGGGTGTTGAGCTGGCTGACCTTCGCCACGGTGGACAGGCCAATCGGCATCACCACGGCCTTTGAATACAGCGCAGCGCTCACTGAACAGGCGGTCGCCCCACAAATAACGCAGCCCTATTTTGAGGCGAAGGCGAAGGACGGCAAGGTGCCGAAGATCGACTGGGAATGGATGCTGGTGCTCGGTGTGTTCATCGGTGCTTATGCAAGCGCGAAGATGTCGGGAGATCGGGCACCGGGGGAGAAGGTGCCGCCGCTCTGGCGATGGCGCTTCGGGTATTCGCCAGGCAAACGCTATGCCGGGGCTTTTCTCGGCGGGCTGATCATGATGCTCGGTGCGCGCATCGCGCAGGGCTGCACCAGCGGTCACGCGATCAGCGGCATCCTGCAACTGGCACTCTCAAGCTGGATCTTTGCGCCCGTCATGGGTGTGGTAGGCATGGTCGTGGCATTCCTGATCTACGGGAAGGAGGGCCGCCGTCATGTTTGATGAACCGCTCAAACTCGTGCTCGGTCTCGTCACCGGCATCCTCTTCGGCATCCTACTGCAAAAGGGCCAGGTGGCGAAGTTCCAGGTTCTGATGGGTCAGTTTTTGCTCAAGGATTTCACCGTGTTCAAGATCATGGCGACGGCCATCGCGGTGGGCACCGTCGGCGTGCATGCGCTGGTGGCGATGGGCTTGGCGGAGATTCACATTCAGACCGCTTCGCTGGCGCGTGTGATCATCGGCGGAGTCTTGTTCGGCACTGGCCTCGCGATCTTCGGGCTGTGTCCCGGCACGAGCGTCGCGGCGTGCGGCGAAGGCCGGCGCGATGCGATGGTCGGCGTGCTCGGGATGTTCGTTGGCGCTGGCGTCTATGTCGCGGCCTTTGCGGAGATGCAGCCGATGATCAAAGCAATGGCGGACTATGGGAAAGTGACGCTGCCACAACTCACCG
Organism: Verrucomicrobiales bacterium; assembly: GCA_043770175.1. Classification (GTDB taxonomy): domain Bacteria; phylum Verrucomicrobiota; class Verrucomicrobiia; order Verrucomicrobiales; family Verrucomicrobiaceae; genus Prosthecobacter. The sequence continues at coordinate 452 of JAYVIO010000436.1, read as the reverse complement.
GCACCTCGCCGTGGCTGTGGGTGGGCGCACTGGTCGCTCTTATCACCATCGCTCTCGCAATCATCGAGCGCATTTATCCCCGAAAGCTAGATGCCAAACTTTAACCAACCCCAATAACCATGGCACTCATCTTTGAACGCATCCAAACCGAAGGCATCGCGGAGCTTTCTTATCTCCTCGGCGATGACAGCGACGGAGTTGCCGCCGTCTTCGATCCGACGCCGGACGTGGACAAATACGTCACGCTGGCGCGTGAGAAGAAGGTCTCCATCACGCACATCTTCGAGACGCACATTCACGCGGATCTGGTGAGCGGGGCGCTGGAGTTGTGCGCTCGCGTCGGATCGGCAAAGGTGTTTTGCAGCCATGAAGGCGATGCGCGCTATGGTTTCGATCACGAAAAGCTGAAGGCGGGAGACAAGTTCACTTTCGGCAAGACGATCGTCACGGTG
>JAYVIO010000435.1:0-6930 GCA_043770175.1 Verrucomicrobiales bacterium | reverse complement strand
TGGAAGGCGGCAAAGCGATGGTGCTCGAAAATTCAGAAGGCGCACGCACCACGCCGTCCATCGTCGCCTTCACCAAGAGCGGCGAACGCGTCGTCGGTCAGGCCGCGAAGCGTCAGGCCGTGACCAATCCCCGCAACACTGTCTTCTCCGTGAAGCGCCTCATGGGCCGCAAATTCGTCGAGCTGACCGAAGCCGACAAGCGCATGCCCTACAAGATCGTGGCCGCCAGCAATGGTGACGCCCATGTGCAGGTCGAAGTCGGTGGCGAAACGAAAACCTACAGCCCGCAGGAAGTCAGCGCGATGATCCTCGCGAAGCTAAAGGCCGACGCGGAAGCCAAGCTCGGCGAAACGATCACGGAAGCCGTCATCACCGTCCCCGCTTACTTCAATGACAGCCAGCGCAACGCCACCAAGGCTGCGGGTGAAATCGCCGGCCTCAACGTGCGCCGTATCATCAATGAGCCGACCGCCGCTGCCCTCGCTTACGGCCTCGACAGCAAGTCGGACGAAAAAGTCGCCGTGTATGACCTCGGCGGCGGCACGTTTGACATCAGCGTGCTCGAAATCGGCGACGGCGTCTTCGAAGTGCTCGCCACGGATGGCGACACGCACCTCGGCGGTGACGACTGGGACAACACCCTCATCCAGTGGATCATCAGCGAATTCAAAACCGACAGCGGCATCGACCTCAGCAGCCAGCCGGATGCCATCCAGCGCATCAAGGAAGAAGCCGAGAAGGCCAAGATCGCCCTCAGTTCCAGCCAGAGCTACGATCTGAACCTCCCCTTCATCACTGCCGACGCCTCCGGGCCGAAGCACATCATGAAAACGCTCACCCGCGCCAAGATGGAGCAGCTCTGCGACAGCCTGTTCGAGCGCACCATCAAGCCGGTGAAGGATTGCCTCGCTGCCGCCAAGCTTGACGCCTCCAAAATTGACGAACTCGTGCTCGTCGGTGGCATGACCCGCATGCCTAAGGTCGTCGAGACCGCAAAGAAGCTCGCCGGCAAAGACCCGCATCAGGGCGTGAACCCGGACGAAGTCGTCGCCATCGGCGCTGCCATTCAGGGCGGTGTGCTCAAAGGCGACGTCAAGGACGTGCTCCTGCTCGACGTGACCCCGCTCACGCTTTCCATCGAGACCGCTGGCGGTGTCGCCACGCCGATGATTCCGCGCAACACCACGATTCCGAAGAAGCACAGCCAAATCTTCTCCACCTACAGCGACAACCAGCCCGGCGTCGAAATCGTCGTCCTCCAGGGCGAGCGCCCGATGTCTCGCGACAACAAAACGCTCGGCACCTTCAAGCTCGACGGCATCCCGCCTGCACCGCGCGGCGTGCCGCAGGTCGAAGTCACCTTTGACATCGACGCCAACGGCATCCTGCACGTTTCCGCCAAGGAAAAAGTGTCCGGCAAGGAGCAGAAAATCTCCATCCAGGGCAGCTCCGGCCTCAGCCAGGAAGAGATCGAAAAAGCCAAGCGCGACGCCGAAGAGCACGCCGAGGAAGACCTCAAGCGCAAGGAAGCCGTCGAAGTGAAGAACAAGGCTGAGGGCCTCAGCTTCGAGATCGAGAAACAGCTCAAGGAGTGGGAAGAAAAAGTCCCCGCCGACCAGCTTGCTCCGATCAAGGACAAGCTCACTTCCTTGAAGTCCGCCGTCGAATCCGGTGACACCGACAAGATGAAGGCCCAGACCGAAGAACTCGAAAAACTCTTCGCCGCCGCCTACCAAGCCGCCGCCGCCGCAGGCGCAACCGCCGGTGCCCCCGGTGGCATGCCCGACATGAGCGGAATGGGCGGCGCAGGCCCCGACGTCGCTGCTTCGGAAACGAAGTCACAGGATAAAGGCAAAGTCGTCGATGCTGACTTCGAAGTCGTCGATAAGGACAAGTAAGCCACGTTACGCCCGTGCATATGCTGAAAGCACTCTCCAAAACCGACCTTTTTCAAGTTTTGTCACTCATGGCGAAACGTGAAGCTGAGTTTGAAAAAGAACGTGTCAATCGACCGATAAGCATCGGTTTTGGAGAAGCTATGAAAGAGTTACTCAATCCAAAGCCACTGACAGACATTGAGTTGGAGTATCAGCGGACCATACAAAGCATGTCAGATGCCGCCCATATTGAGCTTAAAGCCTTATTACTAATTGGCCGATCCTCCAGCTTTCACCCTTCAGGATGGCAAGACACTTTGCGTCATGCGTCAATGCACAGTATCGGAGAAAGCGACCCCTATAAAAATTGGCTGTGGAATCGTTGCGCTAGCCTGAGAGAACTCACTATGGGTTGCTGCCACTTGCTCTGTGAAAGCAAGGCATCAGAAAGCAATGCCTAAACACTACACATGGACAACCCAGCTTCTATAACGATAAAAGATGGCATGCTTTCGACGAAGCAGGGTACGTGGCGTGTCAGTGAAATAAGCTCCGTAGAGATACAGTCTGCCTTTTCCGGCTTCATCTACGGTCTGAAAATAATGACACCTTTGCCACTGGCGTTTCTGATCAGCAAGCTACTTGCCATGGGTGAATTGAGGGCATTGGTTTTGCTCTATATTCCGGCCGCTTTAATAGGCCTGACAGGAACAACAAAGGTTTTTGTTACCATTCACGGACAAAAAACTCAGGTGTGGTCCGGCTTTGCTTTCATGCTCGCAGATGAACGCGCAGAAGCCAACGCACGCTCTGTAAAAGAACAGATCGAAGAGGCCATGAGTGTAAAAAGAAGTTCAACGCCTTAAAGACCAGTGGCCAGCATGCTCCAATCGTTGCCATCCAGGCAACTGCATCCCCGCTCTGGATCGCCGCTCAACGGCGTCCTGAAAGGACGCGAGAGGGTAGCCGGTGGTGTTACGCAGTCGCGAAGCGAAACCACCGGTTCATGCGGCATTCCCAGCGTTCTCTCCCGCGCACCGGCAGGTGCGCGAGAAGCGTGCGGCGACTCCACGTCACCGTCCTCCGCCTGCTTCTCGCGCCCCTCCAGGGCGCTCCCTTCTTCCACGATGGGGGATCGCGTTGATCCGGTGGTTGCACCACCGGCTAATTTCTCCCGTGCCTCCGGCACGCCAAACCGCGCTGAACATGTTCCCGATGTCGGGAACATGTTCTCCCCAAGTCGCCCAACACCTGCAACCGCATGAAAAAGGAGATCATCATCAAGTTGCATGGCGACTTCGAAGGCATGGTTCATGTTGAGCCAAGCTCTGGCACCGAGTTTTGGTTCGCACGCGATCTCCAGGAGGTGCTGGGCTATCAGAAGTGGGACAACTTCGCCAAGGTCATCGACAAGGCCAGGCTCTCCTGTGAAACGGCAGCCAGTGCTCCAGGGGATCATTTTCTCGAGGTGACGCGCACGATTACGGTCGGGAACGGTGCGAGCCGTGAGATCCACGACGTGATGTTGACCCGCTATGCGTGCTACCTCATCGCGCAGAATGGTGACCCGGCCAAAGAGGCCATTGCCTTTGCGCAGACTTACTTTGCCGTCCAGACCCGCAAGCAGGAGATCATCGAGAGCCGTTTGGCCGAAGTGGAACGGCTGATGGCAAGACAAAAGCTGAGTGCGTCTGAAAAGGAACTCTCGGCCATCATATTCGAGCGCCTTGGTGACGGTCAATCCTTTGGGCGCATTCGCAGCAAAGGCGATCAGGCGCTGTTCGGTGGCCGCACTACGCAGGACATGAAAAACAAGCTGGGTGTGCCGGACAATCGTCCGCTCGCCGATTTCCTGCCCACGATCACCATCAAGGCCAAGGACTTCGCAAATGAGATAACCGTGTTCAAAACCAAGCAGGACGACCTGAACTCTGAACCTGAGATCACCAAAGAACACATCAAGAACAACCAGGATGTGCGGCAACTTCTCATTGGGCGAGACATTGTGCCCGAGGATCTTCCTGCGGACGAAGACATGAAGAAGGTCGAGCGCCGCCTCGAATCCGAGAAAAAGAAGCTTCCCAAGGCCGCCAAAGCCCTCCCCAAAGGTAAATCCAAGGCATGACACTGAAACGACAGTCGTTGCTCCAGCAACTGCATCTCAGATCAGCATTCCATGGCGCTATCGCGCTGGCGCTGCTCCTCGCCTCCTGCGGCAAATCGCCCGAAGCGGCCAAACCGGCTGCTCCCGAGACTCCCAAGGCCGCCGTGGTGTCCGAAACGAAGCTTGATGCCGCGATCACCGAGGTTTTGAGCGCCCCGGCGCCAACTTCGGCCGCCGTTGGCAATCTCGCCAGCGAAGCGCTGGCTATTCTTGCCCAATATCCCGGCAAAACCGCGCAGGACTTGCTGAACGTGCCCGAGGTCAGCACCAAGCTGCGCAACCTGCTGGCCAAGCTCGAGCAGGACAAGGCGCTGCTGAACCGCATCAACTCCAGTGTCGATCTCGCCGCGCAAATCAAAGGCCTCGAAGGTGCGGCAAAGCTTGATCTCGACATGAAAGGCTACGATAAGGCCCGTACCGCCCGCATGCTGCAGGCCGTGCTCTCCGAAGAGCCGCGGCAGCTCGTGGCCTACCTCGTCGGTGAAATCGGTGAAGCCGCGCCTGACATCAGCTTTGGCGGCCTCGACCGCGCCCCCAACGGCGTCTCCATCGTCCCCAATCCCGCCGCCGCTCCGACCGCCACACCCGCCAAGACTGATTTGCCTGACTGAATCTGCCAATGCGCACCTCCGTTTACATCGAAACCACCATCCCGAGCTACATCGTGGCGAATCCGTCGCGGCATGACTACGAGCGTGGTTGCCAGGAGCGCACGCGTGAGTGGTGGGACAACCAACGTGGGGACTATGATCTTTGCATCTCCCAGGTAGTGCTCAGCGAGGTCGGCCAGGGCGATGCCCAGATGGCCGCAAAGAGATTGGAACTGCTGCAGGACATCCCGGAACTCGACCTTAACGAAGAGGTGGAGACCTTGACGACCGCCCTCATGGACTGCGGCGCGCTGCCACCAACCGCCGCACGCGACGCCGCCCACATCGCAGCGACCTGCGTTTACCGCATCGACATCCTGCTGACGTGGAATTGCAAACACATCGCCAACCCACACATTCAACGGCAGCTCAAAAAGGTGATCGAAAATCACGGTTACGAAATGCCGGTGCTCTGCACGCCTGATCAACTCCGAACCAGCGAAGACGACCATGAACTCGAATCCTAAATCCTCTGAAGACACCGGCATCGTCGCCGAAGTGCGGCGCGTGAAGCAGCAGCTTTTTGAAGCCTGTGGGCGCGACATCCACCGCATGTTCGAGCAGCTCCGCAGCGAGCAGGCCACCTCCGGCCACACCATCATTCCCAGAGTCGGGCGCATTCAGCCGCCATACCGCGAGAAAGCTCTCGCCTGACCCTACCCCCCCTTTCCGCCCGGCCAGCAGGCACACCAACCCGTGTGACAGCAGGCCGGGCAGACAACCCGAAACCAAACCAGAACCACAACCCTCAAAAGCACAAACCAGACCAATATGGCTACCGCAATTACACCGCTCGGACGTCGCGTCCTCGTGAAGCGCTCCAACAGCGAAGAAAAAACCGCTGGCGGAATCTTCCTCCCTGACACCGCCAAAGAAAAACCGCAGGAAGCTGAAGTGCTCGCACTTGGCACCGGCAAAGACGACGAAGGCAAAGACGTGTCCACGCTCTTCACTGTCAAGGTCGGCAACAAGGTTCTCATCTCCAAATACGGCGGCACGGAAGTGAAGCTCGGTGGCGATGACGTCCTCATCATCAACGAAACCGACATCCTCGGTATCATCACCGCTTAACTCACCCTCGAACCCCTAACTCATCGCTTAAATTATTATGGCTAAACAACTGCACTTCGACGAATCCGCACGTCAGGCCCTCCTGCGCGGCGTCACCAAACTGGCTCGCGCCGTCAAGGCCACTCTCGGCCCATCCGGCCGCAACGTCATCCTCGACAAGAAATTCGGCAGCCCAACGATCACCAAGGACGGCGTCACCGTCGCCAAGGAAATCGAGCTGCCTTGCCCCTATGAAAACATGGGCGCCCAGCTCATCAAGGAAGTCTCCTCCAAGACCTCCGACATCGCCGGTGACGGCACCACGACCGCCACGGTGCTTGCCGAGGCGATCTACTCCGAAGGTCTCCGCAACGTGACCGCCGGCGCCAACCCGATCTCGCTCCAGCGCGGCATCATGAAGGCCACCGAGGCCATCGTCGCCAAGCTGAAGGAAATCAGCACCCCCGTGAAGGACAGCAAGGAAGTGGCCCAGGTCGCAACTGTGTCCGCCAACTGGGACACCGCCATCGGCAACATCATCGCCGAAGCCATGGACAAAGTGGGCAAGGAAGGCACCATCACCGTCGAAGAAGCCAAGAGCATCGAAACGACCCTCGAAGTCGTGGAAGGCATGCAGTTCGACAAGGGCTACCTCTCCCCTTACTTCGTCACCAACCCTGAGACAATGGAAGCGAACCTCGAGTCCGCCTACATCCTCATCAACGAGAAGAAGATCAGCAGCCTGAAAGACATGCTGCCTCTGCTTGAGAAGGTCGCCCGCTCCGGCAAGCCCCTCCTCATCATTGCGGAAGACGTCGAAGGTGAAGCCCTTGCCACCCTCGTGGTGAACAAGCTGCGCGGCACCCTCAACATCGTCGCCGTGAAGGCCCCTGGTTTCGGCGACCGCCGCAAGGCCATGCTCGAAGACATCGCCATCCTCACCGGCGGCCGCTGCATCACCGAAGACCTCGGCCTCAAGCTCGAAAACATCGAGCTTGCCGACCTCGGCAAAGCCAAGCGCATCACCATCGGCAAGGAAAACACCATCATCGTCGAAGGTGAAGGCGGCAGCGATGCGATCGCCGGACGCGTGTCCCAGATCAAGCGTCAGATCGACGAAACCACCAGCGATTACGACCGTGAGAAGCTCCAGGAGCGCCTCGCCAAGCTCGCCGGCGGTGTGGCCGTC
>JAYVIO010000434.1:0-20797 GCA_043770175.1 Verrucomicrobiales bacterium | reverse complement strand
TCTGCACGTCGAGTTTGCCAGAGGCGAGAACAGGAATGTCGCTGACGCGGATCATCTTTTTCGGAATCCAAAGCGGCGGCATGCCTTTGTCGAGCAGGCGGTAACGCAAATCGAGGATCTCCTGATGTTCGGGGCCGCCGGGCATGCTGGTGAGGAGGATCAGAGCCTCGCCACGTTCCGCATCGGGGACACCGACAACGGCGATCTTGCGCACGGTTTCATTTTCGAGGCCCATGGCTTTGACGAGAGCTTCTTCGACGGTTTCATGCGGTACCATCTCGCCGGCAATCTTGGAGAACCTGCTAAGTCGGCCCTCAATATAAAGAAAGCCATCGAGATCGACGCGGCCGATGTCACCGGTGCGGAACCAGCCGTCCTGCAGCACGTCGGCAGTGCGTTTGGGATCGTTGAGATAACCCTCAAAGACGTTCGCGCCCTTGAACCAGATCATGCCGCTCTGATGAATGGGAATTGGTTTGCCGGTGTCGGGATTCGTGATCCTCAGCGCCATGCCGGGCACGACATGGCCCACGGAACCCTGGCGATGGCTGGGCAGCCAGACGTAGCCGCTTTCTTCAGCACCGAGGGGCTCAGGATCGGGCAGGTTCAAGTTGGAGGCAGGCGAGGTCTCTGTGAGGCCGTAGCCTTCCAGCACACGTTTGCCAAAGCGCATTTCAAACGCATCCGCCACGGTGCGCGGCAGTTTTTCCGCGCCGGTGACGCACAGCTTGATGGAGGCCAGCGCCTCGCGGTTCACCCCGCGCAGGTAACCCCGTAGAAAGGTCGGCGTGGCGATCATGAGGGTGACACTGTATTTTTGGATCAGTTCTGCGAGCTTCTTCACCTCCAGCGGCGTGGGGTAGGTGACGAGATGCAGGCCGTAGATGATGGGAAACCACAGCGTCACGGTGCAGCCGAAGCTGTGAAACAGCGGCAGGCAGCCGAGGATGCTGTCATTGCTCTGCATGCCGAGACGGCTGCCAAACTGCATGACGTTGGCGATCAGGTTGCGGTGTGAGAGCGCGACGCCCTTCGGTTCGCCGGAACTGCCACTGGTGAAGAGCAGCAGCGCCTCTCTGCTGCCGCCTTTCTTCGCGATGCCGAGCAGCGCAGCGAGTGCGGCGGCGGGCAGCATCTTGCTGAGCACAAGCCACTTCGCGATGGCGAATTTCATCTTCGGCAGGATGCGTTCGATGAGAATAAGCTGCTTGCCGGGCGGCCAGGGGAAGCTCTGCATCTTGCGCACGAAAATGTCGGCGGTAAGGAAGCGGTCGATCTGGCCCTGACGGATGGCGCTGTCGATGGCGGCACGTCCGGCGGTGAAGTTGAGGTTTACCGGGATTTTTCCGGCCAGGATGACGGCCACGTTGCAGATGAGTCCGCCTACTCCGGGCGGCAGGATGATGCCGACACGCGGCTTGCTCGTCGCACTCCGCACCACCCGCGAGAGGGCCAGCGCGATGGCGAAAATTTTGTCAAAGCGCAGAACTTTGTCGTCTTTGCCATCGACCACACTGTTGCGTGTGCCGAATTTCTTAAACCCCTGGATCAGCACATAACCAAGGCTGAGATCCAGCACAGGACACTGGTTGATGCTTTGCTCCGAGAGCAGCAGCAACACCTCCTGATAACTGGCCAGGTTCACCTCCGGGCCTTGCAGCAGTTTGCCAAAGTTGAAGATTGTTTCAGCGTCGGTGTAACGCCGCTCGGTCGGCAGCGCGGTGTCCTGACGCCGGTGCACATGCAGCGGCAGCACGGGTATCTCGGCCTTGAGGAGAAATTCGAGTTTCACACCGGGCACGGTGGTCATGGGGGAGGTCATCGTGGCTGCCTCGGCGGGCAGGTAAATGATGACCGCGCCGCCCTTGGCGGCATCCGTCATGGCATGACGGTAGGCGGACAATTCAGTCTCGCCTGGTGTAAATTCCATGGCCTGGACGCTCTCACGCTCCAGATGCGCGCGCAGCAGCGGATGCAGCGCCGCGCCTTTCTTCAGCAAGTAAATAACTTCCCGCCCTTCCAGCACCAGTTCCAGCCGCAGCAGGTCAAAATAACCGAGCTGGCTGGGCAGGATCATGAACCCGCCGCCTGAGGGCAGGTGCTCCTTGTTGAGGATCGTGAGGTCTTTGAGAGTAACGGGCTTTTCAGAGGCCATGGGAAGGAGTCGCTGGGTGCAGGCAGTACCTAAGCGGGGAGCAACGCCCATGCCAGCGGGAAAAGGGCTGCAGGCAGGTTTGCCGTGGCTGGCAATGGTTTGCTGTTGTTTGCAGTGGTTGACGACCACACCATCCGCCTTCCACGATTGCAAACTATCGCAATCCAATGCAAACAAGCGAAACAACCGCCATCTTCCCCCATGCCCCCTGCCCCGCGTTACCCCCACCGCGAATCCGCCGCTCCTAGCACCACGCCACCGCCAGACAGCGGCGACTGGCTGCGGCCGTGGGCGCAGATGAAATACTTTTCCTTCAATCCGGCGGTATATCCCAACATGATCCGCGCGGTGTCACCGGATGCCGGTCCCGGTGACTTGGTGAACGTCTATGACAAAGAGGGCCAGTTATTCGGCAGCGGTTTCTTCAATCCGAAGGCTCGTGTGCCGCTGCGTGTCATCCAGCATGGCGAAGACGTGCTCAACGAGGACGCACTCGATGCCCGTGTCGATGCCGCGCTTGATTTACGGCTAAAAACTCTCCGCCTCAATGAAACCAGCGAAGCCTGGCGTGCCGTGCATTCAGATGGCGACGGTCTCAGCGGCCTCATCGTCGATCGTTACGCGGATGTCTTGTCCATCGAGGTCACCACCCTCGGGGTGTGGCGTCGCTTGCGCCGCTGGCTGCCGAAGTTGCATGCCGCGCTCGGCACCTCCCAACATCTCATCGAAGTCGATCCCGACATCGCCCGCATTGAAAACATGCGCTGGTCCGATGTGCCCGAGGCTGACGATCCCGCGCCACGTGGTGTGCGCGTGCGTGAAAACAACGTCCGCTACCAGGTCAGCTTCGAGGACGGCCACAAGACCGGCTTCTTCTGCGACCAGCGCGACAACCGCCTCAAGTTCGCCCATCTCGCCAAAGGCCGCCGCGTGCTCGACCTGTGCAGCTACACTGGTGGCTTCGCCCTCAGCGCCAAAGTCCTCGGCGGCTGCGAGGACGTCACCGGCGTCGATCTCGATGAAAAAGCCATCGCCCAGGCCAAGAAGAATGCCGATTTGAATCAAACCCGCATCGACTGGGTCCATGCTGACACCTTCACCTGGGGCCGCCAGATGCAGCAAAACGGCACGCAGTGGGACGCTGTCGTGCTCGATCCGCCAAAACTGGTTTTTTCCCGCGATCCCGAAGAAGGCCAGCTCGGCCGCAACAAATACTATGACATGAACGCCGTCGCACTCGGCCTGCTCAAGCGCGGCGGCCTTTTCGTCAGTTGCTCCTGCTCCGGCCTGCTTGATGTCGCCGAATTTGAAGAAATCGTCATGCGCGCCGCCCACCGCAACAAACGCCGCCTCCAGATCATCGACCGCACTGGTGCTGGTGCCGATCATCCCGTCATGTCCAACTGCCCCGAAGGCCGCTACCTCAAGGTCCTCTGGTGCCTCGCGTGGTAACCCGGTGAGCGCCCATGCCACAAGGCAGCGGCTGCTCTTTCAAGGCACAGGAATGATCCACACGGGTCGATTCGCTTTAAGCTGCGCCTTGATAAACGTCGCACGTCCGGCCCGCAGCAGGTTGGCATTGTTTTGAGAGCGCAACGTGGCGTCGCCGGTGGGAACCCAGAGAGGAATAATCTGTCCGGGCATCTGGAAGAGCCAGAAACCGGTGTAGCCGGAGGCGGTGGCATTGGCATCCCCTTTCCAAAGCTGGAGCTGATCGGCGGTGGCGAAGGAGGTGGTGGCGACGAAGGCGCCACTGGTGAGGCCGGTGGCATTGGGCGTTGAATCAACCGGCCAGGGATTGGCTACAAGATTGTAGCCGCTGGTCAGAACACGGGCGAACGGTGTGGTGCGCACACTGCCCGTGAACAGCAAAGGTGAGGGCGAGGCGCCGGCAAGCTGCAGCATCAAGCCGGTGCCAGGTGGGATGAGTGTGTCCGCCGCGCTGGCAAGTGTGGCATCACCATTCAAGACCCAGCGGCGTTCACTGCCATTATCGTAGAGCCAGTAAGTGCGGTAGGCGGTGCCGGTGTGATAGAGCACTTGGTCGGCGCTGGCGGCAGTTGTGCTGCCATGGAAGCGGGTGGGATCAAACACATCCCTCAGCACCACATGCGGACGCACCGCCACTCGAACGCCGGTCCAATTAATGGCGGCGGAGGCGAGCGTGCTGTTCGTTGAGTCAGCGGCGATGTCACATGACGTGGCCGTGATGTTTTGCAGATCGAAGCGATGCCCGGCATTCACCCCATTGAGGATTTCGAGGTAGTAGCGGGAAGTCGGCTCAATCACAGCAGCAAGGGCGGCCTGCTCGGCGAGCATAATGCTGGTGGCGGTGGCGCTGCTGACAGCGCCGGAGAAAACAGGCGTGTGGGTGAGATTGACACCCAAACTCTGAATCCCGGTGCGCAACGCGACCTCCTGCCAGCCGAGCGGTGCACTGGTGGCGGTGATGCCGCCGTTTTTTGTGACACGCAAGCGCACGATGCCGCGTGTGAGGCTCTGCCCAGCGTGAGCGTGCAGGTCCGACCACGTCACGCGTTCCCAGCCGTTGCCAAGACTGACGATCGTGGGTGAAACCGCCAGCGTGGCCCAGTTGCCGAGATCATTCGAGGCTTCGAGCGCAAAGATGTTGCCACTTTGTCCAGAAGGACGCCGTAGCGTGGCATCCACGGCATTGTTCGTGCGTGTGTAAAGCTGCAACCCTTCACCCGGATGGGTGATGCCGCTCGTGGTTGAAGTGCCGAGCGCTTGTTCGAGCAGATCGGGTGCATCGTCGCCGTCAGTGTTGATGGGAGCGAGATTGTTAGTGAGAACAAAAGTGGTCGGGATGATGGAAGTGAGCGTGACCGAACCTGAGCCACCACCGCCGGAAAGCGGGCGCAGCGCCGTCTGAGGGATGGCGACAAAATTTGCCCCCGGTCCGTCCCAAAACAGTCGCGCCATCGCGCTGCCGGTGTTTTCATAGAATTCCATCTTCACGGTCACTGGCACGCCGGCTGTTAGATTGAGTGTGGCGTAGTCCCAGGTCTCGCCGTGGTTGGTCCAGTTATTGATGACAAGCACCCCATTGAGCCAGAGACGCACGCCGTCATCGCTGCGGGTGATGATATCAAAGACACCGCTGCTGGCGGGAATGATGCTGCCCTGCCAGCGCACACTGAAGCCGTCTGCAGGCATACTGGCGGCGGGTGCAGCGCTCCAGGTGAAGTCAATGTTCGGATCAATGCGGTTGAGAACGAACTGCTCGAAGTTTTTGCCGCTGTAATAGTCAGCGGTGATCCCGTTCGTTGCCACCGGAGCGCTGTAGCTCACCGTCAACGTGTTCGACGCGAGGTTGCCGTTTCCCGCCGCATCCTGGGCCATGCTGGCAGGCAGAGTGACGGTGACGTTGCCAGCCGCAACCGGCACGACAGTGGCAGACCAGACCGCACCAGCCGCAGACAATGCCGTGACGGTGCCATTGGTCACGGTGAACTCGGAAGCCAAAAGGCCGATGACACTTTCACTGAAGCTGGCGGTGATGACAAACGCGGTGGTGACACTCGTTGCAGTCGTGGTCAGCACCACCGAGGGTAACGAGGTGTCGGCGGGCACGTAGTTAACCGAGAGCAAGTTCGAGATGGTGCTGACCTGCCCGGTGCTGTTCACGGCGGCCCCTGCGGGCAGGCGCACGGTGACGGTGCCAGCGGACACGGGTGTGATGATGACGGTGTAGGCGGAGCCGCTGCCGCCGAGGGCCGAGGCGGTGCCGTTGGTGACCGTGAAGTCCGCCAATGCGACGCCGGTGACGGCCTGGCTGAAAGTGGCGTTCACCGTAAACGGCGCGTTCACGCTAGTGGACACCGTGCTGAGCACCACCGCAGGCGCGGGAGTCACCGGCGCGGTGTAGTTCACGCTCAAAGAGTTTGAGGCGAGGCTGCTATTGCCCGCTGTATCGGCCGCAGCCCCGGCGGGCATGGCAACAGTGACAGCGCCGTTTGCCGCAGGTGTGATGGTAACGCTGTAGGCGGAGCCGCTGCCTGAGAGAGCCGAGGTGGTGCCGTTGGTGACGGTGAAATCGCTCAACGCAACGCCAGTCACTGCTTCGCTGAAGGTGGCGTTCACGGTGAACGGTGTGCTCACGCTGGTGGTTGATGTGCTGAGTGCCACGGACGGCTTGGTGGTGTCCGGTGTGCTGGTGGTGCTGACGAACTCCATCCAGTTGAAGTTCACGTCGCCAGTCGGAAATTCGATGCGCACCATGGCCGGACCCGAAGACGGCACAATGATGCCGGCGGCCTTGAAGGTGCGCCAGGCACCCCAACCACCGGTGGCGGTGACGTCGATGGTGGTGACGAGGGTGCCATTGATCAAGACCCGCATCTTGGACGGACCGGCGAACACGGTGGCCATGCGGACATTGAGGTCATAGGTGCCTGAAGCGAGGGGGGTGGTGTAGCGCAGCCATTCACCGGCGGCGATCCAGCCGATGGAAGGCGTGGCATCGCTGTCCTCCGAAGGTTCGATATCGACGCCGCTGGTGCGATACACGAGCCCGGAGGATTCAAAGCCGATGTTTGCTGCCTCAGTGTCGTGATAAGCGACCCCTTCCCCGCCTTCATCGAAGTCCTCCGCCTGAATTTTGACGATCTGCGGCGTCGGCGCCGGAGTGAAGGTGACGGCCAGCGTGTTGGAGGCCGTGTTCGTGTTGCTCGCCGCATCGGCCACGGTTCCAGCGGGCAGAAGAATGCTGACACTGCCTGCGACGGCCGGCGTGATCATCACGGTGTAGGCGGCACCGCTGCCGCTGACGTTGGATGCCGTGCCATTGGTCACAGTGAAGTCGCCGGCGGTCAGTCCCGTGACCGTTTCGCTGGCGGTGACGCTCACCGTGAAGGCGGAACTCACGCTGCTGCTGGCGGTGGCGAGAGTGAGCACTGGTTTCGTGACATCGCTGCTGCTATTGATGATATTGAGAACGTTGGAGGCAATGTTGCCGAGTCCGGTGGAGTCCGTCATCACATTCGCCAGAATCTCAATGCGCACGGTCGCAGCGGTGGGCGTCACGTTGAAGTTAAAAGTGGTGCCGGAGATGGTGAACCCGCTGACAGTTCCACCGGCAACGCTGAGATCTGACGCGGTGAAACCAGTGGCGGTCTCACTCAAAGCACCCGTGACCGGGAAGGTGGTGGTGACGGTGCTGCTGGCCGTGCCGAGTACCACGTTCAACGGTGCGAGAGCACTCGCCGGTGCGTCGTCAATTTGAGCGAGAAATGACCCGACTTGAGCAAGCTCAGGATCAGTCAGCAACACACCTTGATGAGCACGCACGGCATCGGCCAGCGTGGCGGCGGAGCCATCGTGCAAATACGGCGCGGTGGCCCAGACACCGCGCAGCGTCGGCACGTCGAGTCCAGTGAGAGGTGCGCCGAGACGTGTGCCGCTGGCTGGTTTGAGCGTGCCGACGTTGGCGAAGACATTCAGCGCGCTGTTGGTGAAGTTCGTACCGCTGTGGCAGGACGCGCAGTTTTGCGCGCGGAAGATTTGCTGCCCTGCGGCGGCGTCTGCGGTCAAGCTGCCGTCGGTGGCGCGGCCAGGACTACTGCCATTCGTGGTCAGGGACTTCACATACGCCGCGAGCGCATCGAGATCAGCGCTGCGGCCGGCATTCGGCGTACCGAGCGGCGGATTGGGCGTGCCACCGCTGATGAGACCGGAACCGCCCGCGAGATTGCGAACCTGCCCTTCAAAATCATGCACCTCGTCGAAATTACCGCTCCAGTGCAGCACGCCGTGATTCGCATGGCCTTTGAGCGTGATGGTGTTTCGCAGACCTTCGCCGAAGCCGGTCAGATCCCACACGCGGCCATCGTGGCCACCGTCGTTGTGGCAGGTGGCACAGCTCAGGTATTCCTGTTGCGCGAGACGCGTGTCCTTGGCGTCATAGAACAGTTTTTTGCCCTGCAAGACCTGCGCGGTGAGCTTTTCCGTGATGATGGCGTTCAGCGTGGCGAGCGTGACTGGCGCGGCGGAACCGCCTTGAAGGATGCTGCGCACATCATGCACGGTGACCGTGCGGTCCATGAAGTTCTGCACGTAAAGCGTGTTCCCATCCGGGGAGAGCGTCACCCCCTGCGGCGCACGACCGGTGGGGAAGCGCAGGATTTCCTGCCGCGTCCAGGCATCGAGAATCACCACCTCGCGGCTGGCTTCGAGCGCAGTGAAGACGTAGATGCCCCACGGATCGTAGGCGGCGGCGGAAGGCATGCCCGCGTTGTCGATGTCCACGCGTGACGGGAGATGCTCGGCCTGCGCGGTGAGATCAAGGCGTGAGACGATGGCTCGCAGTGTGTCCTCGTGATTGAGCGGTTTCGCGTCACGCAGCATGCCGCGCTGGATGTTGTCCTGCTTGGATGGCACCCAGGCGGACAAACCGTCCGGCGAGATGACGGCAGCGCCGAGATAATTCGGCAGACCACGTGCGGAAGTCTCGCTGTCGATCGCCGTGCTTGGATTCAGCAGGATCGTACGCTGCACGGCAAGCGCCGCCGTGCCGATGACCACGACCTGTCCCCCTGCCCCGGTCAAGACGGGTGTCGCCGTATTTTCACCTGTGACACGCGGCGTGATGAAACGTGAGGCATAAACACGCGCACCATCGCCCGAGATGGAAAGATGCCGCACCGGGCCGCCGGCATCAATGGACGCGAGTTGCGCCCCCGTGTTTGGATTCAGTTTGAGCACACGCCCCGTGCCTTCCAGCGCCACCCATGCCGCAGTGCCCGCCGGATCAAAAACAAGGCCATAGGGACGTGATCCTCGCGGCAGAGAAACCGTCGCGACGACATTGGGAGAAGTGGTGTTGATGATGCTGATCGTGGCGTTCTCCAGATTCGTCACCCACAGCCTTCCGTCCGGTGCAAACGCCAGCGCGCGCGGCGAAGTGCCGACCGTGAGCTCGGTGTGACGAGCATTCGTGACAACATCAAAGGCGGAGACACTGTTGTTGTCAGGATTGACGCACCAGATGCGGTCATTGCCGGTGGCGAGGTCTTGAAACGCGATGCTGGACGAGGTGTTGGGCTTGCGTGTCGTCAACGCGGCATGCACCGCCTGATAGAACGATTTGGTGACTGTGATGCCCGTGTCATCGGTGGCGGTCAGCGTGACCAGATAGCGTCCCGGATTCGCAAACGTGTGTGAAACACCCGTGCTGGAGGACCACGCTGTTTCCGGTGTGCCATCGCCAAAGCTCCATTTGAAACGCGGGTTGACCGCGTTGGTCGCCTGCGCGGTGTAGGTCTGCACGGCACCCGAAGGTTTCGGAGCAGAAGCAAGCGACTGGAGCGTGAGGCCGTTCGTCACGGTCCAGACGAATGACACGCTCGCGGGTGAACTGAGTCCGTCGCTGACAGTCACCGTGGTGTTGAAAGTGCCTGCGGTGGTCACGGCACCGGAGATGACGCCTGAAGCCGCCGAAATCGCCAGTCCCGTGGGCAATCCGGTGGCGCTGAACGTCAGCGGATTGTTCTCAGGGTCACTGGCGATGACCGGAAGTGACACCACCGCGCCGATGATCGTGCTCTGACTGCCTGGATTCGTAATCTGCGGCGACTGGTTGGCCGGCCCTTGACTCGTGACATGCCGCAGATCGCGCAGGGCGATGATGTCGGCCTGCGACAGCGGTGCGTGATGCAGCGTGGCCTCATCGATCGCGCCTGCGAAGAACGCCGTGCCAGGACTGTCTGCGGCACCGACCACGAGCGGCCTGGACGCATTGATCAGATAAACACCGCTGTCTTCGGCAGCCAGGATGCCATTCACATACAGCCTGCGGATGCCCGTGCGTGCGCTGGCATTCGTGGTGCGAAAGGTGGCGGCAATGTGCGTCCATTGCCCCGCAGCCACCGCCGGACCGTTGAGAGCCGCCGTGGTGGCTCCGGTGCGCCACTGCCAGTTTCCTGCGCTGCTGATCCACAGGCCATAGCCACGGCTGGTGGCGCCGACGGTCTCGCGCGAGGCGAGAATGCAACGCTCTGCACCAACGGCTCCATCCATGCGCACCCAGGCGGCGAGGGTGACGTCACTTGGGTTCAACGCCGCGATATAGGGCACCACCACGCTTTGCGAAGTGCCGTTGAACACGGCGTTGCGGCCCGTGCCCGGATTGCCGGCCAGCGCCGGACTCGTCGCCGTGGGGCTGGCACCGTTGCTGGCGGCACCTCCATAGCGAAAAATGCCTTGATCCGACGCTTTCACCTCGCCTGCCGTTCCGTTCCAGGCCGCCTCCTCGAAGCTCCAGAAGATGGCAGGATTCTGCACCGGCAAATACGGCGAGAGATAGGTGCCTGCGATGACTGAGATTGCGGTATCACCCGGCTTCTGCCAGCCGACGTCGAGATGATCGTCGCCATTACCATCCTTCACGATCGCCTCGATGTAATAGCGGCCACCGGCTTGAAGTGTGATCAGGGCGGATGTTTGCTGTGGATACCACGTCCAGGTCTGCGGCGGTGTGTAATCCTGCTGGCTGGCGATTTGAACCGCATTGAGCGGGTTCGCATCGGTGCTCAGCAACAAACTCGACTGATCATCGCTGCTGATAAAAAACCGATACTGCCCAGTGACCGGCGCATGCAAAAAACCGCGCACGCGCTGGCCCGTTTCATCATCCCAGTTCTGCGGCGTTGCAAACGAACCCAGCAAATCACGGCCCGCTGAATCCGCAGGATAGGCGGTATTTCCTGTGAGGCTGGCAACGGTGGTGCCGCTGATCTGCGTCCACCACTCGCGCATGATCTGGCCGCTGCCGAGATTCGCCAGAACCACGATCCAGTCGAAGGATACCGAGGTCACCTGGCCTGCGGCGGAAACCAGCACGGTGCAGCGATACGTTCCAGACGCGGCGGTGACGTTGCCAGAAATCAAACCGCTCGCGGCATTGATCGCGAGACCGCCGGGCAACCCGGTGGCGGAATAACTCAGCGAGCCGCCGCTGGCGCTGGCGTTGATTTGCAGCGACGCCGCACTGTTTTGCTGGATGACCTGCTGTCCTGGGTTCGTCACCACTGGCAGCGTGGCGTTCGTGACCTGCACGATGCGCGACACCGACCACACGCCGTTCGCATCCACGCCAAACATCATCCAGTAGCCCGGTGTGAGCACGTTGATGCTCGCTGGTGCGTTCAAGGCATACACGCCTGGCGAGGTGACGCTGTGCGTGAAGCGCAGATGGCGCAAATCGGTGCTCACCGAGTGCGTGAGCGAAGACATGCGGATGAAACTGAAGTACTGCATGCCCGGCGAGGCGTTCACGGTGAAAACCGTGCCCGGACCGATGCGATCAGGCGCAGCGGTGATCTGCGGACGCGCTGCGGCACTGCCATCCGCATTGAACAACTGCGGCGGCGTGAAAATCTGCGCGTCCCGATGATCAGCGGGGGTTTCTCCATACAAACCGCCGCCCCCCGACCACACGCGACCATCCGGCAGCAGCATCGCGAGCGAGTGGTAATTGCGCGGCACCGCCGCATCTGCCACCGCGCGCCATTGCCCGGTCGTGGGATTCCAGATTTCCGGCGTGTAGATCGTGCCCGCATCACTGCCGAACGCGCCGACAAACGTGCCGCCGACCACCATGACCTCGCCATTGGGCAGTATGACTGAGTTCGAGAATGAACGCGCGTTCGCCATCGAAGCCGTGGGTGCGACAACCGGTGTGGCGCCGTTCAAATTGACCGTGAAGGCCTTGTTCACCACCGTACCGTTGTCGATGGCCTGCAAACCTCCGGCCACGAGCACTTTGCCGATGTCATACATCGCCCATGCGCCCTGCTTGGGATAATGCGTGCCAGGCAGCGTGGCTCCGGCGGGGGTGAGCGATCCGGTGCCGCTGGTACTGATCCAGTTCAGCGCACGGTGCGGCCCGAAGTGCGCGAGGCGGCCATCGGGAGCCACCAGCAGGAAGGGATGCCAGTTCGGCTCGTTCGCATTCGGAATCGGTGCATTCACCACGCTCTGCCAGTTGACGCCGCTCATCCGCCGCCATCCCGAACTCGCGTTCCATTGATCGGTGGTGCCGGTGCCGTTGCCGCCACCGTTGCCACTGGCGGTGAAGACTTCGCCATTGGGCAGTGCGACGCTGGTGTTGTACCAGCGGCCATCCGGCATGCTCTGCGCCGCCGTCCATGCATTCGTGCGCCAGTCGAACAGGCTCGCCAGTGCATTAGTGCCGAGAATACCATTGCCACCATTCACCAACAACCGTCCGTCCTGTAGCAGTGCCAGTCCGCCGCAGAACATGTCGTGACGACCGTTGTTAAGTTCCGTGAACAAACCGGTGGCCGGATCCCACACCGCCGCATAGGTGAACTGCGGGCCGTCAGGGAACGTCGTGCGTTGATTCGAAGCGAAGGTCAGCAGCCGACCATCCGGCAGCAGCGCCGCCGACACCGGAATGTGCGGTGCCCACGGGATGACCGCGCTCCAGTTTCCCAGCGTTGAATATTGTGCAGGTGAAACCGCCCCGATGTTCATCACCACCGCCTCTGCTGCCGGAGCCAGCCGTGCGGCTTCCGCCATCAGTGCGTCGGCCTGCGCATGATGATTGATGTCCGCCAGGCTGTGACTGGCGAACGCCAGCAGGACCGCACCGAGGCATGTCGTGATGCGTGATTTTCGCTGCGACGCGGCGTTGATGCGATTCATAAATGAGCGGTTTATCAGAACCGATGACCAACCGCGCTACACCTCCGCTCCTCAATTCAGTTGTTTGTAAATACATTTTCCTCCCTGAAACCATTGGCAGATATTGATAGTTCGTGTCGCAATGCTGCGCGCTCTTGCACTCCCCCGCGCATTGTCTATTCTCGCGCCCCCGTTTCCATTCCCTTTCCGCCGTGGCCAAAAAGTCCTCCAAAAAATCCGCCGAAGAAGCCTTCTCCCCCATCCTGCCCTCCGCCGCTCCCGTGGAGCACAAGCCGGTGGACACGCTCTACAGCGACTGGTTCCTCGACTACGCCAGCTACGTCATCCTTGAGCGTGCTGTACCTCACATCAATGACGGCCTGAAGCCGGTGCATCGCCGCATCCTGCACAGCATGGATGAGCTGGAGGACGGTCGTTACAACAAGGTCGCCAACGTCGTCGGCAACACAATGAAGTATCATCCCCACGGTGATGCCTCCATTGGCGACGCGATGGTGCAACTCGGCCAAAAAGACCTCCTGATCGACACGCAGGGCAACTGGGGCAACACGCTCACCGGCGACAACGCCGCCGCACCACGATACATCGAAGCGCGGCTGTCCAAATTCGCGCTGGATGTCGTGTTCAGCCCGAAAGTCACCGAATGGGCGGCCTCCTACGATGGCCGCAACAAGGAACCTGTGACGTTGCCGGTGAAATTCCCGTTGCTGCTCGCACAGGGCGTCGAAGGCATCGCTGTGGGCCTTTCCTGCCGCATTTTGCCACATAATTTCATCGAGCTATGTGACGCCAGCATCGCCGCGTTGCGTGGCGAGGAGTTTAATCTGCTGCCTGACTTCATCAGCGGCGGCATCATGGACGCCACCGACTACAACGGCGGCATGCGCGGTGGCCGCATCCGCGTGCGGGCCAAGATCGAGGAAGGCGCGAAGAAAAACCTGCTTGTCATCACCGAGATCCCCTACGGCACCACCACGGGTGGATTGATGGACAGCATCGTCGCCGCCAACGAGAAGGGCAAAATCAAGATCGCGCATGTGGACGACAACACCTCCGACAAGGTCGAGATCGTCGTGCAACTGCCCGCCGGCACCGACACCGATCAGACCATCCAGGCGCTCTATGCCTTCACCGATTGCGAAATCTCACTCTCACCGAACGCCGTCGTCATCCAGGACGACAAACCGCGCTTCATGAACGTGAACGACCTGCTGAAGGCCAGCGCGGAGAACACCAAAAAAATCCTCGGCGAGGAACTTGGAATCCTGCTCGGCGAACTGAATGAGAAATGGCATTTCAGCTCGCTGGAGAAGATTTTCATCGAGAACCGCATCTACCGCCGCATCGAAGAAGCCGAAACCTGGGAGGCCGTCATGGAAGCCATCTGGAAAGGCCTGAAACCCCACCTCAGCGTGCTCAAACGCGAGGTCACCAACGACGACGTAGCGCGTTTGACCGAGATCAAAATCAAGCGCATCTCGAAGTTCAACAGCTTCGAAGCGAACGAACACATCCGCGAACTGGAGGAAGAGATCGAACAGGCAGAGAAGTTCCTCAAGGGTCTCACCAAGTACACCATCCGGCACTTTGAGGAGCTGAAGAAGACCTATGGCCCCGGTCGTGAGCGCCGCACCGTGATCAGCAGCTTCGACCGTGTCGCCGCCGCCGAGGTCATCATCCAGGGCGAGACGCTTTACCTTAACGCCAAGGACGGTTTCGCCGGCACCAGCCTCAAGCGCGAGGGCGATCCCGTCTGCAAATGCTCGCCGCTCGACGACGTGATCTTCTTCACCAAGGACGGCACCATGAGCGTCACGAAAGCGGCGGCGAAGTTCTTCGTCGGCAAGAACCCGCATTACATCAGTCTGTTCAAGAAGGACGACGAGGCCGTCTATACCATGATTTACCGCGATGGCCGCCAGGGCAGCCTCATGGCCAAGCGTTTCCGCGTCGGCGGCGTCACCCGCGACAAAGAATACGCTCTAACCAAAGGCACGCCCGGCTCCGCAGTGCTCTATTTCATCCGCCACGAGACCGAAGATGAGTCCAACGCGCAGAACCTCGTCATCCACCTCAAACCCGCTCTCTACCTGCGCAATCTCACGCTGAAGTTCCCGCTCAACTCCATCGCCATCAAAGGCCGCGAGTCGCAGGGCAACATCATCACGAAACACAGCGTGGATCGTGTCGTGCGTGAGCCAAAAACCGGCGAAGCAGCTTCGTAAGCTTACAAGATCACGCCAGGCTGATACGCCGCCGCCTGAGGAAATTCGGTGGCGATGGCGTTCACGCGGGCGCAGAAGGCATCAACTTGCTGCGGCGCATCGCCCGCATTCGCTTTGCCGGCGGCGACAAGGCGCTGCATGTCGGCTTCCGTGAGATGCAGGCCCGGGTCTTGGGCGAGGCGCTTGAGCAGGTCGTTTTCACGGACCCTGCCGGTGCGCAAATCACGAGCAACGGCGACCGCGTGGTGCTTGATGGCTTCGTGGGCGGTTTCGCGGCCAGCGCCTTTTTTGACAGCCTCCATCATGACGGTGGTGGTGAGGAGGAAAGGCAAATAGCGCATGAGTTCCTGCTCGACGACGGCTTCGAAGACTTCCATCTGGTTGAGGACAGTGAGCAGCGTCTCCAGCAGGCCGTCCATGGCCAAGAAGGCGTCCGGCAGCATGACGCGGCGCACGACAGAGCACGATACATCACCTTCGTTCCACTGATCGCCGGCGAGACCGGCAGCCATGGCGAGGTAGCCTTTAAGGATGACGTGCAGGCCATTGATGCGCTCGCAGGAGCGGCTGTTCATCTTGTGCGGCATGGCGGAGGAGCCGACCTGGCCTTTGGCGAAGCCTTCAGAGGCGAGTTCATGCCCGGCCATGAGGCGCAGCGTGCGGGAAAAACTAGAAGGGCCGCTGGCGACCTGCACCAGGGAGGCGACGACCTGCAGATCCAAACTGCGCGGATACACCTGACCGACCGCATTGAACGAAGCCGGCATACCGAGGTGATGCAGGATGCGGGTTTCGAGTTCACCAGCCTTGGCGGCATCGCCATTGAAGAGCGTGATTTGATCAAGGCGCGTACCGACGGCCCCCTTGAGTCCTCGGGCAGGATAGCTGGCAATAAGCGACTGCAAATCAAAGAACGCGATGAGCAATTCTTCGCCGAACATGGCAATACGCTTCCCCAGTGTGGTGACCTGCGCGGCGACGTTGTGCGTGCGGGCGGTAAGCGGGATGTCACGCGTTTCGGCGGCCCGGCGGGCAAGTCCCGCGAGCGCGGCGACACTTTTAGCACGCACCTCTAATAGTGAGCGGAACACCTGAAGCTGCTCCACGTTCTCCGTGAGGTCACGGCTGGTCATGCCTTTGTGCAGGTGCTCGTGGCCGGCAAGTTCGCAAAATTCATCGATCCGGGCTTTCACATCGTGCCGGGTGACTCGCTCACGCTGCATGATGGAGGCCACATTGACCTGGTCTTTAACCTTCTCGTAGGCCTCGATCACACCGTTTGGCACACCAATGCCCAGATCGCGCTGCCCCTTCAGCACGGCGATCCAGTAATCACGCTCCAGCCTGACTTTTCCCTCGGGCGACCAGAGGTCGCGCATGGAGGCGGTGGCATAGCGTTCGGCGAGGACGTTGGGGATGAAATCAGGCATGGAACACTTCATCTAGATGAAGGGATGCGCCTTGGCAAATCGGATGCCGCGCGTACACCGCTCTCTCCATAGCCCGCTCACTCAAAACGCAGCAATCGCGCAATGCGAGGAGTCATCGTAGTTGCCATGAAGGAGACGTAGGGATGCATTCACTGGCTCTATCCTTCGCACTCGATTCATTAAGTTCTGGCTTGAGGTCATTTGTATGAAACTCTTCAGGTTTTCCGAAGTTTTTCAACTGCGGTTCAGTTTTGGTTTGCATTTGTGACTATAATTCGCAAATCTATCAATTATCCCCAGCGGCTCATTTTCCTTGAGCAGTGAAAAACACCTTGTAATAATAGAAATTATAACATAGAATTACCGACAACAAAAAGCGCGACTCAATTTCCACATTTGAAGCACACCCCCGATTCCAAGACTTCCACCACAAACCTTATGGCCGATCTAGCAGCACCCGAACTCATGACAGTGAAAGAGACTGCGGAGTATCTCCGCATCCCTCTTCCCACCGTCTATTATCTCGTTCAGCGCGGCCAGTTGCCTGCGGTACAAATTGGCGGCCGCTGGCGCATCAAGCGCAGCCTGCTTGACCGCGATGTGCTGCGCAAGGAAGAGGAAGCAGGTCAACCCACGGTCATGGTGGTCGATGACGACCCCGCCCTGCAGGCACTGTTCAAACAGTTCCTCAAGAAAGCTGGTTTTGGCCGTCTGGTCGTTGGCACTGGCGCAGAAGCCATCACGATGGCGAAAAAGCAAAAATTCGACTTCGTCTTCCTTGATCTCAAACTTCCGGACGTTCCCGGTGACGAAGTGTATTCTCAGCTTAAGGCGCTGTACCCCGATCTGCCGATCGTCGTCATTACCGGCTACCCCGACAGCGAAATTCTCAGCCGCATTCTCTCCCACGGCCCTGTCACCGTGATCAAAAAGCCAATCGAATACGATCAGCTCAATCTCGCTGTGAAGCAACTCGGTCACAAAGGTGCCGCAGAAGCTGCCGCATAGTCATCACCCATTGTATTTCAATAAGCCCCGTCAGTATCCCTGCCGGGGTTTTTTGTGCCTTCAAACAGCCGCAGACGAGAAGAACACCCTGTCCGCCGTGCCACGCAGCATCCACGTCTTGTCCTGCTCACTGAGAAAATCGAGGCGGTCGCGGATCAGCGCGATGGAGTTGTGGTAGTTATGTCCATGATCGACTTGGAACGGGCAGTCACTGGCCCACATCACGCGATGTGAGCCGAAAGCGTCCCGCACCTGGCGAATCAGCGGCCCCATGTCGAGATATGGGGCTTTTTTGGCCCCCAG
The DNA here is from genome assembly GCA_043770175.1 of Verrucomicrobiales bacterium. Lineage (GTDB taxonomy): Bacteria > Verrucomicrobiota > Verrucomicrobiia > Verrucomicrobiales > Verrucomicrobiaceae > Prosthecobacter. The sequence continues at coordinate 2,990 of JAYVIO010000434.1, read as the reverse complement.
GGCATAGAACGCAGACGCCTTCACGTGCGTCTTCGCATGCCGTGCGAGGCGCAGGAGATTTTTCACCTCGTCTGGTTTCGGCGCTCCCGCCATGCCGAGACGCGCGAAATGGTCGATCACCACACTGGTGTCAGGATACCACTCACACATCTTGTCGATCAGGGGCAGCGTGTCGGGATTGACCAGCGGGCAGACACTCACTTTCATTTCAGCGGCGGTCTTCCACAACGTCGCCATGCCCGCTGAACCGATCCACTCAGAGAGGTTCTTTTCCTTGCCGGCATTGATGCGGAAACCACGCACCCCTTGTTTCACCAGATCACGCATTGTTTGAGCCAGACCATCCGCATGCTCGTCCACGATCGCCACCCCACTGAACACACCTGGATGCGCCCGCATTACATCCAGCATGTAGCGGTTGTCCTGCTGGTAGTAGCTCATCTGGATGAGCACGATGCGGCTCACGCCTGCGGGTTTGCAATGCGCAAAAAGCTGCTCCGGCGTGAAGCTCGGCGGCCGCATGTCACTGACGGCATAACCACGCGCCAGCGGGTATTTTTGCACATCCGGCGTCCACACATGCACATGCGCGTCGATCCAATCCCCCTTTTTGAAGGCTGGGAGCAAGTTGCAGCCGGTGAGAGCTGCGGCGGAAGAGGCAAGGAACGTGCGGCGGGTGGGATTCATATGCCTCAACGTAACGAAAAACCCACTCGGAACGCAAGCCTTTGCACTGCGGCGGAAAGCATTCATCATCGCGCATGCCCCGACTGCGCCGAATTTGTGTCTATTGCGGTTCCAATCCCGGAAACGACCCCTCGCATCGCACCGCCGCGCATGACTTGGGTGCATTTCTGGCCCGCAACGGCATTGGCGTCGTCTATGGTGGCGGCCATGTCGGCCTTATGGGAGCCGTTGCCGACGGTGCGCTCTCGCACCACGGCGAAGTCATCGGCGTGATCCCGAAATCGCTGATGGAGAAAGAACTCGGCCACGGTGGTGTCACCGCACTGCACGTCGTCAGCAGCATGCATGAGCGCAAGCAGATGATGGTCGATCTGAGCGACGGCTTCATCGCGCTGCCCGGTGGTTTCGGTACCTTGGATGAACTGTTTGAAACCCTGACCTGGCTCCAACTCGCGTTCCACGAAAAACCGGTGGCGTTGCTCAACGTCGGCGGATTTTTCGACGGCTTGATCACTTTCATTGCCCACATGAGCCGCAATGGGTTCATGAAACCCGAACACGCCGCCTGCGTGCTGGTCGATAATGAGCCGGAACAATTACTCGCTAGCATGGCGGCCTTCCGCCCGCCCGATTTGGGCAAATGGATCGAAAAACTGGCCGCAGAGGCACGCTAGGACAGCTTGTTGCGGAAATCCGCGTAGCCAAAGCGGCGCACGACGCGGTATTCCTTCGTCGCCGGATCATAGATCGCGATGTCAGGATGCGGCACGCCGTTGAACGTCGTCGTCTTCACCATCGTGTAGTGCGCCATGTCGGCAAACACCAGACGCTGACCTACGCGCAAAGGTTCCGGGAACGAATAGCCTTGCAACACATCACCCGCGAGACAGGACATGCCACCCATCTTGTATTCATGTGGAAATTCACCCGGCAAACCGGCACCAAAGATGTGCGGACGATACGGCATCTCCAGCGTGTCCGGCATGTGCGCAGTGGCCGAGATGTCGAGGATGGCGGTGGGCAGCACATCACACGCGGCGTCACAAGACTCATCTTCAACGAACAGGTCTGCGGCGTTCACGCCCATGATGTGAATGTCGATGGGAAAGATCGTCCCCTTCTCATCTCGCAACATGTTCGCGGGACGGGCATCCGCGAGTGTGATGCCATCAATGGAACGAAAATAGGTGTTCTCGCGCTTCTTGCTGAAACCCTGCCCGCTGAAATATGCGTCGATCTGCTCAGTGCTGGCTTCTTTGCCGAGAACAAACGGCTGGCTGGATAGAAATCCCAGCCCCTCAGGCTCCTGCACCACGCCTTCAAAATTCCACTCGAACCCGAGAAAGACATCGTAGGCCAGCAGATTTTCAAGATAGGCTAGGGCTTCGCCCCGTGCGCCAAAGTTAGGTGGGATGGTCAGTTTAAGCACACGTCCCGCTGTTTCGTCCAGCAGGACTTCATGCTCCGCTCCGCCTTCAAGCTCGCCAAACAACGCGGTGCGCGTTTCAAAAACCGAGGGTGAGATCAGGCAGCCGTAGGCTTGCGCCCACGCAAGAATCGATTCGGTCTCGGCACGGAGCCGTTCCGCCGCATCTGCGCGATCAGTTCTTCGCGCGTCATCTTGGAGGCGGCGATAGAGCTCTCGCGCGAGGCTTCTTGCATCGCCTGACGGGCGATAGGAGAAAGAATCGGCTGGGGCTTGGTCATGCTGAATGGTGGTTTGAGGTTTGGAAATGGCAACCGCTGTTTTCCGCGCACCGACGATGTCCTGCACCTCGGCGACGAGGTAGCCGGTGTTCAGGCCGGCGGCCTCGCCCGGCTCGATGTAAACCTCCTTGCCCCACTTCTCGCGGAAGGTGCGCAGGACGCGAATGAGGCGCTCCACATCGTAGTCTTTGCGCGTGATGTGATGCCCGCCGCCCATGTTCACCCACTGCACCTGCTCCAGCAGACGTGGAAACCGCGCCTCAACGGCGGCCACAGTGCGTTCAAGAACATCGGAGTCCTGCTCGCACAGCGCATGAAAATGCAGACCTTCGATGCCAGTCAAATCCTCGCCTTCGAGCGATTCGGCGCGAATGCCCAGGCGGCAGCCAGGCGAGCACGGATCATACAGCGACACCTCGACCTCGGAATGCTCGGGATTCACGCGGATGCCCGGACTTGGCGCATGGCCCTTTGCCTTGGCCGCATCCAGCATGGGCTTGAATTTCCGAAACTGGGCGAGTGAATTAAAACTGAGGTGATGAGCGATGGGGATGATCTCCCGCATCTCATGTTCTTTAAACGCGGGCGCATAAACA
>JAYVIO010000433.1:0-57643 GCA_043770175.1 Verrucomicrobiales bacterium | reverse complement strand
GGTGAAGACGGTGCGCCATTGGCAGCCGAAGACGATCCGCCAAGCGCTGGCGATGGCGCAGGTGTTCTTCATCGAGCAGCTCGGCCATCCGCGTTGGCGGCTGTTTGATCAAGTGAAGGCGAAGGATCACGACACGCTGCCGCCCGTGCTCACGCGTGACCAAGTGAAGGCGCTCTTAAAGCACATCCGCCTGCGCCGTTACCGCACGCCGCTCAAGCTCATCTACTGCTGTGGCCTGCGGTTGTCTGAGTGCTTGAAGCTCACCGTGCATGACATCATCGGCAGTGAGAACAAGCTGCGCATCCGCGCGGGCAAAGGCAACAAGGACCGCACCATCCCGCTGCCAACGTCGATGCTCAAGGAGCTGCGCGACTACTACCGCTTCCACAAACATCCGCTGCTCATCTTCCCCAATGCAGGCCGTGGCGACAATACGCCAGCGGCACTGGCCCGGCGCATGCACACAGCGACGAGCACGATGCCGCACAACTCATTGCAACGCCTTCTCGTGCTCGCACGCAAGGAACTCGACCTGCCCGATGCCACACCGCACACGCTGCGGCACTCCTTCGCCACCCATCTGCTCGAGAGCGGCGCGAGCCTGCATACCTTGCAGCACCTGCTCGGCCACGCTTATCTCAATACCACCGAGATCTACCTCCACCTCACCCATCAGAGTGAGCAGCAAGCGCTCAAGCTCATGGAAGGACTCTGCGAAGGACTGCCGCGCTAACAGCGCCTCATCCCTCCGAGAAGATGCCGAAGGTCATCGAGGCACTGCGTCGATTTATGCCCGCGTATCTGAGCACCCAGCCCGTGCTCAGCCGCGTGCAGCACCGTGCCGTGTGGGCGCTGCAACACTGCCGCACCCTCACCATGGGCGGGCATGTGCATGAGTGCCCGACCTGCCCCGGTCAGCGTGAATACGGCTTCAATAGTTGTCATCATAAAAGCTGCCCGCAGTGCGGGCGTGCCGCCACCGCCGAGTGGGTGCAGCGCGAGCAAAGCAAACTCATCCCCGCACCGTATTTTATGATCACCTTCACACTCCCATCCGAGCTGCGAGGCCTCTTCTTCAGCCAAGAAGCCAAAGCCGCCTACGACGCCTTCTTCCAAGCCTGCGCCGCCACCTTGAGCCAAACACTCGCCGAGAAGAAGTGGCTCGGCGCAGTGATCAGCGCGTTCACCATGGTGCTGCATACCTGGAACCAGAAGATGCTCTTCCACCCGCACCTCCACTGCATCGTCCCAGCAGCCGGACTCGATGAACACGGCAACTACATCGTCGTCAAAGATGCCGACTACCTCATGCCCGCCGACGCGCTCAAAGAAGTGCTCAAGTATCACTTCGGCCAGCAGATCAAAGCCCTCGGCCTGAGCTGTGATCCCAGCGTCTGGCGCAAGAAATGGGGCGTCAACGTACAAGCCTTCGGCAGCGGCGAGAACGCCGTCAAATACCTCGGACGCTACATCATGCGCAGCGTCATTGGCGACTCACGCATCCTGTCCATCACCGACACCCACGTCACCTTCCGCTACCTCGACCGCAGCGACCGCAACAACCCGCGCACCCGCATCCTCACCCTCAGCGGCATCGAGTTCGTGCGCCGACACCTCCGTCACGTCCAACCCGCCAAACTCCGCGCCGTGCGCTACTACGGCTACCATCATCCAGCGGCGAAGAAGAACCGGCAACGCGTGCAACAAGGCAGCCGCGCAGCCCCCATGATCACCCCGCCGAGTGATCCCGCAGCCCTGGAAACCCAGAACGAAGAACCCACAACCGCCAAGCGAGAACACCTCTGCCCATGCTGCCAGCAGCCCATGAAGATGATCGCCCGGATCGAGCCCGCATGGAAAAACGGCCTGCTATGGCTACTACCGCAGCAAAGCCGCGCCCCGCCATCCGTGCCGCTCCAGATCACCCGAGGAGGGCAACTGCCATGACACCGCCACCACGCCAAAGCACGCATCACCGCGCGGAGGGAAGTCCACGCACAAGAATCATCCAAGCGCACGAAAAGCGCCATCGACGCGGCAGCAACAGCGACCACTCCACCACCGCGCACACGTCACACGCCAATCAAGAGCCATCGCGACGGTCCAAAACATCGCTCAGAAGCGAAGCGGCCATCACCCGCGCAACACCAAGCACATAAGGCCGCGGAAGTGTTAAAGTCGGGCTTGTTCAACTACAGGGGCATCTGCTGGCTCGCTCAGGCTCGCAGCAATGCACCCTTTAATGTTAGGCGCTTCGGTCATTTGCGAGATGATTGTGGCTTCTTCTGTGGTGGCTTTGCGTTCGGGTCGAGTGCGACGTAAGAGGACAATAGCTCGTCGAAAGCCGCTCGCGCTGCTTTCAATTGTTCCGAGGTGTCGGCGCTCAGAACGAAAACGGTGATTGTCTTGGGTTGTTCGGCATAGGCCACAAGCTCGTTGTAACCCCCGCCGGAAAACGAATAGAGGGGAATCTCTGTTCCGAGAGCGGTTTTGACAGTGCCAATTTTCTGAGAGCTCGCTGTGGGGTGTTGCTGTTGAATGCCCTTTAGATCGAGACGGTTCAGTTCCGGGATGCTGGAGACGCCGAGTTGCTGCTTATCTGCGGGGCGCGCATACATGACCACAGCACTCTTGTCGAATGGCGTCTCGGCAGGGTGAAATGCCGCCTGAAGCTCTTTGGTAGAAGTGAGCTTCCAACCCTTCGGCGCGGAAATCGTGAACGCGTAGTTCGGTCCGTCGATGATAGCTAAATCGTCGGCAGCGTGTAGGTAGGCGCTGCTGGCGAGAGCGAGAATGGATAGCAATTGTTTCATCTGGCTTTTCAGAGTGCGCGTAGAAGCGCCTAACGTTGTTTAGCCACACTTAACTGTGGGCGAATCAGGTTCGTCCACAGTTTTCTGTGGATTAACCGGGTTGAGTTGCGGTAAAAGGAGGCCGTTCACGAAAAGGAAGGGTTTTTATGAATGAACCAATTGAAGCAAAGAAGCCCCCAGAGGTCAAGCCGTGGGTGCGGCGGGCCGTCGAGGCAGCGGGCGTTTTCATGCCAGCCAACGCGGATGGGGCGCGGCGGCTGGGCTGGTGGGGCGTGGAAATGGCACGATTTTTGAAGTTTTGTAAAACTCTGCCTGAGGGGACGGATTTGCGGTCGGCGATGGAAGGCTACGGGCGCTATATAAAGAGCAGTGTGCCGCCGCCTCAGGACTGGCAACTCGATCAGGCGCGGGAGGCGCTACGCTGCTTCCAAAAAGGAACGGAGAACTGGCACATTGCTGCGCCGGATGCGGAGGGGCGGGTGGAGGTTGGCTTCCGGGTGAAGACGAGAACTGCGGAGCAGCAGGTTCCAAGTTCAGAGTTTCAGGTTTCAGGCTCTCCCAAGCAGTTTGATTTGTCAACGGATGGGTGGTTGGAGAAGTCCGCGCAGACGATGAAGGTGCGGCGGTTTGCGCTGCGCACGGTGGAGACGTACCTGGGCTGGCAGCGGCGCTTTTTGAATTGGGTGGCGGAAAAAGAACTGGAACCTGCCAGCAAGGCAGGCGTCGAGGGTTTCATCACATGGCTGGCGGTGGAGCGGAAGGTGAGCGCGGGCACACAAAACCAGGCGTTTAGCGCGGTGCTGTTCCTGACCAGTGCGGTGATGGAGCGGCCGGTGGAGGGTGTGGACGGGGTGCGTGCGAAGCGCTCCCATCACCTGCCGGTGGTGCTGAGCCGGGAAGAGGTGCGGCGGCTGTTTGCGGTGATGGAGGGGACGACGGGGCTGATCCTGCGGCTGCTCTACGGCACGGGTTTGAGACAAATGGAGTGCCTGCGCCTGCGGGTGAAGGACGTGGACCTGGACCGCAAGGTGCTGATGGTGCGGGATGGCAAGGGTGGCAAGGACCGGCAAGTGATGCTGCCAAAAGCGCTACATGCGGAAATCACGGAGCACGTCAGGCGGCTACGGGTGCTATGGGAGGCGGATCGGGCAGCGTTGCTACCGGGTGTGATGCTGCCAGAAGCGCTGGGTGTGAAATATCCCAACGCAGGCAAGGAACTGGTGTGGCAGTGGCTGTTTGACTCGCACGCCTCCTCCGGCGTGTCTCGCCCTGCGGGCTTCGCTGCGCTCAGTCTGACTCGCGGCTACCGCCGCCGCTCGGCTCCATCCAAGCAGACAGGCATGGACCCAGAAACAGGCATCCAGCGGCGGCATCACCTGCATGAGAACGCGCTGACGCTGGCCCTGAAAGTGGCGCGGGAGAAGTCAGGTATGACCAAGAAAGTCGGCTGCCACACGCTGCGGCACAGCTTTGCCACGCATCTGTTGGAAGACGGCACCGACATCCGCACCGTGCAGGATTTATTGGGCCACAAGAGCGTGGAGACGACGCAAATTTACACGCATGTGATGGCGGGTGGCGGTGTGGGGACCCGCAGTCCGCTGGATGATCTGTGAGCCACGCGGGCGGTGCGTCGAGGGCGCTTTCTCAAAGTTTCTTCATTTTTCTCTTTTCATGGTCGCGCGTTTTGGGTTTAATCCTTCCTCGCAACCCCATTCAACGACCCTGATGCGAAGCGACGCCGGACGGCCCCTCACGCCGCCAGATACTTCAGCAGCACCCGCAACTGCTCCTGGGTGGCCGTGAGGGTGGTGATCAATTCGGTGCGGCGGGGTTCAGAGAGATCGAGGGCCATGTCGATGAGGCGGTTGATCTGGGGTTCCATGGCTTTCACTTCGGCCTCGTCCTCATCGCTGAGACTGGTTTGCCCGATGAGTTCCAAAAAACGATCCACGAGGGGATTGTAGTGCAGCGGAATGGTGGCCTCCCCGACTTCATCGCAAAGCTGCTGGGCCAGGGCTTCCGTCTCGGCCCGATGCTCGGGCGTCATGCTCTCGCTTTGCTCTTGCAACAGCCTGCGAGTGACCGCCATGAGCGCCTCGGCATGGCGGGGATCTTCCGTGACCCAGGCCTGATACGTTTCCTGCGATGACATAAAACCGGGATCCTCCTCGGACTTCGGCTCCTCGTGGGACTCTTTCATGCGCGGAAAGCTAGGCATGTGCTGCGCCGGGTCAAAACGAAAACCACAGGCAAAGGCAAAGGCGGGAGAACACCCATGCACAAAAAGTGCGGTTTATTGGCAGTTCTGCCAATAGACGAATCGCCGAGGTCATGGAATCCTCGCAGGCCATCCAACCACGGCAGGAGCCATGCAGGCGAAAGCGTCTTCCTCTCACTCAGAGTCCCAGTCTGCCGAAGACTTGGGGACTGGGAGAAGAGGAGCCGAGCACGGTGGCGGCGTGCGAGGCAGACAATGCGAAGCATTGGGCGCAGCCCGACACGAGTTTGCGGCACGAGGGAGTCAAACTTGGAGTGGTGGAGCCTTGGAGCGACAGAAAGCACCGAAAGCGCGCCGGAAGCCGGTGTTCACGCTGACGCCGGAGCAGGTCCTCAAGCGCTGCCGCGAGTGCGGCCGGGAGATGATCTGCGCGGGGCAGGTGCTGGTGGTGATGGAGCTGATGCGACTCGCGGGCTGGAGCATCACGGAACTGGCGGAGCGCTCCCGGGTGTCAGAGAGCCATCTCTCGGAGTTTCTGAGCGTGAAGAAGTTTTTCACCCTGCACTGCTCCCGCCGCGTGGCGCGGGCCTTTTGCCTGCCGCTCTCCTGCCTGATCACCCTGGCGGAGCACTGGGTGGGGCCCGAAGATTCGCCATAGCGAGGTTTTCTTTTCCTGGCGGTGGCGGACGATCCGCCCATGAACGCCAACCGCGCCTTCCCTGCCCTGTCTGCCGGATTCCCGGTGCGGCGGGCGGCCTGCCGTCTGCCGGGGTCTGCGACGGGCTCCGGGACCGGGCTTGCGGGCACGCGGAATCGCTGTCCAGGCACGCCTGCGCCGAATTTCCGCACGCCTTTTTGCCGCTGCCGCGTGCCTGCGCGGGCAGCGGGCGAGACTGAATTTCCGACGTGTGACGCTGGCGGCAGCGTCGCCGTTTTGTCCCCTGAGGACCGCCTGCTAGTGCCGCTGTTTTGAACCTGGAAAGGACCGCGAATGGCTCGTTTTGACCAGCACGTGCGCTTTGACAGCCACGCCCGGTTTGACGCGCCGCCGGCCCCGCCCGCATCCCAACCCAAACGTATGGCTAAAGTGAAACTCGACTTGGACAATAAGAACGGCCAGGAGGTGGTGAACGCCTCCAGCACCCACATCGCCGCGATGGCGACCCCGGAGGGCCTGGCCCTCTTTGCCACGCCGGACCCCAGCGTGGTGGCTTACCTCATCCCGCACACGGCGCTGACCACCGGCGTGAACCTGATCACCTCCCTGGAGGGCCAGCTCACGGCGGCACGCAATGCGCTGCCCGGATTGGTGACGGACTTGAAGAAGGCCATGGAAGCCCGGGCCAAGTACGTGGAAGATGAAACGGCAGGCGATGCCGCGAAGATCCCGATCTCGGGTTTTGCCGTGGCCAGCACCACCGCGCAGCCCATCGGCCCGCTGCCGCGTCCCGAGAACGTAAAGGCGGCGATGACGCCGACGCCGGGCGTGATCAAGGTGAGCTGCGAACCCATCAAAGGCACGCAGACCTACATCATTGAGTTCCGCGAGCATCTGGACGGCACCCCCTGGCAGCAGGCGAAGCTGAGCACGAAGAGCCGCAACGACATTCCCGGCCTGACCAGCGGCAAGACCTACGCCTTCCGCATCGCCGCCGTCGGCGCGGCCGGCCAGAGCCCGTGGAGCGATGAGGCGGTGTGCATGGCACCGTGAGCGCAGCTCAATCCTACTCGTCCTCCTACTCGTCCTCGTCCTCGATGCTTTCGCTCCGCCAGCTCCCCAGAAGCTCCGCGCCGCACTCCTCACGCCGTTTCGAGGACGAGTTCGAGTAGGAGGACGACCCGCCCGCATCGCTACGCGAAGCGTTGCGGGCGAGGGACGATCCAAACTATCGTCAACCACCTGCCCGCAGTGCTTCGCGCAGCGATGCAGGAGGACTGTCAATCATTGCAAACAACTGCCAACTGGCGCTCCGCGCCCTCAACCTCATGTTCGACCCTGCCTACCCGCCCACGAATGCCGAGATCGAGTCCGCGCCGCTGCGCACGCAGTTCAACGGCCTCAAGGATTTGATCGACACCATTCCCGTCGGGCCACCGGGTCAGAACGGCAGCGATGGCACCAGCGTCACCGGCGCGGTCATTGATGGCACGAACACGCTCAATCCCGGCAACCCGGCGGAAGCCAGCGTGAGCTGGGACGGTGCCAATGTGCGGTTCACGTTTGGGATACCTAGAGGTCAAGAGGGTGTGAGCAGTCCGCCGATCACGAGTTTCATCGTCGATGGGGTGACGACACTGAATCCCGGTGATCCGGCCACGGCGAACGCGAGCTTTGATGGCTCCAGCGTTCGACTGCTGTTTGGGATTCCACGCGGGAGTGACGGCACGAATGGCAGCAACGGCAACGATGGCGGCCAAGGCCCGCCGTTCACCAACTTCATCGTCGATGGCGTGGCGACGCTGAACCCAGGTGATCCCGCGACGGTGGCCGCGAATTTTGACGGCTCCGCAGTTCGATTGCTGTTCGGGATTCCACGAGGGAACACCGGCGGCCCAGGCCCGCCGTTTGCGGCGGCGATGGTGGACAGCGTGACGACGCTGAATCCCGGCGATCCCGCCACGGTGCAGACCAGCTTCGACGGCAGCACGGTGCGACTGAGTTTCGGAATACCCAGAGGTCAAGAGGGTCAAGCGGGTCAACAGGGTGTGCCGGGCGAGGTGACGAATGCGCAGCTCAACAGCGCCATCAGCGGGACGAGCAGCAACACGAATGCGGTGGCGACATTGGACACGCCCTTTGCCAATGATCCGCCGACGTTGGCGGACCTGGAAGTGCTGCGGGCGAAGATGAATGAACTGATCACGGCGCTGAGAAGGTAGTGCGCACACTCCGTGTGCGGTTCCAGACTGCCGCACACGGAGTGTGCGGACCACGCCGGCTGCGCCGCATGAGGTAGGGCGTGTTGTCCCAACACGCCGCCATGGAACCGGCGCTGCGGGACGCAGCGCCCTACCATCGGCAGTGATTACTTCGCAGACGCAGGTGACTCGGCGCTGGCGCGCTGGCATGATTGGGTTTACCAACGACCGATGACCGTCGCCGCCGCCACCTCGTTGCTCGCCCGCTCGCACGGGCGGATGCTGCTGCACAAGCTGCGCTTTGGGTTGCGTGAGAACCGGCTGCTGAGCTTCACGGTGGGATCATTCCTCGTGCTGTATGGCATCGCGGCGTATTTGCTGGTGGCACGCGGGCTGGAATTCATCGCGAAGGTGCCGCTGATCGGGCAGCTGCTGACGGAGCGGCTGGTGTTTCTGCTGTTTTTCTTCTTCTTCGTGATGCTGATCATCTCGAACGCCACGATCACCGGCATGGGCCTGTTCCGGCGGAAGGAGATGGAGTGGCAGATCGCGCTGCCGCTGCCGCCACGCAGTCTGGTGCTCTGGAAAACGCTGGAAGGCATGCTGCTGGCAAGCTGGGGCCTGCTGCTGCTCAGTGCGCCGATCCTGCTGGCGCTGGGGCGTGTGTATGAGGCGGATGCGGGCTTCATGCTGGCCGTGGTGCCGGCACTGCTGGCGCTGGTGGCGATTGCGGCGAATGTTTCGACCTGGCTGCTGATTGCGCTGGTGCGCGGGGCGCGGCGCTGGATGTGGAAGCCGGTGGTGGTGTGCGCGGCGCTGCTGCTGATCAAAACGCTGCCGGTGTGGCATTCGAGCTACGAGACACTGAACTCCGGTGATCTGAGCGCGAGCTTGAACCAGATCCTGCGCCACACCGAGATCTGCATGCATCCGCTGCTGCCAAGTTCGTGGGTGGCGGAGACGATTCAGGCCGCCGGGCGCGGCATCCGTGAGCGTGCGCTGTTTTTCAATCTCGTGCTGCTGGCCAATGCGCTGCTGAGCATCGTGATCACCACACGCATCGCGGGCGTGCATTTCACGCCCGCCTGGAACCGCATCATGAGCGCGGCACCGGGCGCTGGCAAAGCCGTGCCGAATCCGACGTTTCGCGCACAGCCGGGACGCGCTGCCACATGGCTGCGGCGCATGCTGGCGCTGGATCGTGCGTCGTTTGCGCTGCTGGTGAAGGAGGTGCGCACCTTTATGCGCGAGCCGGTGCAGTGGGGCCAGACGGCGCTCATTTTTGGACTGCTGCTGATGTATTCGATGAACCTGCGCAAGCTGGGCTACGACCTGCAAAGCCCGTTCTGGACCACGGTGGTGAGTCATCTGAATCTGCTGGTTTGCTGCCTGGCGCTATCCACGCTGACGACGCGTTTCATTTATCCGCAGTTCAGCTTGGAGGGACGGCGGATGTGGATTCTGGGTCTTTCGCCAGTGCCGCTGCATCGCGTGCTGGCGTTGAAACTGCGGTTGAGCGCCAGCGCGCTCGCGCTCCTGATGCTGGCGCTCGTGGTCGTTTCAGGCATGTCATTGGGACTGCCCGGAAAACGCATCCTGTTCTTCAGCGCCGCGATTTTGATGCTGAGCTATGGCCTGACCGCGCTGGCGCTGTCTCTTGGAGCGCTGGTGCCGAATTTCCGCGAATCAAACCCGGCACGCATCGTCTCCGGCTTCGGCGGCACGGTCTGTCTGATCGCCAGCTTCGTGTACATTGTGTGCGGGATGGCTGTGCTGGTGATTCCATCCTTCCAGCACCTCAAACAGGATGCCCCTGCCCCGCTCAGTTATGACTGGCGAATCGAACTGGCCAGTCTCGGTGGACTGGCTGTGCTGACCGTGGTTTTTGGGGGCTTCCCGTATTTTTTTGCCAAGCGGCGGACGAAAAATCTGGAATATTTAAGACATCTGTAGTATTTCCGTGTTGGAAATAATTTCCAGCACTCCCATGATCACCCGCAAAGCTCCCGCTCCTGCCGCATCACCCAACCACAACGACGATCATCTCCTCGTCTTTGAAGATGCCCCAGAATTCATGGACGGACACGCCGCAGGCGGTTCGCTCGACAACGTCGATCTCAAGGTCAAAGCCGCGCAGGAGCAACTCCTGCAACTCCGTCTTCAGCAGGAGGAGATCGAGCGTCAGAAGCAGCATCTCGAAGGCCTGCGCATCAAGCAGGAGCGTTTCGTCGCTGGGAAACGTGACCTCCTCGAAAAAATCGGTCGCTCCGCCGGTCATGTCGAACGTGAGCTTTATGATGTGCAGAAACGTGTCGAGGAGTTGACCGTCACCCACGATGAATTTCGCCGTCACCTGGAGATATTGAAGTCGCTCCAGCCGGAGAAGTGGCACCGCACGCAGGTGAATGAAGAACTCGACAATGCCCTGGCAGCCATCGAGGACGCGGAAAACGATTTTGCCAAAGGCATCCGCCGACTCCATGCCATGGGACCGATGGAGTCCAGTGCCAGCGGACCGGTCAGCCTGGATGACGCTGACGCACCGGTGTTGTCACCCTTTACCGGCAACTCCGACGAGATCACTGCGTGGTTGCGTCGCGGCTTTGCTTTCACGCTGCCTTTGATGGCCACGGTGCTCGTCGCCATCGTGCTCATTCGCCTGATGTTCTAATTCTCAAACATTCGCCTCCCACGCATATGGCTCTGTTCTCCGGCAATCGCAAAGTCCGCTCCCGCCGCCCAAAATCCGCGCAGGAGTTGAAGCAGGAATCGCCTCCACGCAGCAAGTCGCTTCACCTCGCGAAGCGTGCCGACGAGGTAAGCAGCGAGATCCACCGCCTGGAGTGCTACATCACCGCCGCACCGCGTCTGCAACGTCAGCAGCGGCTGGCGAACGTGAACATCGTGCCGCCGATGGAACTGTCCTCCCCTGCCCCGCGTCGGCGGCGCGTGCCAATCGCCCAGCAGCGTGCCCGGCGCGGTGAGCGTCTGCGGTTGTTCACCGAGGGAGTCTTTGTCATTGGTACGATTGCCGGTGTGGTCGGTTGGCTGAATCAGTGGTTCCACTTCTGGAACTGATCAAGCCCTGACCTGGAGCCTCAAACATCCTAACCTCGGGCGCTGCTTGAACCGCGACAAGGAATGTCAATGAATCTCTGCGACCGTCCAGCCTCTGCGGTTAATTTGGATTGAACCGCAGAGGCTGGACGGTCGCAGAGCAGAACTGGATCACTGAGTTTTTGGGGTAAGGATGCCTGAGCCTGTGACATGCCCACGCTGAGCGGGTTTAATGGGATCAAGATACTTATGTATTTTCGCGATCACAACCCGCCTCACTTATTTGATCCCATAATGCCGCTGGAGTAAATTATATGACGATTACCGTTTCAAAACCCACCTTGCACGACTGCGAGGTTGCCTGCCTGCGTGTGACCGAAGATTTTCGTCTCTCTCTACGCTTCCGGGACGGTCTCGTCGCGGAACTGGACTTTCGAGACGATGTTCACGAAGCCTCTGGCCCGATGCTTGCGCCGTTGCGTGATCCGGCCTTCTTTGCCAGCGTCACCATTGACGATGGCGCTTTAACCTGGCCGAATGGCTACGACATTGATCCGGTGACGCTCCACACCTGGGCGCAACAAGGGTTTGTTGGATGAGACGCTGAATGACTCACGCCTTGCCCCAACGCTTGAGCAGCGTTGACGCCATATCGGCAGGAGAATCGGAAACGGCGATGCCGCAATCGGCCAGGATGCGCTTCTTAGCCGCCGCCGTGTCATCGGCGCCGCCAATGATCGCACCGGCGTGGCCCATGCGACGTCCAGGAGGCGCGGTGGCACCGGCGATGAAGGCGGCGATCGGCTTCTTGCAGTTGTCTTTGGCCCAAAGTCCGGCTTCGACTTCAGCGGTCCCCCCGATCTCGCCGATCATGATGATGGCTTCGGTCTCAGGGTCGTCATTGAACATCTTGAGCACGTCGAGATGGTTGGTGCCGTTCACCGGGTCACCACCGATGCCGACGCAGGTGCTCTGGCCGTAACCGCGGGTCGTGAGCTGCCACACGGCTTCATACGTTAGCGTGCCGGAACGGCTGACAACGCCGACATTGCCGCGCTTGTGGATGTAACCCGGCGCAATGCCGATGCGGCAGCCGCCATGAGATTTGTCACCACGTCCTGGGGTCACAAGACCAGGGCAGTTTGGGCCGATGAGGCGGGTTTTGCTGCCCTTCATGGCCGCTTTGACACGAATCATGTCATTGATCGGAATGCCTTCGGTGATGGCAACGACGAGCGCGAGTCCGGCATCGACACCCTCGAGAATCGCATCCGCAGCGAACGGCGGCGGGACAAAGATCACACTGACCGTCGCGCCGGTTTCACGCGCAGCTTCGGCCACGGTGTCAAACACCGGCACCTTCTTGCCGCTGTGCTCAAACACTTGCCCGCCTTTGCCCGGCGTCACGCCAGCAACGAGCTGCGTGCCGTAGTCGATGGAAGCCTTGGCATGACGCGAACCGAAATCGCCGGTGATGCCTTGAACAAGAATGCGGGTGTCGGTTTCAACAAGAATGGCCATCGGAGTGATTCGGTGAGGATTTGGGGGCTGAGAAAGCCGCGCATCATAGAAGTCTGCCCCGCTGCGTCAAGGAAGCGGCGGAACATTCTCATCGCAGCCGCTAAAGCTTTGGCAGAAAGATGAGCAGACCAACAACCAGCGCCGCCAGTGCCGCCAACAGCACCGCCGCCGCAGCCACATCCTTTACGTGGCGGATGGATTCCTCACGCTCCTGAGTGACACGGTCGGCCAGCACTTCGAGCGCCGTGTTTAGCAGTTCCGCCGTCAGAACCAAACCTGCCGCCAAGATCACCATACACCACTCCCGGGTGGCAATGTCCAGCCACAGTCCCAAGACCACGGCCAGCACCGCCGCCACGGCATGCACCTGGAGATTACGCTGGGTTTTCAGCGCCCACAGCAATCCAGCCAGCGCCGGACGGAAACTGCGGATCACCAAGGCAGACCAGTGGCGCATGGAATCGTGCAGGAGGGCGATTAATTGTTGATGGGGGTTTCCACCGTCCCCGCAGGTGCGACCTGTTTTACGATCGATTTAAAATCCTTCAGCCAGCCCGTAGCGCCAGGGTGATTCGGATTGGCCTGAATGATCTTGAGCATTTCCGCCAGGGCGTTGACCGCGTTGACGTTGTTGGACAGGAGATAGCCGTTCTTCTCCCACTGCAGCCGCGGGCCTTCTTCCTTGTAATACAATTCAAACTCCGTCTCACTCATGCCAGACTTGCGCAACGCCATCTCAGCATTGATGCGCGCGTCCCACTGTGCAGGAAGGTCTTCAGGCTTCTCCGCGAGATAGTAAGGAAAAATAACACTGGAATAGATGCCTGCCACACTCAGCGGCGAATACTCCCATTCCTTGCGCGACAGATAGTCGTCCAACAAATAAGCCCTGCTGAACTCGGTGCCTTTGACGGACTGGCGCAGCATGCCCGCGAGTTGTCCTGCTGGGCCACCGCCTTGACCACCACGTCCCTGCCCGCCACCATTCGGACGTCCACCGCCTTTAGGACCGGCATCCTTTGCTTCCACCGCTCCAGAAGCCGTGTGCTTCGTCGTTGCTTGCACGGCAGTGATCGCCTTGCCCAGAAATGCCTGCAAGGCCACCACCAGAGGTCCCATTTTCTTTTGGTCATTGATGTCCTGGGCCTGAATCGTCAGCACAAGGTACTCCAGTTGCATCGCCAGTCCCTTGGTGAAATCCTCATCCTTGAAACGAGCCTCATTATTCTCGCGCCAGTCCATGAAATCCGTCGTCTTCAGGTTCTTGCGTTCGAAGTTCTCGAGTTTGTAACAGTCCAGGTATAACCCTAGTGCGTCGCTTTCGCTGGACATGGCAGAACGAAACTTTGCCAGCGCATTGCTGAATATCGTGCTGCGTCCCTGACCAATCTGCGCTTCTATTTTCTCCAGTTCCTTCAAAATGTGCGCCGTCTGAGCCGCCGTCAAAGCCACCTGCGGCACAACGACAGGTTCGGAAGCAGGAGGCTGCTGGCGCGGAGGCTGGTTTTGAGCAGTGGCGGTGGTTGCCAGCAGCATGGCCGGCAGGAGTATGAGTTGGATCGGCTTCATGGTAGGATGCATTAACACGGCAGAACGCCCGGTGACGCACGAAAAAAACGCCTCACCGCAAAATTCCTCTCTTCAACGTCTCACTTGCTCGTAAAATTGGGCTTGGCGGCATAAACTCTCCCGCTACCTGTTCCGCACACCCCATGACACGCTTCACCTTCCTCCTCGCCCTCTTTTGCTGCCTCTGCCTGTCAGTGCTCGCTGCCGATCCGCCGGTGACTTATATCGCAGAGATGACCGGCATGGTCTGCGCTGGCTGCAAGGATCACGTCACCGCCTCATTCACCAAGCTCGACGGCGTTTCCAATGTCGCCATCGTGGCGGGCGACAAACCCGGCACGCAAAAAGTCACCGTGACCTCCACCTCGCCCGCCCTTACCAAGGAGCAGGCCATCGCCGCCCTCGGCGCTTCTGCCTCCACCTACATCGTGCATGCGTGGAAGAAGTCTGAGTAACGGCACACCGCAGGCAAAATCAGCTTGCCTGTGTCTGCGCCCGCGCCACTATCCGCGCTCCCCTTTCTCAGAAGGGAGATTTTGGACAGGTGTCAGAGTGGTCTAATGAGCACGCCTGGAAAGCGTGTGTACCCTAATCCGGTACCGAGGGTTCGAATCCCTCCCTGTCCGCCATTTTTTATGCAACAGCGCTGCACAATGCGGTTTGGTGGTGCTGACCAACACAGCGAGCCGAACCAGAAGGGCTTGAATCGGGGTGAATGAATATCCCAAACTCACCTCTCCAAACGGGCTGGCGAAAATTTCGAAACAAGTCTTCGGTCATCTGCTGGCCACGGCACAAGATGACGTGCCGGGCAAGAGGCAGGAAGCTGCAAGCCATGCCACTGCCTGGGATCCTGCTTAAATTTCGGGTTGCCTCCGCCGCTTCGACGCTCCTTGATGATTCCACCAAACACGCCCCATTTTTGATGAAAAACCTCTCCTTCCTGCTGCTGTTGCTCTCCCCCTTCTTCCTGACGAGCTGTGCGAACACCGCCTCCATGAAAATCACGCCAGTACAAGGCGGTGAGATGGTGACGCTTTCCAAGCATCACCTGGCCGTCGCGCTGCCAGATGGCTGGCGGATCGCCAAAACCGCACCAGCGAACACCCTGCTCTTCGCGGCTGCCAACAACGGCAATCAGCGCTTTGTCATCGTCGGCCCGCTGGGCGCGAATGATCCCGGTTCCAAGGACGCACTGGTGACGAACGCGGCGTATCAGAAAGGCATTCAGCGCACGCTGGGCGAAGGCGGCTTCTCCAAGATCGAGCGCTCCGGCATGTTCGGTCTGGCTGGCGCAAACGCCTTCCGCTGCGAGGCCACCAGCCGTGACAAGTCACAGTCGATCGTGCAGGTGCATCTGCCTCACAACAACCGCATCTGGGTGTTTTCCTTTTACTCGACCGGGCAGCACATCTCCAAGGTTTCCGCCGTGCCGAAGATCCTGGGGTCGCTGCAGTTTGCGCAGTGAGGTGGCTGAGAATCCAAATCGTCAAGGTGGTCAAGCAGTCAAGCGTCGTGCTCTTGACAACACCTTGACCGTTTAGAGTCTCCGCTCCTTCACCTCCGCCGTGATCTCGGCGAGGAAGTCGGCGACCGGCTTGACGCCGAGATCGCCCTTCTTGCTGTGGCGGACGGCGACGCTTTGCGCGGCGGCTTCTTTTTCGCCGAGGACGAGCATGTAGGGGATCTTGTCGAGCTGGGCGTTGCGGATCTTGGCACCGATTTTGTCGGCGTCGTTGTTCAGCGTGACACGCAGTCCCGCAGCTTTGAGCTGGGCGAAGATTTCATCGGCAAAGGCATCGACCTTCTCGCTGATGGTGAGGATGCGTACCTGCTCGGGGGCGAGCCAGGTCGGGAAATGACCGGCGAAGTGCTCGATGAGCACGCCGCAGAAGCGCTCCATGCTGCCGAAGGGCGCGCGGTGGATCATGACAGGGCGATGCGCCTTGTTGTCGGCACCGTTGTAGGTCAGGTCGAAGCGCACGGGCAGGACGTAATCGACCTGCACGGTGCCGAGCTGCCATTCGCGGCCGATGACGTCCTTGATGACGAAGTCGATCTTCGGGCCGTAGAACGCGGCTTCGCCGGGCTCTTCGGTGAAAGGAACACCGAGTGTGGCGGCGGCTTTGCGGCAGGCGTCTTCGGCCTTGTCCCACTGTTCGGGAATGCCGGTGAACTTGCTGCTGTCAGGATCGCGCAGACCGACGCGGACGCGGTAATCCGTCATGCCGAGGGTGCTGAGCACGATCTTCACGAGGCTCAGGCAGCCGAGGACTTCGGCGGCGACTTGTTCCTCCGTGCAGAAGAGATGCGCATCATCCTGCGTGAAGCCACGGACGCGAGTGAGGCCGTTCAACTCACCGCTCTGCTCCCAGCGATACACCGTGCCGAATTCGGCAAGGCGCACGGGCAGGTCGCGATAGCTGTGCGGCTGGCTGTCGTAGATTTTGATGTGATGCGGACAGTTCATCGGCTTCAGCAAAAAACCATCGAGGAGCTGATCATCGGGCAGCACGCGATCTTCAGGCACGATTTCCTTGCCAGCGCGCTCGTTGAGTTCCTGGCGCATCTTCGCAGACACCGCACCGAGGCGCTCCATGACCTCACAGCAGCCGCAGCCTTCTTTGATGACCTTCGCGAGATCATCGTTCTCGATCACGGGAGCGAACTGGCTGTCTTTGTAATACGGGAAGTGGCCGCTGGTCTTGTAGAGGCCGACTTTGCCGATGTGCGGCGTGAAGACCTGGCTGTAGCCCTGCTTGCGCAGTTCCTCGCTGATGAAGTTTTGCAGTTCCTGACGCAAGATCGCACCGTTCGGCGTCCACAGGATCAAACCTTGTCCCACCGCTTCGTCGATGTGGAAGAGCTTCAATTCGCGACCCAGCTTGCGGTGATCGCGCTTCTTGGCTTCTTCGAGCTGCACGAGGTGCTGCTCCAATTCTTCTTTCGAAGGGAACGCGGTGCCGTAGAGGCGCTGGAGCTGCGGTTTCGTCTCGTCGCCCATGTAAAAGGACGAACTGACCGACATGAGCTTCACGTTTTTGCACTTGCCGCTGTAGCCGACGTGCGGTCCGGCGCAGAGGTCGATAAAGTCGCCGTTCTGGAAGCAGGAGATCTGCTCGCCTTCAGGAATCTTGTCGATCAGGTCGAGCTTGAACACGCTGGGGTTGCCTGGGCGCTCCGTGAGGCCGCCAAGACGACCGCTTTGCGCCATCGCCTTCGCTTCGTCACGGCTGATGCCCTTCCATTCAAACTTCTGGTTCTCCTTCGAGATCTTTTTCATCTCCGCCTCGATCTTCTCGAAGTCATCCGGCGTGATGCGATGATCCGGCAGGTCAAAGTCATAGTAAAAGCCATTTTCGACCGGCGGGCCGTAGGCGAACTGGGCGTTCGGCCACAGGCGCAGGATGGCGGTGGCCATCACATGAGCACAGGAGTGGCGCAGGCGGTCGATGTCGGACATCTGAGCGCGTTCTTCGAGAGTTTTTCGTTCGGCGGACATGGTTGTAAGAGGGCATGTTTAGTGCCGCAGGACGTGGGAGACTTCAAGATGGATTCCGCGTGGCATCAGGCTGAATCTCGCTATGGAGTGGCTGCTCCATGACTGAAGCCCCCTCAACCTCTGCTGATCCGGGACGCTGGATTCGCGCCGCACTCGTTCTCTTTCCGGCGGGAACGATTCTGCTCGGCATCGCCTCCTTTGGCATCTGGCAATGGAAGAAGGATCAAGCGGAGGACCATTCGTTCAAGTATGCGATGGCGCTGCGGCGGACGATCAGTCTGGAAGGTATTCAGCGGCATGCAGACATCGTGCGCGAGGCGCTGAGCAAGCCGGATCGTGATCTGAGCATCCCCGGTTACCTCGAATCAACGATGGGTGCGGAGAACATGGGCTACACGGTGCGGCGGCAGCGTTTGGGCGGCGACAAATCGAACATCGACGCCGAACTCAGCGGCAAGCAGAGACCACGCGAGGTCGTGCTGGCGCTGGTGCTTTACAATGATGATGCCACACGCATGGAAGGCAGTGCTCTGGCCATTGCGGAGACGTTGAGCGTCGCGCATGAACTCACGGGCGAGGCGACGCTGCGCACACTGCGATTTGCGATTGTCCCGGACACAGCGGATGCCTTGCAGGAGATCAAGGAAGGCATGCGACGTGACGACGAACGATTGCTGCATCTCCTGGTGCTGGGCGGACCGGATGCAGGCGTGATGACTCGCATACAGGCTGTGCTGGAGACGGTCAAGGCAGGCACACGTGTGATCGAGCGTGCGGCCACGACAATACCGCAAGCCGCGTTTCAGTCGGCTCATGAACTCAAGGCGCTGCTCCTGCATGCAGCAGAACGCCCATGATCATCACTTGCCGCCAGATGCAGCAATGCGAAGAAGCCGCGTTCGCACGCGGGGTGAGTGCGGCGGCATTGATGGAAGAAGCGGGACGCGGCATCGCGAACGTGGTGCGACAGTTTGCACCGCAACCTGGGTCGCTGGTGCTATTCCTCGGCAAAGGCAACAACGCGGGCGATGCGCTCGTCGCGGCGCGGGAACTGGTCATGGATGGCTGGAAGCTGCATGCGCGGCTGTGTTGTGCGCCGGAAGCGATGAAGGAACTGCCGCGCAGGCATCTGGCGACCTTGAGCAGCCATGTGCGTGTCATTGACGATGCGACAACGTTTGATTTCGCGCCGGGACCGATTGTGAGTCTCGACGGTTTGCTCGGCATCGGTGCTCAAGGTCCGATGAAGCCAGAGTTGCAGGCACTGGCACGCGAGATGAACACGCTGCGCACGCAGAAACATGCGCTGACCATCGCGATGGACATTCCCTCCGGCCTCGACGGCGATCATGGCGATGCCTGTGAAGATGCGGTGGAGGCCGATGTGACCGCCGTGGTGGCGCAGATCAAGGCGGGCCTGCTCGAAGACGGTGCGGATCATTATGTAGGCCGTATCGCGCTGGTGCCGCTGCGTGAATTGTCGAACATCGAAGGTGATGCGCATGCTGAAGCACTCACGCCGTTGTTGTTGCGTTCGTGGCTGCCACGCCGTGCGAATGACATGCATAAAGGCGAAGCCGGGCGTGTCGGCATCATCGCCGGATCGCCGGGATTTCTCGGCGCAGCGGAGCTGGCCTGTCGTGGTGCGTTGCGTGCGGGCGCTGGTTTGGTCACGCTGCTGGTGAAAGAGGATGTGTATCCGCTCATCGCTTCCCGGATGCCGGTGGAGGTGATGGTGAAGACCGTGGATGATTATCGCGACGTGCTCGACATGAAATTTGATGCACTCGCCATCGGGCCAGGACTTGGCTTTGATCACGACAAGGAAGTGCTCGAAGTGCTGCGGCAGGCGAAGATGCCCACCATCGTGGATGCCGATGCGCTGACGATGCTGGCACAGCATCCTGAGGTGTTGGACAAGACCGGCAAGCTGCCACGCCTCATGACGCCGCATCCCGGCGAACTGGATCGCCTGCTGCGCAATTTCCCCGGCTGGCATGGCATGAGCCGACGCAAAGTCGTCGAAGCACTCACGGAGAATGCTCCGGGCCGCACACTGCTGCTCAAAGGCGCACGAACGGTGATCGCCACACGCGGTCAGCCGACGTTGTTCAACACCACCGGGCATCCCGGCATGGCCAGCGGCGGCATGGGCGATGTCTTATCCGGCGTATGCGCCGCTTTGGCTGCGCAAAGATTGCCGCTGCATCAAACCGCGGGTCTCGCGGCATGGTTGTGCGGTCGTGCGGCTGAATGCGTCGTGGCTGAAGAACGCATGGCACAGGAAACCGTCTGCGCTGGCGATGTGGCCGCGTACCTCGGCGGAGCCCAGCTTGATTTGAAGCAGGGCCGTTTCTAAAGCTGCGCTGGAGGATAGCCGTCCCGGCTGTCAACGGACTGGGGCGTCCCGCCTCAGTTTCTTTTCTCCCGATCAAAGGCGGGACGCCTCGATCCATTGACAGGCTGGAAGCCTATCCTCCGAAAACCAGCGAGGCGATGAGCGCCGGTTGAATTTCTGCGTAATTCGAACGAAACGATGTCATGGCCGCACACGCTGACAACTTCTCCATCTCGACCCGAGGCAAGGGAACTTACGAGATCACCGAACGCTGCCAGCAGATCGTGCACGCCAGCGGCATTCGCACCGGCACAGCCACGGTGTTTGTACAGCACACCAGCGCGAGTCTGGTGATCTAC
Source organism: Verrucomicrobiales bacterium (assembly GCA_043770175.1). Classification (GTDB taxonomy): domain Bacteria; phylum Verrucomicrobiota; class Verrucomicrobiia; order Verrucomicrobiales; family Verrucomicrobiaceae; genus Prosthecobacter. The sequence goes on along the minus strand of JAYVIO010000433.1, from coordinate 37,404 downwards.
GAGAACGCCGATCCATCCGCACGCACCGACCTGCACAGCTTCTTCGATCATCTCGTGCCGGAAGACACGCCGTATTTCGTCCACACGCATGAAGGTCCGGATGACATGCCGAGTCATCTGCGCATGGCGTTGACGCGCACGTCGGAAGTCATTCCGGTGGTGAGTGGGAAGCTCGCGCTCGGCACGTGGCAGGGCATTTTTCTCTTCGAGCACCGCCGTGCGCCGCACTCGCGCAGCATTGTGGTCAGCGTGGTGGGAGAATGAACTGGATTACTGCGGAAAGTTTGACTTCAGCGCATCATGTTTTCTAACATACTGCTGCCATGCGTCATGCTTTCACACTCCTTCTTGCATTGTTACTGAGTTCCTGTGCCTCGAACCGTTTTTACGAAACGGTGGATGGCAAGGGCGCCATCATCGGCCGTCCATGCGTCGAATGGAAGCAGCCTGACAAGTTTGTGTATGTGAGGAACAAAAATCCAGAGTTCTCATTCAAACGTCCGAACGGCGAGGTCATCAAGCCCGGCAGCATCGAGACCGACGGCGGCAGCATACCGCGGCTCCTCTGGTCACAGAAGGATTATTCACCCTGGACCTATGCGCCGGCTTACCTCGTTCACGATTGGATGTATGAAGCGCACCGGCGCAAAATTCCTGCGGGCACCGATGCCAGCGGACACGACATCTATTACACCAAAGAACAGGCCGATTGGATCATGGCAGAGATTATCAAGGCCCAGATGGAAAATCGTTTCCAATTCAGCACGCAGAGATCTAGAACCCGCCTGAGGAAAATTTATTGGGCTGTCAGCAAGTTTGGCAAGACGGCATGGAACGGACAGGCGCATCCGGTCGAAGAAGAAACGGCGGCCACTTTCGTCACTGATACGCTGAAGAACTTGCCATTGCTGCCCATGCTCGGAACCTTGAGGAACGAACTGACGCCTGTTCCTGCCCAGCCCGCCATGCAGGGTTCGCGAACGCATCAGGAGTAACAGCCACGCTCCTTACTAGAGCGCCCGAAGATAATCAAACGTGTAGAGGCCGGTGTTATGACCGTCGCTGAAGTCGAACTGGATGGCGTAGCCGCCGACCATGCGCCAGTCCTTCACGGTGACGCCGGGGAAGGTTTTCTGATTCGTGCCGCCGATCTTGTTGCCGAGCAGATCGCGTTCGCCGGTATTTTCGGCGCTTGGTGATGCGGCGCGGAGTTTTTCCATGGCGATGAACTGCTCCGTGCCATCGCTCCAAACGAGAGCGACTTCGGTGCCGATGAGTTCGAGACGGGTGGGATTCATGTGCAAAGGGCTAAGAGCGGAGGGCCAAGAGTCAAACCGTAGAAAGCAAAAGGGACGCTGAGGCAGCGTCCCTTTTGAAGGTTGAAGTCTGATCCGTAAGGATTAGCGGGAGTAGAGCTCGACGACGAGCTGCTCGTTGGCGAGGGGATTGATCTCCTCGCGCACGGGAACTCGATTGACGACGCCGCTCATCTTGTCGCGATCGACCGTCATCCAGTCAGAAGCAGGCGTGCCCTGGGTCATTTCGAGGAAACGACCGACGAGCTGCTGGCTGCGCTGGCTGGTGGTGCGCGCGGCAACCACGTCACCGGGCTTGCACTGGTAGCTGGCGATGTTCACGACCTTGCCGTTCACGGTGATGTGGCGGTGGCTGACGAGCTGACGGGAGGCGAAGCGGGTGTTGGCGAAGCCCATGCGATATGCGACGTTGTCGAGGCGCAGTTCGAGCATCTGCAGGAGATTTTCACCGGTCACACCTTTGCGGCGCTGTGCTTCGGCGAAGAAGCGGCGGAATTGCTTCTCCATGAGGCCGTATTGATAGCGCAGCTTCTGCTTTTCAGCGAGGGCGGTGCCGTATTCGGAAGTCTTGCGGCGGGTGTTACGAGCACCGTGCTGTCCCGGCGGGAAGTTGCGGGTTTCGAGAGCCTTGGAGGGGCCGAAAAGCGCGACGCCAAAGCGGCGGCAGATTTTTTCGCGGGGACCAGTGTAGCGAGCCATAGTGTGTGGTAGAAAAGGGGCTGGGAAAAATTAAACGCGGCGGGCTTTCGGCGGACGGCAGCCGTTATGCGGCACCGGGGTCACGTCCTTGATGGTGCTGACTTCGACACCGAGGGCCTGCACAGCACGCACAGCGGACTCACGGCCCGAACCTGGGCCACGAAGGCGAACTTCAGCTTCACGCAGGCCATGTCCCATCGCTTGACGGCAGGCATCTTGAGCAACGACCTGAGCAGCGTAAGCAGTACCTTTGCGGGAACCGCGGAAGCCCATCTTGCCGGCGGTGGACCAGCCGATGACACCACCCGCACGATCAGTGATGGTAACGATGGTGTTGTTGAAGGTGGCGTAAACGTGAACAATGCCGGAAGGGACGTTCTTGGCACCCTTGGCCTTGACGATCTTCTGCTCGGCGGATTCACCACCGATTTCGAGCCAGACGCTCTGGGAAACCTGCTTGTCACCACTGTTGGAGGGGCGCTGATCTGCGGGTGCGGCAGGGGCAGCGGGTGCGGCGGCAGGAGCGGGAACTGCTGCGGCGGGTGCGATAGGGGTCGTTTCGTCAGCCATGGTATTGAGTCTTTGCTTGAATGCGGATTACTTGGCCTTCTGCGCGCCGACGGTCTTACGTGGACCTTTACGTGTGCGGGCGTTGGTGTGCGTGCGCTGGCCGCGGACTGGCAGGCCACGGCGGTGACGATGAGCGCGATAGCAGTTGATGCCGAGAATGCGCTTCATGTGCATCTGGAGTTCACGACGAAGGTCGCCTTCGATCGCGATTTTCATGCCCTGGATGGCCTGGGTGATGGCGGCGATCTGTTCGTCGCTCAACTCACCCGCACGGATGTTTGGGTCGATGTTGGTGGCAGCAAGAACTTTGCGGCTAAGGGAAAGACCGATGCCATAGATATAGGGCAACGAGTATTCGATCTTCTTTTCGTTCGGGATTTCGACTCCAAGCAGGCGGGCCATAATGCAGTATTAGATGTGGTGGAAAAAATGGATCAACCCTGACGCTGTTTGTGGCGTGGGTTTTTGCAGACAACACGGACAACGCCCTTGCGGCGGATCACGCGGCAAAGTTCGCAGAGGGGTTTAACGGAGGTACGGACGCGCATACTTGGTGGATAAAAGAGGTGAGTCTGGGGGAACTCAAAACCCCGCTTTTGCGGCGGGGGGCGTGATGTCTAACACAGACGAAATCTCGCGCAAGCTGGAATTTTACAGTTTTACACAAGGATTCTGCCTGCTGTGAACAGATGCGGAGAGCAGTTGCCGCCGCGTGGATGAACGGCATCATGCGCCCCCTGATGAAAACCGTTCTCTGCTTTGGCGACTCGAACACCTGGGGCTTCATGCCCGAAAGCATCGCCGCCCCCTTCCCCACCCGCCATCCGCACGACGTGCGCTGGACCGGCATTTTGGCCTGCGAACTCGGTACCGGCTTCCGCGTCATTGAAGAAGGTCAAAATGGCCGCACCACCGTGCATGACGATCCCTTTGCCGCCGTGCGCAATGGCAAGGCCGTGCTGCCCGCGATCCTCGAATCGCACAAGCCGCTCGATCTGGTGGTGCTGATGCTCGGCACGAACGATCTGAAAAATGTCTTCGGTGTTTCGCCCGGTGAGATTGCCATGGGTGTGAAGGTGCTGGCGCAAATGATCCTCTCCAGCGATGCGGGCCTTACCGCGAAGCCGCCGAAACTGCTGCTCATGTGCCCGCCTGCCATCGGCGATCAGCAACATCTGCCAGACATCGCCGCAAAGTTTCCCAATGGGCCAAGCGACAGCCGCAAGCTGCCGAAGCATTACGAAGCACTAGCCGCATCCCTCGGCTGCGGCTATCTCAATACCCAGGCGCTGATCGAACCCGGTAGCGACGGCATTCATCTGGATGCGGCGGCGCACGCGCGACTCGGCAGCGCTGTCGCAGCCGCAGTGAAAGCGATCCTTCCCTCCTAACCCATGACCTTGATCGAAAAATTCTATCCCGTGATGAAACCGTGGCTGTTCCGCCTCGATGCAGAACGTGCGCACACCCTGACCGTGAAGATGATGGTCATCGCTCACAAGCTCGGCATGCTGAAGAGCGTCGTCACCACGCCACAGCAGCCACGCAACGTCATGGGTCTCACCTTTCCCAATGCGCTCGGCCTTGCCGCTGGCATGGATAAATCCGCCAGCGCGGTCGAAGCTTGGGGCGCGATTGGCTTCGGCTTCGTTGAAGTCGGCACTCTCACACCGCGTCCACAGCCGGGAAATCCAAAACCGCGTCTCTTTCGTCTGCCTGAGCACGAGGCTCTCATCAACCGCATGGGCTTCAACAACCCCGGCATCCACTCCGCCGTGAAAAAACTTCACCACCGCCGCACGAAGGCGGTTGTTGGCGTGAACATCGGCAAAAACTTCGACACCCCGAATGAGGGTGCGGTGAATGACTATCTCATCTGCCTCAAGGCCGCGTATCCCGTCGCCGATTACATTGCGGTGAACATCTCTTCGCCGAATACGAAAGGTCTGCGCGATCTTCAGGCCGAAGGAGCCGTGCGTGAGTTGATCTCCGCTTTGAAGAAAGAACAGGCCGCGTTGACAAAGGAGCACGGCAAAACCGTGCCGCTGCTCGTCAAGATCGCCCCCGATCTCAATGACATGCAGATCGAAGCACTCGCCCGCGTCTTCAACGAGCAGAACATCGACGGCGTCATCGCCACCAACACCACCATCGAGCGCGAGGCCGTTGCCGGTCACGTTTTAGCCAAGGAAACCGGCGGTTTGAGCGGCGCACCCGTGCGCGAGCGCTCCAATCTCGTGTTGCAGGCCTTCCGCATGCTGTTGAAGGAGCAAATGCCGATCATTGGAGTCGGCGGTATCTTGAACGGCGCCGATGCGGTCGAGAAGATGAAAGCCGGTGCAGCCTTGGTGCAGGTTTACAGCGGCCTTATCTATCGCGGGCCGGGTTTGGTGCGGGAAGTCTTGGAGCAGGTCAAGTAAGTCAAGGTGGGGGCAAGCATCGCGAAGATGCACGACGCCCCGATTGACCGCGCAGCCTTGACCTCCTTGACGCTTCTCTCATCTCCTGCCACACTCCGCCCCATGGAAAACCTCCCCAAAATCTACGACAAGCAACCCGTCGCCGTTGAACTGCCTGCCGGAGACCACTGGTGGTGCGCCTGCGGCCTGAGCGGCCATCAACCGAGCTGCGACGGCAGCCACAAAGGCACGGGCCTCGGCCCGAAGAAGTTCACGCTGCCTGAAGCGAAGAAAGTCTGGCTCTGCAACTGCAAGCAGACCAAGAACCCGCCCTTCTGCGACGGCAGCCATAAGGCGCTCTGATCGCCAGACGATTTCAAATGAGGAAGGCAGGAAAACAGGAATCCCGAGTCTGGCTTCCTGAATTCCTGCCTTCCTTATTTCTCAATCCGGTGTTCCTGATGGGAATAAGCTGTGTGCAGCGTTCTCACATCCGTATTCTTTTTCCAACCTCATGAATCGAAGCCGTTTCCTGCCCCTCCTTGTCCTGCTAGCTGTTCCCGCGTTCAGTCAGAGCATTCCGTTCGATCCAACACTGCTGGGCGGAGGCGGAGATGGCCCCAAGGCGCTCGTCACCGCCACACTCATCGCTGAAGTCAGCAGCGCAGCACCCGGCGCGGCGTTTCGCGTGGCGGTGAAACTCGCGCACGAAACAGGCGCGCACACCTACGGCAAAGTGTTGCCGCCCGAGGTCATCGGCAAGCCCACGAAGCTCGTCTGGACGCTGCCCGACGGCTGGAAGATGGATGAACTTCCCTGGCCTGCCGTGCATCCGTTCAAAGGCGTCGATGGCTCGCAGAGCGAAGGCTACGACGGCATCGTATTGCTGCCCGCCAAAATCACACCGCCAGCCAATGCTGCCGTCGGCTCGAAGGTGGACTTGCAGGTGAAGGTCGATGGCCTGGTCTGCGATGACAAAAGCTGCATGCCCTTCAAACAGGATGGCAAAATCACTTTCACCATCACTGCACAAGCTGTGACGGATGCCGCGCAGAGCACGGTGTTTGAAAAACTGCCGCCGCTGGAAAAAAAAACGACTGACACCGCAGCGGTGACGACCAGCGGAGCCGCAGCACCGCCCACCTTCCTGTTCGTGATGTTCTCCGCCTTCCTCGGCGGTTTGATCCTGAACATCATGCCCTGCGTGTTTCCCGTGCTCGGCATCAAGATCGTCAGCATCGTGCAGCAGGCAGGTGAAGACCGGAAACAGGTCGTCATGCACGGCTTGTTCTACACGCTCGGCATTCTGCTCTCGTTCTGGGCGCTCGGCGGCCTCGTGGTGGCATTGGGCAAAGGCTGGGGCTTCCAGCTTCAATCCGCCGGCTTCAACTACGCGCTCGCCGCGTTCTTCCTCATCTTCGGCCTCAACATGGCCGGCATCTTTGAGATCGGTGCTTCCGCCGTCGGTGTCGGGGCCAATCTGCAAATAAAGCACGGCCTCAGCGGCTCGTTCTTCTCGGGATTGCTCGCCACGCTCGTCTCCACGCCATGTTCAGCGCCGTTCCTCGGCACCGCCTTGGGTTTCGCCGTCAAACTGCCCGCACCGCAGGCCATGCTGCTGTTCACGCTGATCGGCCTCGGTCTCGCCAGCCCGTTCCTGCTGCTCTCCATTTTCCCCAGCCTCGTGTCGGTGCTGCCACGGCCCGGCGCATGGATGGAAAGCTTCAAACAGGGCATGTCCTTCCTGCTTTTTGGCACCGTGTTCTTCATGCTGTGGGTGTTGACCGGCATGATCGAAGGCCTGCCGCTGCTCATCCTCATGCTCGGCCTCGTGCTCGTCGCCTTTGGCTGCTGGGTCTATGGCCGTTGGTCGCTGCCGCACAAACCGGCTCGCACTCGCTTCATCGCTGTCGTGCTGGCGCTTGCTGCCATCGTCGGTGGCTTGTATCTCGGCTGGCCGCACGTTGAAAAACAATCCGGCAACACCGAACACAGTGCGAAGTTCGAGAACGGCCTGCTGTGGGAACCCTGGTCTGCTGCCAAAGTGCAGGAACTCACGGCCGCCGGGAAACCCGTGTACATCGACTTCACCGCCAAGTGGTGCTGGACCTGCCAGGTCAACAAACGCGTCTATCCCGATCCCCGCCTGCAGGAATTCTTCAAAAAGTACGGTGTCGTCACGCTCAAGGCCGATTACACCAACGAAGACGACGCCATCAAGCAGGCCTTCACCGCCCTCGGTCGCGGTGCCGTGCCGGTGAACGCGCTCTACATCCCCGGCGTGAAGGAACCGCATGTCCTGCCGGAGATTCTCACCGTGGACAATGTGAGTGAGGCGCTGAAGAAACTGGAGAAGTGAGCCACGTCCCCGTCGGACTTCAAGCTGCTGACAAACCTCACAATGAGTTAACCACCCTCAATGTTCGGCCAATCAAGATGAGTGAGCAGCCACAACCCAGAAATCGCTATGTCCTGAGGACGGAGTCAGGTCATCCTGGATATAAGAACGTGGTCATTCTCGCCACTCCACCCGACCTGCTAAAACTCTCGGAGGATATTCGTGAGCTGTCAAACAAGAGTGATGGTCGTGTGGATCACTATGTCACTGAGGAGAAGAAGCCAACTTCGCGCGGGTCGATTGCTTTCGAGGTTATTTCAGAGAGAGACCTTGGAGATTTGCAGCGCGGGGATCTGAAGGACTGGTTTTCGAGGAAGTTCGGCTGCGTTTTGTTTTTTCTCCTCAGCGCATGTGCCGTTTACGGCGGTTATACGCTGATTTTGAATCTGCTTGGCTCCCTGAAATGAAAGTGTCCCTAAAACACCAGAGGCCTAACGCTTCACACGCCATGAACCGCACGATCTTTGCACTCGGTAGTTATTGGGCGCTGTTCGTCATCGCACCATTGGTCGTGTGCTTCTTTCTTTTTGGAGCTTCGGCGCGAGCGGCGGGTTACTGTTTGCCGGTTTTCATCGTCCTGTGTTTGATTGGTGAGCGCGGCTTTCGCCGATGGAAGCGGCTCTGGAAAGTCGAGTGAGTTTATGGTTTTCAGATTCACACAACGCGGCCTATGCGCTGCAGCGAACCCGGCGGGAGCGTCGTGGTTGCAATCGTTGCGTCCCGTGCGCCGGGTCGCTGAGCTTGGGACGTCAGGCACCTCCTCGCGTTTCCCATGAATGAAAGCCAATCAAAGCCCACCAAGAAGCGGGTGCTTCTCGTTCTCGGCAGCGTCTTGCTGCTGGCGGTTGGCGGTTTCGCTCTTTTCATCTGCTGCCTTTTCCCGAGCTTTGATGTCCTCTGCGCCAACGACAATCTGGTCGAGACCGTCTCTCCCAATGGACAGTTCAAGGCAGTCACGTTCCGCCGCAACTGCGGCGCAAGCACCAGCTACAGCACCGGTGTCTCCATTCTTTCGGCGCGCCGCAAGCTCCCCAACGAGGCCGGAAACGTTTTCACCGCCAACCACGAGCCTTCAATCACTGTCCGCTGGATTGATGATCGTCATCTCAGCATCTCAGGAGAGACGCAGACTCAGTTCCTCCACCTCACCGAGATTCGTGGCATTCGCATCACCTACGACTGAACCGGAATCACCGAACGAACATGGTTATCATTGCGCGAAGCCGCAATGATAACCATGTTCGTTCGGCCAAACTCGCAGCGTCACGCGCATGACTTCATCTGAGATCATCACAGCGATCACCATCCATCTGCTGGTTCCGGCGGCTTGTGTGGCGGCCTATCTCATGCTTTGCCGGCGGCTGCTCGCTGCTGGCGCCTCGCGCATGTTCCTGGCACAGCTTTTCCTGCTCTTTGTTTGCTATGGCGGCGTCCTTCTCGGCCTCCTGACCAGTTTGTTCTGGTATTGGTCGGGCATGGCATCGGTGGGCGTTTTCTTCCTGATGCTGGCAGCACCCGTTCTACTTTTCCCGGTCTTGCTCAGCTTGTGGCAGCAGAAGAGTCCTTCGCCGGCACACCGCGTGGCGTTTCGAGCTTGCGTTGGCTACTACGTTCTTCTCGCCATGGTGCTGTGCTCAGTGCCGTTGATTCGAAGCTTGTCGGGCGGCCCCACAGGTGGAACTGCAAGACCGAACCAAGGCGCTGCTGCGCACACCGTATGAACGAACCATCCACATGACTTTTGACGACTACGTTGCGGTGATCGTGAAGTCCGTCAGCGAGACGGGATACAACGCTTTTCTGCCGTCACTATGCTCCGTTGAAGGGAACGGGGTCGCCATGAGCGTTCTCGATGGTGACATTGCCGAAGACGGCGATGAACTGCTGGCACAGGAGTGGGCGGCTGAGTTCCTGAAGAACGGGAAAACGGTCTTCCTAGCATTTCGGCAGGGACAACGCACGGTCGCCATTCTGGAGTTTCTCGGCTCCGAACCCATACGGAAGCAGGAACTCAAAGTGAATCCATACGCCTCGTGAAACACGTTTTCCAGAACGCAACAGCAACGCCCAACCCGCGCACTCCATGAAGCTGACAGTTCTCGTGTTCTTTCTTGCGCTGCTCATCCCTCGAACGCACGCAGAGACGCCGCGCCAGTTCGGCGAGCGTTTTTACCGCGCTTACTTTCGCTGGGACATCTGCGGAGCGCCGAACACCCCCGAGCGTCACATGATTTCCACCTACTTTGGCGCAGAGGTGCTGCACCTGTTCAGCGTTGTGGAGCGCCAACGAGTACGCGAACGCCAAGGATTTCTGCACAAGCATCGCAACGACCCCAATCCCCCGCAAGTGAAGCCCATCTGGTCCAAGGAAGGCGATCCGTTCAGCAGCGTTTACGAGGGCATCTCCACCTTTGCCGCCGGACGCTCCGAAATCCGCAACGGACGCTTTACGGTCCCCGCACATTTGGAGTATCTCAGCGACGGCAAGGTCTATTCGTGGACGGATATTTTGATTCTCGACCGGGCTGGGGATTCATGGGTCGTTGCCGATATTCAATTCAGGGACGGAAAGACGATGGTATCCGGCTTGAAAGCAGGCATTGCCGAATCTGAACCCTACTTGCGGTCTTATTCCAAATGAACGCTACGAACCTCAACGTTCGGCCGCCAGTTCACCTCCATTAAACCTTCGTCAACTGTCGTCTCAAACTGATCTCCACGGCGGTGATCGTAACTGCCAGCGAGAAGAGAATGACGATGCTGTTGATCCAAAGGGTGTTGTACTTGGTGCCGAGGTAGGTTTTGCGGGTACCGAAGAAGACGTTGGGGCTGGCCTTGCTGCGGTAGTCCTCGCGCTCCATTTCGGCCTTGGTGACGAGGTCGAGCACCTTGCGGTTCACGTAGATTTCCTCGGCGCTGACGCCGTCGTTCTGCTGCAGCAAAGGTGCAGGAACTCACTGCTGCCGGGAAACCCGTGTACATCGACTTCACCGCCAAGTGGTGCTGGACCTGTTAGGTCAACAAACGCGTCTATCCCGATCCCCGCCTGCAGGAACTCTTCAAAAAATACGGCGTCGCCGCCCTCAAGGCCGATTACACCAACGAAGACGACGCCATCAAGCAGGCCTTCACCGCCCTCGGTCGCGGTGCCGTGCCAGTGAACGTGCTCTACATCCCCGGCGTGAAGGAACCGGATATCCTGCCGGAGATTCTCACCGTGGACAATGTGAGCGAGGCGCTGAAGAAGCTGGAGAAGTGAGCCGTGTCTCCGCCGGTGATAAAGCTGCTGACAAACCTCACGATCTGTTAACCAAATTCAATATCATGCACCCTCATGATGCTCACGTTTTCATGTGTCAACAGTGGGTGTCATCCAGTTGTTGGTGATGTTTGGTATCGTGTTGGCAAGGCTGCGGACGAACGCTCCGAGAGATACCAGTCCTACCTATGCGAGACGCTATTAATCCGGCAGCGTGATAGCGCATTCGGCCGTAAACAACGGGTTCTGACATCAAGGACGCACTGAGAATGGGTAGAGGAATGGTATGGCAGGGGAATGTTTTTCGTCACATTCCTCTGCCCGAAGATTCCACTGCCCAAATCAAGGCCCCCGCATGTTCGATATTGTTGCCGGATTAATAACCTCCATGGGCCAATCTGAATGAATTCAGGGTTTGGCAAGAGGCTCAGATACGAAGGAAATTCACTCCCCGCTCTTCGGATCAAACGCATCGCGCAGGCCGTCGCCGAGGAAGTTGAGGGCGAGGAGGCTGACGGACATGAGGAGGGCGGGGAAAACGAGGAGCCACCATTTGCTTTCGAGCGGATTGATCACCTGCGCGCCGTCTTTGAGCAGCGAACCCCAGCTTGCAGCGGGGTCTTCGATGCCAAGGCCGAGGAAGCTGAGGAAGGATTCGTCGAGGATGACGGCGGGAATGGTCAGCGTGAGGTAGGTGAGGATGATGGTGCTGAGGTTTGGCAGCAAATGACGCCGCAGGACGCCCCAACTGCTCTGACCCATCGCGCGTGAGGCGGTGACGAAGGTCATCTCCCGCAGCACGAGCACCTGACCGCGCACGATGCGGGCCATGGTGAGCCATTCGACGAGACCGAGGGAGACAATCATCACCAGCACCTTGGAGTAAGCCTTCCAGTCGCTCATGGTGGCGGCGAGGTTGGGCGAGTTGTTCTTCTGGGCGAGCAGGCGCCAGCCGTCGATCCATTCCTTCACATAGTCATCGAGCGCGGCGATGAGGATCATGATGAACAGGATGCGCGGCACGGATTGCAGAACTTCGACGGTGCGCATCATCAGCGCATCGACTCGCCCACCCGAGTAGCCGCTGATCATGCCGTAGAGCGTGCCGATCACGAGACTGATGAGGGCACCGACGAGACCCACACCGAGCGACACCCGCGCACCAGCCAGAATGCGGTAGAGCATGTCCTGGCCGTTCACGTCCGTGCCGAGGAAATGCGGCGAGGATGGCGGCACGAACGAGGCGCTACTGGTGACTTTCAATGACGCAGGCAGCAGCATCGGCACCACGATGGCGATGAGCGACAGTCCGGCGAGAAAACCAAGCGCGATAATCGCCGCCCGATTGCGCTTCAGGATCTGCCAGCCATCGGGCCGCGCGATTCGGGCTGGAGCGGCGGCATCAGGCATAGAGTTTAATGCGTTTGTCCAGCAGCGTGTAGAGCACGTCCACGAACAGGTTGAAGAGCACCAGCAGCACGCAGTAAACGATGACGGCACCGCCGAGCAGGAAGACATCGCGGTTCTGAATCGAGTTCACGAAGACCATGCCGGCCCCGGAGATGTTGAAGACGCTCTCGACGATCATCGATCCCGTGAGCAAATGCGCTGCCAGCGGCCCGAGGAAGGTCACAACGGGCAGGATCGCGACTTTGGCGGCATGTTTGGCCACGGCCTGCGTTTCGGTGAGACCTTTGGCGCGAGCGGTGCGCAGGAAGTCGCTTTTCAAGACATCCAGCAGGCTGTTGCGCATCAAACGCGCCACGTAGGCGATGTAGGGCGCAGCGAGGCAGATGGCGGGCAAGATCATCTGTGACACCGTGCCCCATCCACCAACCGGCAGCCAGCCAAGACCAAGCGCGACCACGGCGATCAAAAACGGGCCACTGATGAAGGATGGAATCGAAATGGACAGCAGAGCGCCGAACATGGCCGTGCGGTCGATCCAGGTGTCCTTCTTCATCGCGGCCAGGCTGCCGAGGAAAACGCCTGCACAACTCGCGATCACAAACGCCAGCGAACCAAGCGCGAAGGAGTTCGGCATTTTTTGCCGCAGCAGCTCGGCGACACGCCAGTCGCGGTAACGCGTGGACAGACCAAGATCAAAACGCACCAATGAGCCGACATAGGCGGTGTATTGCTCCCACACGGTGCCGTTGAGCTTGTAGCGCGTGAGCAGCGCCTCCTTGATGTGCGGCGGGGGCTCCTTCTCCTTGTCAAACGGGCCGCCCTTCGTGATGCGCGCGAGCACAAACGTGATCGAGATCACGCAAAAAATCACGATCACGCTGCTGAGCGCACGGCGGAGGAGGAAACTGAGCATTGGGAAAATGTCGAATGATGAAGGCGGAATGTCGAATGCTCAATCACGCGAGCCACCATGCAAAACTGCCACTGGGGACGGGCAGGACGTTTACAGCTCCGCGAAGCTGCATCTCACCGTGCTCCACCTTGCCGCTGATGCGGCCGAACTGCTGCTGGAGCAGGTGATGGAGCGAGATGGGCGTCAGTTCCGGTGTGTGGCAGGACAGCAGCACACCGAGAGGCTGTGGCGACAAAAGTTTGCCAAGCAAGGCGAGCAGCGGCGGCAGGTCGTTTTCGATTTTGAAGACTTCACCCTTCGCGCCGCGACCGTAACTCGGTGGATCGAGGATGAGCAGGTCGTATTGGCGCTCGCGGCGCAGTTCGCGCTCCAGAAACTTCGTCACATCGTCCACGATCCAGCGCACGGGTTTTTCTTCGAGACCGTTGAGCGCTGCGTTCTTGCGTGCCCAATCAACCATACCTTTCGAGGCATCCACATGGCAGACCTCTGCACCGGCCAATGCTGCGGCCAGCGTGCTGCCGCCGGAGTAGGCGAAGAGATTGAGCACCCGCGCTGGCCTGTCATGGCGTTTTGCATACTCCGCGCACGTTTCGCGGATGCGCCGCCACTGATCGCGCTGCTCGGGAAAGATGCCGAGGTGGCCAAAGTCGGTGGAGCTGAGCTGAAACTTCGTGCCATCGACCTCGATGGACCATGTTTCGGGCAGTTTGTCGCGACCACGCCATTGATTGCCGCCGTCGCGGAAGAAGGTGGCGGTCACCTTTTGCCATTCGGCTTTGGGCAAGGTCTGCTGCCAGACGGCCTGGGCGCAGGGCCGTGAGAGCACGACACTGCCAAAGCGTTCCAGCTTCTGGAAAGCGCCGCTGTCGAGGAGTTCGTAGCCGTTGGGGTCAGACATGTCGATGGACTCCGCTCATGGCCTCAAATTGGGATTGAATCAACGAACGTCTTTAATCTTGTCAGCGCAGAGGGCAGTCGTTAGCCTTCACGTTTTATTCCACCAACCCCGACCACCTCATGCTCTTCAAAAAGAAAGCCTATGCACGCGCCGGTCTGGTCGGAAATCCCTCGGACGGCTACTTCGGCAAGACCGTTTCCTTCATCATTCGCGACTTCTGGGCGGAGGTGACGTTGTTTGAGTCGCCGGAATTGCGTATCTCGCCAAGCGAACGGGATGACTCCGTCTTCGAAAGCATCGCGGACCTGACGCGCAACGTGCGGCAGTTCGGTTATTACGGCGGCATCCGTCTGTTGAAAGCGGGCGTGAAGCGCTTCTTCGAATACTGCCAGAAGCACGGCATTCCCATGCATGAACGCAATTTCACGCTGCGCTACCGCACGAACATCCCCCCGCAGGTCGGCATGGCGGGATCGAGCGCGATCATCACCGCCTGCTGGCGTGCTTTGATGGACTTCTACGGCGTCGAAATCCCCCGGGACATCGTTCCCAGCCTCGTGCTGGCGGTGGAAAACGAGGAACTCGGCATTCCCGCCGGCTTGCAGGACCGCGTGATCCAGAACTACGAGGGCGTGGTATTCATGGACTTCGACCGCGATCACATCGCGAAGCATGGACATGGCATTTATGAGCAACTCGACCCCGCATCACTCCCGCCGGTCTATGTGGCTTACACGACTCGCTTGAGCGAAGGCACCGAGGTGCTGCACAATGACCTGCGCGCCCGCTGGAACGTTGGTGACACGCAGGTGGTCAACGCGATGAAAACCTGGGCTGGCTACGCCCAGCAGGTGCGCGACCTCCTCGCCGCCGGACGCGGACGTGAGATCGGGCCGATCTTGAATGAGAATTTCAATCTCCGCCGCCGCATCTGCAAACTCAGCCAGGGCAACGTGGATATGGTCGAGGGAGCCCGCAGCGTGGGTGCCAGCGCCAAGTTCACCGGCAGCGGCGGTGCCATTGTGGGCACCTACGAGGATGACGCCATGTTTGAGAAGCTAAAGGCCGTGCTCGAACCGATGCAGGTGGCGGTGCTCAAACCGCAAGTGCTGCCGGTTTGACGGAGCGCGAGTGTGTCGAAGACCACTCGCCTGTTTTGAGGCGATTCGTAAACGCTGGGAGAAACAAGTGGCGAGTAGGCTGCGCCATACTCGCGCTCCGTCCAATTGAGATCAATCCGCCTCCGGTCGCGGATCGCGGGAAAGCAGCGCCCGCATGCCATCTTTGGCGGCCTTGCCTTGATGCAGGATGGCGTAGATCTCGTCGAGCAGCGGCGTGCGCACGCCGCGGGTTTTGGCGGCACGATGGAGGCTGGCGGTGTTCGGCACGCCTTCGGCCACCATGCGCGTGCTGGCGATGATTTCATCGAGAGCCTTGCCCTGGCCGAGCAGGAGGCCGACGCGGTGATTGCGGCTGTGCTCGGAGTAGCACGTCGCCATCAAATCACCCACTCCACTCAAACCATAACAAGTTTCGATCCTGCCGCCTTCAGCGACACCGAGGCGCACCATTTCGGCGAGTGCGCGGGTGACGAGCGCGGCGATGGCGTTGTCGCCGAGTTTCAAACCGAGCGCGATGCCGGCGGCGATGGCGTAGGGGTTCTTCATCGCCCCGGCCCATTCGGCGCCGATGATGTCATCGGTGGTGTAGGTGCGGAAAAACGGCAGCGTGAAGCAGGACTGCACGGCTTTGGCGATTTCATCGTCAGCGCAGGCCACGACGGCAGCAGTCGCGAGTTTGTTGGCGACTTCCTCGGCATGATTCGGCCCGGTCAGCACGGCCAGCGGGATGCCGGGCATTGACTCACCGATCACTTCACTCATGCGGCGGCCGGTTTCGAGTTCGATGCCTTTCGCACAGGAGACCAGCACACGCGCTTTGGATGCAGCGTTGCTTTGAGCAACGAGTTCTGCCGTGCTGCGCATCGCTTTGGAAGGGACAACGAACACCAGCATGTCCGCAGGCTGCAATGCGGCGAGATCGGACGTGACCACGATGTTGTCAGGCAGCACCAGATCCGCCAAATAGCGTTCATTGCGACGTTTCGTGCGAATCTGGGCCATCAACTCCTCATCACGGCCCCAGAACTGCACCTGGAGGCCACGCAGTGACAAGATGAAAGCGAGCGCGGTGCCCCAGCTTCCGGCACCGATGACTGTGGCGGTCTGCATCATGATTGCGGCTGCTTTTTGGTGAACGCCTTGCTCTCAGTGCCTGCAAGCAGGCGCTGGATGTTGGAACGATGCCGGATAAAGGCGAGAATCATCACCACGATGCCGAAGCCGAGCAGCACAAAGTCCCATTTGCCCTCACGCCACATCTGAATGGCCATCGCCGTGGGAACTCCGACTGCCGCCGCCAGCGAACCGAGCGAGACGTAACGGAACGCGAAGAGAAACGTGAGAAAGCCAATCCAACCGCCAAGCATCCCGGCGCGTGAAATGCCCCACAGCACACCGCCCGTGGTGGCGATGCCCTTGCCGCCTTTGAAGCCGAGCCAGAACGTGAACATGTGACCGATCACCGCAGCAAAACCCGCGAGCACTTTGCCAACGGAAACGATCTCGACCGCAGCGCCAGTGTGCGTGATCCAACTCGCCGCCAGCCACACCGGCAGCCAGCCTTTGAACATGTCGAGCAGGAAGACCGGGATGCCGATCCCCTTCCCCAGCACACGGATGGCATTCGTGGCACCGATGTTGCCGCTACCATGCTGACGGATGTCAATGCCCTTCAGTTTTCCGGCAAGATAACCAAACGGCACGGAGCCGCTGAGATAACCGCAGACGACGCTGGCGAGGATGGCGGTGGTGGTGGTCATGGTTGGAGTTCAATCAAATACCACGGTCTTGTTCTTGAAGACAAGCACTCGATCACGGACATGCCACCACAAGGCCTTGGCGAGCACGGTTTTCTCCAGATCGCGGCCGAGGCGGACGAGATCGTTCACGCTGTCTTCGTGACTCACACGCATGACATCTTGATGAATGATCGGGCCTTCATCGAGATCGGCGGTGACGTAGTGGCTGGTGGCGCCGATGATCTTCACCCCGCGCTGAAAGGCCTGGTGATAGGGCTTCGCGCCGACAAACGCGGGCAGGAAGCTGTGGTGGATGTTCAGGATGCCATGTGGAAACTCGGCGATCATCGCGGGACTGATGATCTGCATGTAGCGGGCCAGCACGACGGTGTCGATGCGGTGCTGGCGCAGCAGTTCGATCTGCGCGGCTTCCTGCGCGAGTTTATTGTCTTTCGTGATTGGAAAATGATGGAACGGAATGCCGAAGCGTTCCGCCGCAGGCCGCAGTGTTTCGTGGTTTGCCACGATAAGCGGGATGTCCACGGGCAGATCGCCTGATTCATGACGGGCGAGGAGATCGTAGAGGCAATGGTTTTCCTTCGTGACAAACAACGCGATGCGTTTGCGCTGGCTGGCGAAGCTGAGGCGCATCTGCATTTCGTGACGGCGCGCCATCGGTTGCAGACGTGCTTCGATCTCCTCGTTTTCGAGCGTGAATTTTTCCAGGCTCCACTCCAGGCGCATGAAGAATGCGTTCTGATCGGGATCAATGTGCTGCTGGAGATCGATGATGTTGCCCTGATGCGAGGAGATGAAACCGGTGACATCATGCACGAGTCCGGGGCGGTCCGGGCAGTGAATGAGCAGCGTTGCGATGTCGGGAGAGGCCATGTGAAGCAGGATTACGAGCGTGAAGCCGGAAAGCGCGTGCAAACTCCCCTGCCCTCGATCAAACCGGGAATCTGCTCGGCATGACGGCCGGAAGCGATGATGCACTCGACACCGCCATGCACGGCATCTTGTACCGCACGCAGCTTCGAGATCATGCCGCCGGTGCCGAGGGTGGATTTCTCCTCCTCGGCGTGGTGAATCACATCATCGACGTTCTCGACGACGGGAATCGGCCCTTCCTCGGGTTTTTTCATGTCACGCAGCAGTCCGGGGGCGCTGGTGAGCAGGATCAAAACATCCGCGCCCCAGAAGCGGGCGACACGGGAGGAAAGCTTGTCGTTGTCGCCGTAGCGGAGTTCTTCGATGGCGACGGAATCGTTTTCATTGATGACAGGCACGACTTGCGAAAACTCCATGAGACGATCCAACACCGCCCGCATGCGCGGCGCACGCTCGGCGTTCTCGAAGTCCTCATGCGTCACAAGAAGCTGGGCCACATGCAGGCCGTGATCGCGCAGCAGTGACTCGTAGGCATGCATGAGATGCGTCTGACCCACGGCGGCAAGCGCCTGAAGCGTGGTCACATCGGATGGACGCTGTTTGAAATCGAGCGGCTTCAAACCGGAGGCGACTGCGCCACTGCTGACGACAACCACGGAGTGTCCCGCTCGTTTGAGCAAAGCCACGGCCTCGACGAGTTTGCGCAACTGCACAGGATCCGGCTCAGGCGCGTCTTTGCGCGTAAGGATGCCGGAGCCGAATTTGAGAACGATGCGCTTGGATGCCATGAGTCAGTGGGAACGAAGGGCGGCGAATATGGCGGGATGCCGTGTCCTGCAAAGCGTAAATGCAGCTCACCCCCCCCTGCGGCATTGGAATGCCGCGCTCCCACTCCCAGGATTACCACCGCACCACGGAACTGGCCCAAGTGAAACCGCCGCCGAAGGCGACGAGCAGGATCACATCGCCTTTTTTGAGGCGTCCGGCCTTGTTGGCCTCGTCGAGGGCAACAGGGATCGTGGCCGCGCTGGTGTTGCCATATTTGTCCAAGTTCATGAATACGCGCTCTGCAGGCAGATTGAGACGGTCGGCGATGGCGGTGATGATGCGTGCATTCGCCTGATGCGGGATGACAAGGGACACATCGGCAGCAGTCAGCCCGGCCATCGCCAGCGCCTGCTGGGCAGCCTCAAGCATGCGGGTCACAGCATGCTTGAAGGTCTCGCGGCCTTCCATGTGGATCGTGTTCGGGCGTGATCCGGCGTTCTCCGGCGTAATCGGACAGGCCGAGCCGCCGCCGGGCACTTTGAGCAGATCCGTCAGATTGCCATCGCTACCCATCACGGTGGAAAGCACGCGGCCAGGGGCTTCTGCAACAGTCTCTTCGGCTCGACGGATGACAACGGCGCCGGCGCCATCGCCAAACAGCACGCAGGTGTTGCGGTCCTTCCAATTGATGAGGGTGCTGAGCTTTTCCGCACCGATGACCAGCGCGGTGGTGCGATTGCCGGTGTTGATGAAATGACGTGCGACTTGCAATGCATACAAAAAGCCGGAGCAGGCGGCGGAAATATCGAAGCAGACCGCGTTCGCTGCGCCAATCTTTTTCTGCACGATGCAGGCGGTGGACGGGAAGAACATGTCCGGCGTCACCGTGGCGACGATGATGAGCTGGATCTCCTCCGGGCCCACACCGGCGGCGGTCATGGCACGCCGGGCGGCTTCGGCGGCGAGATCACTGGTGGCCTGATCGTCCGCAGCGATGCGGCGTTCCTTGATGCCGGTGCGCGTGGTGATCCATTCGTCATTGGTATCGACGATTTTCGAGAGGTCGTCGTTGGTGAGAATTTTTTCCGGCATGTAGCTGCCGGTGCCGATGATGCTGGAGGCGCAAAAAGGCTGGTTACTAGGGGCGGGCATGGAGAGTGATGGAATGGGCGGTGGCGGAAGCTTCGATGTGCGGATTGATCTGGTGCTGGATGCTTTCGCAAGCCTGACGGATGGCGTTCTTCATGGCAAGCGGAGATGCACTGCCATGGGAGATGATGGTGATGCCATTGAGACCTAGCAGCGGCATGCCACCGACCTCGTCGGGGTTCGTGCGGGTATGCACCCGTTTGAAGGCCGGCTTTGCAAGCAGGCCGCCGATCTTGGTCCAGAAGCCGCTTTTGATCTCGCTCTTCACCATGCTGAAGATGGTGTGGGCCAGCGCTTCGGCGTTTTTCAAAATGACATTGCCGGTGAAACCGTCGCACACAACCACATCCGGCGGCGTTTCCCACACGTCATGGCCTTCCACGTTGCCAATGAAGTTCAGCCCGGCGGTTTGGCGCAGCAGCTTGCTAGTCTCTTTACAAAGCGCATTGCCCTTCTCCTCCTCGGTGCCGTTCGACATCAGACCGATCGTTGGATTCTCACGGCCCAGTACATGGCGGGCAAAGGCACTGCCCATGATGGCATTCTGCACCAGATGCGCGGGCTCGCTGTCAGGATTGGCTCCGGCGTCGATGAGCACCCAGTGCTTCGTCAACGACGGCATGATCGAAGCGATGGCCGGACGCTCGATGTGTGTCAGCGTGCGCAGTTTGATCAATGAGGCGGTCACGGCGGCACCCGTGTGTCCGGCGCTGACGACGGCGTCTGCCTTGCCATTCTTTACCAAATCCACGGCCACACTGATGGAGCTGTCCTTCTTCTTGCGCACGGCATCCAAGCCACTGTCGGACATATCGACGACTTGGGTGGCCGGAACGATTTCCAATTTCGGGCTGGAGACACCTTGGAGCTTCAATTCCTTCTCAATGACCTCGGGAATGCCCACCAGAAACAGCTTGGTGATCGCGGGCAGCGATTCGAGGGCGAGTTTGACGCCGCCGATGGGATTTTGAGGGGCGAAATCGCCGCCCATGACATCCAGTGCGATCTTCATGCCGTCTCGTGCGTGTGGTTCTTCAAAGGTGGTTGGCTGCGAGTCCTAAAGCGTGAGAATGACGGGAATGCAAACGGGAGTTTTGGCCGCGTCTGGTGGCAATGACGAAGCACGAATGACGAATGACTAAATCCAAACGACCTGCTGGCAGGTTCGTCATTCGTTATTCGGATTTCGTCATTCCCGAAGGGTCTAGTAAACGCCTTCGACGATGGTCTTCTCCATCGCGCCGAACGGACGCACATCAGCGACACCATCCCACGCATACGGCGCACGCGGCTTGCGGCGCATGGCTTCGTCACGCTCCAAGAAGCGTGGCATGAAGAATTCTTTGGTCAGCGTGGTCAGTTCCACGCGGCCCCAGGCATCGTATTCGACGGTCTGGTCGGTCTGCTTCGGATCGACCACCCGCAGCACAGCTCGCGGCTGCGGCGCGTAGTAGGAAATGGAGAAGTTGTCCTCCGGCGTGAGCTGCACGCTGGCGGCCAGGCCCATGAGCGTGTTGCCGTAGGTCGGGTAGAAGCCGATTTTGCCCTCTAGCACTTCTTCGACGATGAAGCGCACATACTGCGGCGTCATCGTGGTGCCGCCGACGAAACAGCCACGAATGCCGGCGCTGTAGAGATCGACCTTCTCTGCGAGGGCTTCGAGCAGCTTCGGCGTGGTGAAGATCGCGGAAACCTTGCGGTTCTTCAAAATGAGCACGGCCTGATCAATGACGTGATCCATGTACTGACGCGCCACATCGAACTGCTTGTTGGTGATCGCCTTCTTCACAAAGCGCGGGTCGAGATCGACGAAGTAGCAGGAGCTGCCGCGATAGTTCGCCAGATGCTCCACCGCGAGACGCAAACGGCGCGGACCGGTCGGCCCGACCATGATCCACGCTTCACCTGGTGGGAAATGTTTGTCGTCGAGCTTGTGGCTGAACTCCTCGTAATCGACGCGGAAGTCATTCCAGCCGATGCGCTGCTTCGGCATGCCCGTGGTGCCACCGGTTTCGAAAATGTTATACGGCTTGCCTTTAAAGGCCGCTGGCACCCAGACCTCCGGCTGAAGATCGCGCAGCCACTCGTCCTGAAAATGTGGAAACTTCGCGATGATGTCCTCATAGCTGTTCACCACGCCGCGCGGATCGAAATTCTTCTTCGCCCAGTCGAGCCAGAAGGGGCAGCCGGTTTCCGGCGAGAAGTGCCAGTTGATGATTTCGCGAACTTGGTTGTCGAGCTGAGTTTTGGCTTCGGCGGGGGTCATAGAGGGTCGGAGTTTGAGAGCGGGGACTGTGAAACGGGACGCAGGAAACGAAAGTGAAAATCCCTGCCTTTCTACGCGCCGCAGAAAGTCACGGAGACTTTTGAATTCAGTCTTGCAACACTTTGGGGGCCGGGTGTTCAATAGCGAAGTATGAAAATCCAGCTTCTTATCGTCGCCAGTCTGTTCGTCACCGCACTGACCTCTTGCTACGTCACGCCGCGTCCGGCACGCAATCCCTATAGCCCTGGAGGGCGGATCATCACACCCATGGAACGCCACGATCGCAGCGTCCTGAGTCCCGGCGGACGGATCATCACGCCTCGTGAAAGATACGCTCGCCGTTATTAACCAGGCTTCATGCCGGCTGTCTTTCCGAACTGGCACGCGGGCCGAATGATGCTCTCATGCGGCCCGCATGCCTGAAAGCGCCCCAGATTATCTTTCTTCCCAGCTACATCTGCAAGACGACGAAACCGCATTGTTTCGCAAGTCGTGGACGCTCTACGACGCCATCTCTGAGCGGAACTACATGTTCCATCGCGAGATCTACGCGCACGTCGCCGATCTGCTGCGCCAGCGTCATCAAACCGGCCCTTATCACCTGCTCGACCTCGGCTGTGGCAATGCGCGCTTTCTCGCGCCATGCCTGCACAGCGCACCACCGGCCAGTTACGATGGCGTCGATCTCTCCACGTCCGCGCTCGATGAAGCACGCACGTATTTGAACGGCATCCCCAACACCGCGCTGCATCACAAGGACATGCTGCAGGCCGTGGAAGACACCGATTCCGCCTTCGACATCATCTTCACTGGTTTTGCCGTGCATCATCTCGATGCAGCCGCGAAACAGCAGCTTTTCCACGCCTGCGCCCAGCGCCTCGCTCCAGGCGGCCAGATCATCATGGTCGATGTCGTGCGCGAGGAAGGCCAGTCGCGTGAGCTATACCTCGAAAGCTACCTGAACTTCATGCGCACGCAATGGACCGAGGTGCTGCCCGAACAGCTCGACGAAGCCTGCGCCCACGTTGCCGCCTACGACTTCCCCGAGACGCTGTCTTGTCTCACGCACATGGCCAAACAGGCCAAGCTCTCCGAGCCCGTGCTTGTCAGCCGCCACGCACAGCACCTCCTCCTGCGCTTCACCGCCTGAAAGAGCCTCAAACCCGCGCTCGTTTGCCTTCGCACCCCCTGATGATCCAACGCGCCTTCGTTTACGCACTTCTGACCTCCGCCGCCAGCGCTGCGGACATGACACATTTTGAGCAGCACATCCGGCCGCTGTTCATCGCCAACTGCATCGACTGCCACGGTCCCGACAAGCAGAAAGGCGGCCTGCGCCTCGATTCGCGTGCTGGCTGGCAAACCGGTGGCGATTCCGGCCCTGCCATCGTCCCCGGTAAGATCACCGACAGCAAGCTCTGGCAGGCCGTCAGTTACATGGATCGCGATTTAAAAATGCCGCCGAAGCGGAAGCTCAAAGACAGCGAGATCGCCGATCTTAAACTTTGGATCGAATCCGGCGCGCCCGATCCACGAGAAGGCAATGCCGAAAAAGTAGCCTCCCACCGCCAAGCCCGTGCCGACGCCAGCTTTTGGTCCTTTCAACCGCCCGTCGCCCACCCGCCACCAGCGGTTCAAAACCAATCCTGGCCCGAGAACAACATCGACCGCTTCATCCTCGCCAAACTCGAAGCCAACCAGCTCACCCCTGCCCCCGACGCCGATCCTCGCGCACTCATTCGTCGCATCGCCTTCGATCTCACCGGACTGCCGCCCAAACAGGAGGAAACCGACGCTTTCGTTCACGAATGCACCTCCGGTTCGTCATTCGTCATTCGTCATTCGTCATTGGAGGCACTGGCCGACCGCTATCTGTCCTCCCCCGCCTTTGCCGAACGCTTCGCCTCTCATTGGCTCGACATCACCCGCTTTGCCGAATCCTCCGGCGGTGGTCGTTCCCTGCCCTTCAAAGACGCGTGGCGCTTCCGCGACTACGTTATCGAGTCCATTCGCGATGACGTGCCCATCGACCGCATGATCACCGAGCACCTCGCCGGTGATCTCCTGCCCGCCACCGATGCCGCCGCACGCCGCCGTCAAGTCACTGCCACCGGCTTCCTCGCGCTCGGGCCCACGAACTACGAGGAACAAGACAAAGGCATGCTGCGCATGGACATCGTCGATGAACAACTCGACACCATGGGCCGCGCATTCCTCGGCCTCACCATCGGCTGCGCCCGCTGCCACGATCACAAGTTCGATCCCATCTCCGCGCACGACTACTACGCGCTCGCGGGCATCCTGCGCAGCACCAAGACGCTCAAGAATTACACCGACAACGTCGCCCATTGGATCGACACGCCACTGCCGCTCGATGGCGCTGCCGAAACGCAAATGGAGCAGCACGAAAAACAGGTCGCGGCGCTCAAAGATCAAATCGCTGCGATCAAAGACGATCTGCGTGATGCGGGCAGTGCTGATTTGCGCAAGCGCAAAACCATTGCCATCAGCGACCTCCCCGGCATCGTCGTCGATGACAGCGCCGCCCAGAAGGTCGGCATGTGGAAGAACTCCACCAGCTACGCGCCCTACATCGGCAGTGGCTACGTCAGCGACAACAACGATGGCAAGGGTGAGAAGACCATCACCTTCACGCCGAAAATCCCGAAAACCGGCCGCTACGAAGTGCGCGTGGCCTTCAACGCTGGCCCCAACCGTGCCGAGAATGCCACCGTCACCATCCTGCATGCCGATGGTGAGGAGTTAAAAGGCATCAAGATGGTCACGGACAGCCTCAAAGGGCTGCAATTCGCTTCGCTGGGCACCTATCGCTTCGAGGCCAATGGCCAGGGCTTCGTGCTCATCGCCAACGCCGCTTCGCAGGGCTACGTCACCGTCGATGCGGTTCAGTTCGTGCCTGCCGATGAGGCCAAGGATGAGTCGGTCGCCAAAAAAGACTCGCCTGCCGCCACGAAGGTCAAGCAGCAGCTCGCCGCTTTCGAAAAAGAACTCAAGGCCCTGCAAAAAGACATGCCCGAACGCCCCGAGGCCATGTCCGTTGCCGACGACACAGCGCCCGAAGACGCGAAGATCCACATCCGTGGCAGCACGCGCAATCTTGGCCCCACCGTGCCGCGCACCTTCATCCAGGTCGCCATGCGTCCCGGCGCGCCTGCTGTTCCTGCCGATGCCAGCGGTCGTTTGCAACTCGCCCAATGGATCACTTCACGCGATCATCCGCTCACCGCACGTGTCATGGTCAACCGCATCTGGCATTGGCTCTATGGTGCCGGCATCGTCCGCACCACTGACAATTTCGGTTCCACTGGCGAATTGCCCAGCCACCCCGAACTTCTCGACTACCTCGCCATCAAGTTCATCGAAGACGGCTGGAGCTTGAGGCATCTCGTCAAAGAAATGGTCATGAGCCGGACCTATCGCATGGCCTCAAGGAGCGGCGATTTCCAATCGCCGACGGCGGTTGAAAACCGCCGCTCCTTGGATCCCGACAATCGCCTCCTCAGCCACATGAACCGCAAACGCCTCGACGCCGAGTGCCTGCGCGATGCCATGCTCGCTGCCGCAGGCACCTTGGATCGCAGCTTTGGCGGCCCCGGCGTCAGCGACGTGAAAGCCATCGACGCCAACGACCAGAAGATCCAAAACATCGAATACGGCTACCAGTTCCTCGACACGCGCCGCAGCCTCTACACCGCCGCCTTCCGCAATGTTCGCCACCCGCTGTTTGAAGTCTTCGACTTCGCCGACATCAACCAGCCCATCGCCCAGCGCACCACCAGCACCGTCGCCACCCAGGCGCTGTTTTTGATGAATTCGCCCAAAGTCATTGAACAAGCCCGCGCCGCTGCCGATGTCGTCCTCAAATCATCTGACGACACCGCCAAGCGCATCAACGCCGCTTTCCAAAACTCTCTCAATCGCGCCCCAACCGCCAAAGAGCAGGCTCAAGTCCGCGACTTCCTCGAATCATCGTCTTCCGGCAACGCTTCCGCCGAAGAAACCCGCGATCTTTGGGCGCGATTCATCCAGACCTTGTGGTCAACGCCTGAGTTTCGATTCTTGAATTGAGTTGCTCCGGCTTGCTCTGAAATACCGGTCTGCTCAGTATCTCAGCCACCCTTCGCCTGGTGTTTTTAGACGGGTTCGATGTCTGGAGCTGCCTCTGTGTCTGGAGTTGCGGCTTTGGCTTTGCGTTTGCGCGGAGCTGCCTTGGTCGCGACCTTCTTTGTGACTTCGGGAGTTTCTGTGACTGGCAGCGGATCACCAGGGAGGATGAAGATGCTGCAGTTGCCGCAGATTTGCAGCGCCATGTCCACCCTGAGCATGTCCGCAAGCTGTCCGCTTGGCAGGGAGATAAAGCAGCCGCCGCAGACTTTGTTGTGCATCTTCGCCGCGCCCTTCTTGCCTTTGGAGATGCGGAGATCGTAATGATGCAGGATTGCAGCGGGCAGGCGCTCGCGAACATGATTGCATTCAACGGTGAGTTTCTTGAATTCGGACGTGCCTGAAGCCAGACGGCGTTTGGTGGCGTCCAGCTCCGTGAGCTGACCGAGGTCTTCGAGTTGGGTGGCGATGGGTGTCATGATCTGGTTTTGTTGGTTTGGTTGGTTTGGGAGATTCAGTCGTCTTCGAGGCTCGGGCGCGTCTTCACCCACAGCTTCAACATGCCTTCGTAGGCCGCGTGCGTGCAGGTGTAGCATTCGGGGACTTCGGCACAGCTGCCGAAGTAGGTGACCACCCGCGTGGCCAGGGGCATCCGTTCAAGCTGTTGCTGCACGTGCAGCGTATAGTCTTCGTAAAACTGGGGGTCCAGCTCCACGTCATGATCGATCTGCAGGATGGACAGGATGTTCTCCTCAAAGGGATTGAAGAGATAGAAGGCATCGAAGGCGTGAAACTCCACCGTGGTGATGTTTGCATGCACGATTTCAGCCCGCGCAATGCCCTGACGGTGCAACATCTCACGCGCCGCCTTCACGAACCGCCCGCGCTGTTCCACTCCGGTGAAATGGCCCAGCGTCGTGGTGGCACCAATGGCGCAAAATTTTCCGGGTCCGCAGCCGATGTCGAGCACGCGTGTACCCGGCTCCAAAACGAGAAGCTGCGCCGCCATTTGGCACACATTCACCGGGCTCCAGTGGCATGGGGACAGCCTAGAAACGTCCTCCGGATAATTCTGGTCGAACTCGTGATCCTTGAAAGCGTGCAGGAATTCGTTGTCGGACTGAATGCGCGGGTTCCGGGTGGGAATGAAGGAGTGGGCTGGCATGGTGTCTGCCAGTTGCGCATATCGACGGCCAAGCGGCCTGGGTGACAAGAGAGACCATGGAGATCAAAGTCCCCGGCGCCAGACCTCATTTCGGAATAAACCGGGCGTCACGGCTTCCACCAGGCATCCAGCTTCACGCTCAATTCCTTCACTTTCTCCGCGCTGTCAGTCGCCAGGTTCTTCTCTTCGGTCGGATCGGCCTTCAAATCGTAGAGTTCGACGACATCGTCGGGCTGGTTGGCTTTGTTCGGTACGATGAGCTTCGTGGTGCCCTCGACGATCCAACGCCATTTCAGACTGGAGGCGGGAACGTTCAGGTCCACGAAATTGTGGGTGAAGCATTCGCCATAGATGGCCTTGCGGGCGCTTACAGCGGCGTCATCGAGCAAGTTGATGCCCGGCATGGCCTTCGCCGACTCCAAGCCAGCGGCTTTGAGCAGCGTGGGCGCAAAGTCGATCGATTGCGCGAGTTCGTCGGACATCTTGGGCTTCACCTTGCCGGGCCAGCGGATCATGATGGGGGAACGCAGACCGCCGTCGTATTGGCTTTGCTTGGATTTTTCGGCATAACGGCCGGTCTTTGGGTTCGTGATCCAGCCATTGTCGCTGACATAGACGAAGATGGTATTTTCCTTCATGCCGTTGTCGTCGATGTGCTTCACGAGTTCACCGCAGGTCTCATCAAACCACTCCACCATGGCCCAATACTTCGCCACATGCTCACTAGGGGCCTTGTCCTTGTATTTGTCGAACAAACGCTGCGGCGGCGTGTGCGGATCATGCGGCATCATCGGCGCATACCAGACCAAGAACGGCTTCTGCTGCTGCTTGGCCTCGCCGATGAAGTCATAGATCGGCTGCATCGTCTTGCGGCCGATGTCGAGACCGGCATCGCCATGCCTGCCGCCGTGCGTCATGCCATGCGTGAAGCCACCGCGATCAAAACTCTTCAGCCACCACTTGCCCGTCTGCATGCTCAGGTAGCCCTTCTGCTTCAACATCGTCGGCAGCGTGCCCGCTGCTTCGAGATGCTTGCTCATCACCTCACGTCCCGCTTCAAACGCTGCGTTGTTTTGCTGGCCCTTCTTCTTGGCACTTCCAGGCACGAGAGGCGGGTCATTGCTCGTCACCTTGTGCTGATGCGGATACAACCCCGTGATGATCGTCGCCAGACTCGGACAGCACAAACTGCTGGTCACATAGCCACGACGAAACGTCAGACTCTCGCTCGCCAGCTTGTCCAGATTCGGCGTCTGGATGACCTTGTGCCCCATGAAGCCGTAATCGCTCCACAAGTGGTCATCCGAAATGATCATCACAATGTTCGGCGGTGTTTCGGCGGCAGAAACCAAAAGTGGCAGAGCCAGCAAGGAGAGAAAAAGTCGGCGGATCATGGGCGCAGATAAACAAAGCGGCGCGAAAGGACGGCGCAATTTTTATTCTGTAAAAATGGCGATCAGGGTTGGGATGGTTCGGCGGGGTTCATGTTGAGGTAATTTTTGTGTGAGTTTGGGTTGGCTGTGTTTGGCTACCCCCCGACACAGACCACGCTGGCCCACCCCTCGCCACCGCGCGCTGCACGCCCCTTTTGGGCGTGCAGCGCAAGGATAAGGCCTTTTAAAGATCAGAACTTACACCCACATCAGGACGATCCAGATCCCGCCGATGAGAAGGCCGGTCATGAGCGCCCAATCATCATTCTCAAAGAAGACTCCAAGATGCCAGCCAGCGCCGGCCACGCGAAAACGGTGAGAATTAGCGTCCAAGCAACGGGAGAAACAAGGTTGGCGCGGCAAGTCATGCGTTGATGATAGGCGGTAGATTCAGGCTTTGCATGAATCCACGTCATGGGTCAAACGTGTCCCCATAGTAGATGGCGGGGACGCTGCCGCAGAACATGTGAAGCAGACCCAGC
Organism: Verrucomicrobiales bacterium; assembly: GCA_043770175.1. Lineage (GTDB taxonomy): Bacteria > Verrucomicrobiota > Verrucomicrobiia > Verrucomicrobiales > Verrucomicrobiaceae > Prosthecobacter. The sequence goes on along the minus strand of JAYVIO010000433.1, from coordinate 8,400 downwards.
TCGTTCAGCTTGCGGGTGAAGGTGAGAAAGGACTCAGGTGACTGCATGCAGGAAAATCTCCCTCACTTGGCGTTGCACCTGTTCCTCGCTCCATTCCGGGTGCAATTGACGCAGACGAGCGGTTTTGATCTTCTTGGCGGTGTCGTAGAGAACGAAGGCCGCACGCAACTTCTGCGCCCCGGTCATGCGACCAGGGTGGCGATGCATTCAGGCGTGAGGTCGGCGACCATGAGGCAAGCATGGCAAAGGCACAGCGCTTTGCATGGAAAAAGGCGACCGGGAGTACCAGCCGCCTTTGGGGAGTGATGGTTCCAGTTGCGGCGCAACTGGGCTACTTTAACCGATCACTTCCGGCCACTCCGTATGGAACATCTGGCCTTCCGGTTTGTCGGTGCGCTCATACGTATGAGCACCGAAGAAGTCACGCTGGGCTTGCAGCAGGTTCGCAGGAAGGCGCTCGGCACGATAGCTGTCGTAGTAGCCGAGGGACGCTGAAAACGCGGGGCATGGGATGCCGTTGAGGGTGGCGATGCTGACGACTTCGCGCCAGTTTTGCTGAGTCTGGCTGAGCACGTCTTTGAAGAACGGATCAAGCATCAAATTGGCGAGGCTGGCATTGGTGCGGTAGGCGTCGGTGATGCGGTTGAGGAAGCGGGCGCGAATGATGCAACCGCCGCGCCAGATGCTGGCGATGCGACCGAGGTCGAGGCCCCATTTCTTCTTCTCGCCCATCGTCTTGATGAGATCGAGACCCTGCGCGTAGCTGATGATCTTGGAGGCGTAGAGGGCGTCGTGAACTTTCTTCACAAGGTCGGCCTTGGCGGTGGTGATGTTCACCGTGGGGCCGGTGAGCTGGGTGCTGGCGGCGACGCGCTGCTTCTTCTGGCTCGACAAAATGCGCGCTTCGACGGCGGCGTTGATGGTACTGATGACGACGGCGTTTTCGGCGGCGTTAAGCAGCGTCCATTGGCCGGTGCCTTTCTGGCCGGCCTTATCGACGATGAGCTCGACGACGGGCTTGCCAGTCTCGGGGTCTTTTTGCTCCAGGGCCTTGCCGGAAATCTGGATGAGGTAGCTCTGCATGTCGCCTTCGTTCCATTCGTTGAAGATGGCGGCCATCTCGTCGGTGGTGAAGCCGGCGTGCTTAAAGATGTTGTAGGCTTCGCAGATGAGCTGCATGTCGCCGTATTCGATGCCGTTGTGGATCATCTTCACATAGTGGCCGGCACCGCCGGGGCCGATGTGGATGACGCAGGGCTCGCCATCAACTTTGGCGGCGATGCTTTCAAAGATAGGCTTCATGACTTCCCAGGTGGAAGCAGGGCCGCCAGGCATGATGCTCGGGCCTTTGCGCGCGCCTTCTTCACCGCCGGAGACGCCAGCACCGATGAAGCGCAGGCCTTTTTCAGCGAGGTAAGCGTCACGACGCTCGGTGGTCTGGTAGAAGCTGTTGCCACCGTCGATGACGATGTCGTCTTTATCCAGCAGTGGGATGAGCTGCTCGATCACGGCGTCCACGGCGTCGCGGTCCGTGTCCTTCACAGCGGTGGATTTGACCATGATGTGAATCTTGCGCGGCGTGGCGAGGCTCTGGACGAATTCTTCGAGCGTTTTGGCTCCGACGAGGGCCTTGCCAGGATGTTTGGCGAGGAACTCATCCGTCACGCTGGTGGTGCGATTATAGACGCTCACCTGGAAGCCGCGGCTTTCCACATTGAGAACGAGGTTTTGGCCCATCACCGCGAGGCCGATCAATCCGAAGTCACTTTTTTTGCTCATAATTTGGGGGCCGAGACATAGCCGCCCCATCTGCCTTGGCAAAGGAGATTTTCCTCATGGCTGGCATGAGCAAAATTGATGGAGCATCAAACACCCATCAAATCTTCACTCACGGCACCGGCTGGCCTTTGGCGCCGATGCTGTAGAGCGAATTGGCGGTACGGATGTAGAGGCGCTTGTCGCCGATAGCGGGGACGGAGTTTACGGGGCCGTCGAGCTTGCTGGCGGCGAGTTTTTCGAACTTCGGACCGGCCTTGATGACGATCAGATCGCCCTGCTGGCTGGCGCAGAAAATTTTCCCGTCGCCCGCCACGGGGCTGCTGAAGAACTTCGCGCTGCCAGCGGTGCCTTCGACGCGTTCCTCGTAGATGACCTTGCCGGTTTTAAACTCAACACAGCGCAGGATGCCGCCGTCACCGAGGAGATACATGTTGTCGCCGATGACGAGCGGTGAAGGCACATAGGGCAGGCCTTTGGGAATGTCGAAGGCCACGGCCGCTGGTTTGCCACTCTTCAAATCGAGCGCGGCAATTTCCTTCACGCCGCCGCCGGTGCCAAACGTACAGAAGTAGAAGTCGTCGCTAAGAACACCGGAGCCGAGGCTGCGCTGGCTGTAGCCGGGGTTGTGCTGCCAGTTGATCTTGCCGGTCTTGAGGTCGATGCCCATGACGCCGCTGCCGGTGTCGGCACAAATGACTTCTTTCTTCCCGTTCTTCAACGCATGCACCACGGGCGTGGAGAAAGTGTTGAGACAGTTGGGGATTTCGAGCTTCCATGCCTGCTTGCCGGTTTTGGCGTCGAGACCGACGATGCAGGCCTTCCACTTTTGTTGCGCGGGAACTTCGGTGTAAACTTTGCCATCACGCTGCCAGTCGAACTCGCTGCGCACAATCATGATGCCGTCTTCAACGACGGGTGAGATGCCGGTGCCGTGCTCATGGATGTAATCGGCCACATGATCGTTTTTCCACACCAACTTGCCGGTGTGATCCAATGCGAGGGCCTGAATGTTCGTGCCGGTGCTCCAGTTGATGTAGATGCGCTCGGCATCGATGAAGGCGGAACTGCTGGCAAAGGTGTTGTAGGTCTTGTGGATTTGATGCGGGACGAACTCCTCCTCATGTCGCCACAGTTCTTTGCCATCCTTACCCGAGAAGGCGATGACAGCGCGCTTGTTTGCCGCAGTTTCGGCAGTGACGACTATCATGTCACCCCACAGCACGGGCGAAGACCAGCCTTTGCCCACCGGCACTTTCCACAGCGTGGTGCTGTCATCGACCACCGATGGCAGGCCAGTGGTTGTAGCGAGGCCGGAACCGTTCGGACCACGGAAACGGCTCCAGTCAGGAGCGGTGAAGGCGGTGCTGCTGATGCCGAGGAAAAGAAGGAGGGCGAGGTTGGACTTCATGCGGCCAGTAGAACGATGCATCTGGCGCGAAGCAATCGCGAAATCGCACGGCTCTTAAACTTGGGTCAAAACAGAGCAACCGCTGCCCTGTGTTTATTCAGCCACTGCTTCAACAGGTTTGGCCTCCACAGCGGGTGCGGGTGGCGAAACCTCTGTTTCAGGAGCAGCCACAATCTCAGGCGCGGGTGCTTCACCCACAGGCGATGGCGCTGCTTCAACTACAATGACCGGCGCAACTTCAATCACAGGCGTTGGCACTTGAGTGACAGGTGAAAGCGTTTCAGCGGAGGGTGCAGAAGCTACTTCAACCGCAGGCGCTTCAGCAATCACGGCGGGTGCTGCTGGTGGTGGCGCTTCGACCTTCGGCTCCTCTTTGACCACCACCGTCTGTTTGCCAGCGGCCTCCAGCGCATCGCTCAAGCGATATTCAAGCTCCGCGATCTTGTAGCCGTCTTCACGCGCCCGTTTGCGCGATTCCGCTTCCAAGTGTGCGAGTTTTTCCTCCAGATCACGCAGTTTCTTGTCACCGGCAGTCGCAGAAGAGGACGCACCCGAAATAGGGGCCGATGCAACACCGACCGCGTTCATGAACTCCTTCTGCACCATCTCGGTGCGCGCCTCGGCCGCCTTCAGCGCACGCTGGAGGTTGGCAATCTTTGCTTCGGCCTGCTGATTCGCCTCGCGGGCCTTGGCCAGTTCAGCCTCGGGACCACCGGCTGCGGCATACGCGGCCTGTTCGGCACGCACCTTGCGCAGTTCGCCTTCAAACTCCTGCATCTCCGCCTTGCGCTTGAGCAGAACTTCCTGCGCCTCGATCATGCGCTTTTCAAAATCAGCCGCACGAGCGTTGGTGGCCTCAATGGTCTGTTCCTGCGCCTTCACGCGGCCTTGCTCGGCCGCCAGGGCAATTTCGAGATCCTTGATGCGGGCCTGCGTGGGCGGCAGTTGCGCGGCGATCTCCTTGGTGGCGGCCAGTTCGGCCTCCAGGCGCATGATCTGCTGTGAGCCATCGTTTGCACGGCGTTCCGCAACCTCACGATGCGTGGTGAAACGTTGTTCGAGGTCCGTGAAGCGTGCGCTGGCTTCATCGCCAGCTTTTTTCGCTTCGGCAGCTTGGGCGGCGGCTTTCGCCTGCTCGGCTTTCAGCGTGGCCTCGGCTTCGGAGCGTAGTTGTTCCAAAACGGCGGCGGTCTCTTTACGATGACGTCGGAGCTTGAAGAAATAAACCACCCCACTCACCAGGCTGGTCGCCAGGACAGCATAAATTGCATAAAGCTCGGGTTCGCCGATGCCAGGGATGACAGCCAAGATCATGATCTCCAATGAACGCTCCCGCCCGTGTTCTGTCCAGCACGCATTGCTTCTTGAGCGATGAAGAAAGGCGGCTAGTCTGCGCGCCCTTTCCCCCCAACCCACCATGTCCAAGTTCAACATCCTTATCGCCGGCAACAACGACCCCATTTCGAGCAAAGGCATCGACCTGCTCAAAGCGGAGCCGTCCTTTTCCGTCACGGTGGACATGGACCTCAAGGCCGAGGACAAGATGATCGAGGCTTCCCGCAGCGCCCACGCCATCATCGTCCGTAGCGGTGCCAAAGTGACCGCCAAGGTGCTCGAAGCCGCGTCCAATCTCAAAGTCATCGGCCGTGCCGGTGTCGGCGTGGACAACATCGACGTGCCCGTCGCCAGCAAACGTGGTGTCGTGGTGATGAACACACCCGGCGGCAACACCATCTCCACCGCCGAGCAGGCCTTCACCTTGATGATGGCCCTCTCCCGCAAAACGCCGCAGGCCCACGCCACCATCGTCAGCGGCAAGTGGGATCGCAAAAGCTTCCAAGGCACCGAAGTTTATGGCAAAACGCTCGTCGTGCTCGGCATGGGCCGCATTGGCGCGGAGTTCTCCAAGCGTGCAAAAGCCTTCGGCATGAGCGTCGTGGCTTATGACCCTTATCTCTCCAAAAACCGCGCCGAAAGCCTCGGCGTCACGCTGTGCGAGGACCTCGACGCCGCCATCGTGCAGGCCGATTACATCACGATGCACATGCCGCTCACGCCCGAGACGAAGCACATGATCAACGCCAAGCGCCTCGCCTCGCTCAAAAAATCCGTCCGCATCATCAACTGCGCCCGCGGTGGCCTCATCGACGATAACGCCCTCGCCCAAGCCCTCACGGACGGAACCATCGCCGGAGCCGCGCTGGATGTGTTTGAAGTCGAGCCGCCGCCCGCCGATTACCCGCTGCTCAAGGCTCCAAACACCGTCTTCACGCCGCATCTCGGTGCTTCCACCGAAGAAGCGCAGGAAAATGTGGGCATCGAAATCGCCGAGGTCATCAAGGCTCACCTGCTCCAAGGCACCGTCGTCAATGCGGTGAACATGCCCAACGTCGATCCTAAGGTGCTCGCCGAGATCGGCCCCTTCCTCAAATTCGGCGAACTTCTTGGCCGTCTCGTCTCCCAGTTCGCTCCAGCACGCTCCAACGTCGTCCGCATCAACTACAGCGGCAAGGTCGGCGGCGGCGACACCACGCTCATCTCCCGTGCGGTTCTCAAAGGCTTCCTCGAACGCGCCGTCGGTGCCGAGCAGGTCAACTACATCAACGCCAACGGTGTCGCCGAAAATCTCGGCCTCCGTTTCACCGAAAGCCGCCTGCCGGAAGCCAGTGAATTCACCGACCTCATCGAAGTCATCGCCCGCAACGACAGCGGCGAGTCCGCCAGCATCGCCGGCACCTTCTTTGGCAATGAGCCGCGCATCGTCAAGGTAAACAGCCACCGCATCGAGGCCCGTCCCGAAGGCACCCTGCTCTTCATCGAGAACATCGACCGCCCCGGCATGATCGCCGCCTACAGCACCACGCTCGGCAAGAACCAAGTCAACATCGCCGACATGAGCCTCAGCCGCGACAAAGAGACCGGCAAGGCGCTCACACTGCTCACGCTCGACTCCACGCCAAGCGCCGAAGTCCTCGCTGAACTGGAGAAGATCCAGGGCATCAGCAAGGTGCATTGCGTGGCGGTTTAAAGGAGCGCGGATTTTTAATCCGCAGCACTCCGTCAAAGGAAAAACCGCTTCCGTCCGACTCGTTGGCTGATCGTGCTTGCGTGGCTGCTGCGCATTGCAAATCCGCGCTCCTTGACAGATCACACCCCGCTCGCCTGTTCTGTCTCGTCATGAATTTCCGTGCGCTGCTCGCGTTCCTCGCCCTCACCACCACGCTCGTCGCTCAAAAGGCCGACACACCCGCCACGCCCTCGCCGTGGGGTGACTTTGTGGAGAAGGATTTCCCGTTTTTCAGCAGCGTACTCGATGCCCGTGATGTCGGTGAAGGCTTCCCGAAGGACAATCTCACGCCGCGCGGCCTCATCCTGAACCTCGGCCACAATCTCTGGGCCTGCTTCGACACCGACCTCCTCCGCATCGCCTGCATTTGGGAAGGCGAGGAGGGCAAACCACCCGTCACGCCCGAAGCGCTCGCGCCCGGCTCGTATCACATCGCCGGACAGAAGACCAAGGACGGCCAGGAGTATCTGCCGAAGCCGATTGGGAAGGTGTTGTTGGCGAATGGCATCTATCCAGGCTGGCAGGTCGGCGAGAAACCGAGCTTCACCGATCCGCGTGACTCGGCACCAAGCAAGGATGAGGTGGGGAGAGGGCCGCTAGCCACACAGACAGGTCATCTGCATGCAATTCTACAAAGTTCCGAAGGCACTCTTCTTCGATATACAATTGGTGGAAAAGACATCGAGGAGGCAATTTGGAGCTTCATTCGTGATGGAAAACCAGTTCTTGTTAGATCTATAAACCTTGGCGCAGGGACAGTGGCGGCACCATTCACGTTGGCCTTGGGGAAGCTAACCCCAAGCTTCAAAAGCACTTTTGGCTGGAACGGTTCTCTAGAACAACCTGACGCAACCGTTAAGAAGTGGACCCAGCAACCTCAGAATGTCGATTGCGTTACCTTCCCCAGAAATTTCAAGGGTGAATTCGATTGGGTGCTCGGTAATGCTGGAACTGACTTGGCGATAGAAGGAAACCCATTGAGGCAAGAATACACCGCCAGAGCTGTGATTTGGCAGTCCGCAATCACCACCAAAGCCACGCTCTCCACCAAACCCGACGCCTACGTCATCGACGCCATTCCCCTGCCCCTCGAGAATCCGTGGAAGCGCAATGTGCGGCTGGCGGACATCGCGTTTCTCAATGACCAAGGCGATGCGGCGGGTGTGACCTTCGATGGCGATGTATGGCTGATCTCGGGCTTGAAGGGCGATTTGGAGAAGGTGACATGGAAGCGCTTCGCCAGCGGGTTGCATGAACCGATGAGTATTGTTGCCAGAAGGGGTCAAAGCTCCGCCGGTCAAGGAGTCAAAGGTCAAGAGGTTGAAATCCTCGTCTTCGACCGCAACGGCATCTGGAAGCTGGTGGACACGAACAATGATCGCGAGTGCGACCGCTATGAGATGTTCTGCAACCTCTTCGCGCAGACGGCGGAGACGCGAGAGTTTCCGAACTCGATGAAGCTGGGGCCGGATGGCGAACTCTACATTTCCAAAGGCGGCCAGGAGGGCACGACCTTCGGCAAGCACAACGGTACGGTGATCAAGGTGGCGCCGGATGGGAAGAAGATGGAAGTGATTGGTTATGGGTTACGGCAGCCGTTCATCGGCGTGCATCCACAGACGGGACTCGTCACGGCGAGCGATCAGCAGGGCAATTACGTGCCGTCCACGCCGCTGCACATCATCCGCGACCATCATTTCTACGGCCATCTGCCGACGATTGCGCCGAAGGAGCAGTATCCCGAGACGATCACCGAGCCGCTGACATGGCTGCCGCATCCGGTGAACCCCAGCGGCGTGACGCAAACGTGGCTAGTGGGTGCCAAGATGGGTCCGGTGAATGATGAACTCATCCACATCGGCTACAACCGGCCGGAACTCTTCCGCGTGCTCGGCAGCAACTGGCCGCATCCCCGGGGTGGCGATTTGAAATCGCCATCTGACGCACCGGCGACTGCAAGTCGCCGCCCCATGGCTGCGGTGGTGAGCTTCTCACGCGACTTCGACTTCCCCACGCTCAACGCAGCCGTGAATCCGGCGGATGGGCAGCTCTACGTCACCGGTTTCCAAGTCTGGGGCACGGTGGTGAAGAAGATCAGCGGCCTCGCTCGCGTGCGTTACACGGGCAAGCCGCGTGTGCTGCTCAA